>JAAYYL010000116.1 GCA_012515395.1 Bacteroidales bacterium
CACAACAGGGACCTTTCCGCCGACCAACGCATTGACATCCTGTTGGACATGCTTACCATAGAAGAAAAAATCAACCTGTTATCTACCGATCTGGGCGTACCCCGCCTGGGTATCCGCAGTACGGGACATTCGGAAGGGCTGCACGGTATGGCCCTGGGAGGTCCCGCACATTGGGGAGGGCGCCAGGATCAGCCTACCACCACGTTTCCCCAGGCTTACGGACTGGGATCCACATGGGATACGGCTTTGGTCCGAAAAGTAGCTGAAATAGAGGCACATGAAATAAGATATTACACACAGCGACCGGAAAATCCCCGGGGAGGTATGGTCATGCGTGCCCCGAATGCGGACCTGGCAAGGGATCCTCGTTGGGGAAGGACCGAGGAAAGTTACGGCGAGGACGCTTACCTGGCTTCCCGTCTGACCGTGGCCTTTGTCAAAGGATTGCAGGGAGATCACCCCGAGTATTGGAAAAGCGCTTCCCTGATGAAACATTTCATGGCCAACAGCAATGAGGATGGCCGTGATTCTACCTCTTCCGATTTTGACGAGAGGCTTTTCCGGGAATATTATTCCTATCCTTTTTACAAAGGCATCACTGAAGGCGGCTCCCGTGCCTTCATGGCATCCTATAATGCATGGAACGGGATCCCCATGACCATACACCCGATCCTGGAGAGCATCACCCGCCGGGAATGGGGTAACAACGGGATTATTTGTACCGACGGAGGGGCCCTGAGGCTTTTGATCACTGCACATAAAGCTTTTCCCACACTCTGGGAAGGGGCAGCTGCCGTTGTAAAAGCTACCGTTGGCCAATTCCTGGATGATTACCTGCTGGCCATCAATCAGGCAGTTACCAACGGGATCCTGACCGAAGGGGAAATTGACCGGGCGATCCGCGGTAATCTTTACGTGGCTTTGAAACTCGGCTTACTTGACAGTCCCGCGGATTACGCACAACAACCTTATACCGGGATCGGAGTGACGGACACCCGAAAACCCTGGGAAGATCAAAAAGTCAAGGATTTTGCACGGTTGGTCACTGCAAAATCGGCCGTTCTGCTGAAAAACAACCCTGCCGACGGGGAAAAAGCACCGTTGCTTCCCCTGAATGCGGATAAAATCCGTTCCATAGCCGTTATAGGCCCCAGGGCCAATGAAGTCCTTTATGACTGGTACAGCGGTACGCCGGCCTATGCGGTAACAATACTGGAAGGGATTCGCAATGCCGTAGGACCGGATGTGAAAGTTTTCTTTGAACCGTCCAATACCATGGACAAAGCTGTCATTGCGGCATCAAAAGCCGATGTGGCCGTGGTATGCATCGGCAACCATCCATACGGGACCGATGCCCGCTGGTTTTATTCGCCTGTCCCCAGCGACGGACGCGAAGCCGTAGACCGGAAGGCACTTACGCTGGAACAGGAAGACCTGGCAAAACTGGTTTTGCAGGCCAATCCAAGAACCGTGTTGGCCCTGGTGAGCAGTTTTCCTTTTGCCATAAACTGGTCCGATGCACACATACCATCCATCGTTCATATAACCAACAATTCCCAGGAAATGGGCAACGGCCTTGCCGATGTCTTGTTCGGGAAAGTCAATCCGGCCGGAAGAACTACCCAGACCTGGGTACGTGACATTACCGATCTGCCGCCCATAATGGATTACAACATCCGTAACGGCAGAACCTATATGTATTTCAAAGGGGAACCGCTCTATCCTTTCGGGTACGGACTGAGTTATACCCGGTTTGAGTATGGTTCGCTGAAAGTTGAAAAAGCATTCCGGGATTCTGTAAATGTTGAATTCATCCTGAAAAACACAGGCAAACTGGACGGTGAAGAAGTTGTTCAGCTTTATGTGGAATACCCGGCTTCCAAAGTGGAAAGGCCGGGCAGACAACTAGCGGGTTTTGCACGGGTAATGGTCCCTGCCGGAGAATCCGTGAAAGTCACCTTATGCCTGAAAGCAGAAAACTTGGCATACTGGGATGCAGAAAAAGATATGTTTGTTACGGAAGAAGGCCCGGTAAATCTGTTGGTAGGATCCTCTTCAGCGGATATTAAACTGAAAGGGTCCACAAGGTTAATATAAAAAATGTATCTTTGTAAATTTATTAACCGAGCGGTATTTAGATTATATGCTAGTATACGATAAAGAGCTGAATATAAAAGATATAGAGGATCTTTTATTTGGAGGGGAAACAATAGCCCCAGGCAGGGAAGCATACGAAAGAATGGAACGTTCTTTCAATTTTTTAAAAGAATTTTCAAAAGAAAAAGTCATCTACGGGATCAATACGGGTTTTGGCCCCATGTCCCAGTTTAGAGTGGATGATAAGGATCTGAAACAGTTACAACTGAATTTGATCCGTTCTCATGCATGCGGTACCGGGGAGTTGCTTACAGATACTCAGGTTAAAGCAGCCATGATCGCCCGCCTGGCCACTTATGTCCAGGGATACTCAGGGGTACACCCTTCCCTGCCGTTGCTACTGACCGAATTTATAAACCGGGGAATTTATCCCGTGATTCCGCAACACGGTGGCGTAGGAGCAAGCGGAGACCTGGTACAGCTGGCACACATGGGACTGGCCCTGATAGGTGAAGGCAAAGTGCATTACAAGGGTCAATTCCGCAACAGTAAAGACGTGCTGCTTGAAAACGGACTGGAACCCGTAGAAATCCATATACGGGAAGGCCTTGCAATTAACAACGGCACAGCGGTAATGACCGGAATAGGACTAATCAACCTGCTGCATACAGGCAGACTTATGCAATGGGCAGTAGCCGCATCGTCACTGGTCAATGAAATCGCAGGATCGTACGATGATTTTCTGTCACCCGAGTTGAACCGCAAAAAGCGCCACAAAGGACAAATCTTCATAGCCGAAAAAATGTCGGAAATGCTTACAGGAAGCCAACGTCTAAAAAGGCGTCAGTCTTACCTGTACAATAAAGAGGTTAACGGAGACAAAGTGTTCCGGGATAAAGTGCAGCCTTTCTATTCTTTGCGTTGCGTACCCCAGATACTTGGTCCTGTTGCCGATACACTGGAGCAATCCATGAGAGTGATTTTGGATGAACTGAATTCCTCGTGCGACAACCCGATTGTGGATCCCGACAGTAAAAACGTATACCATGGCGGAAATTTCCACGGGGATTACATTTCCCTGGAAATGGACAAGATGAAGATAGCCGTGACCAAATTGACCATGCTTATGGAAAGGCAGTTGAATTACATTTGTCACGACAAAGTGAACCAGATACTGCCCGCTTTTGTCAATCTGGGTGTTCCGGGATTGAATTACGGAATGCAGGCAGCCCAGTTTACGGCCACTTCCACTACCGCTGAATGCCAGACCTTGTGCATGCCCAATTACATTCACTCAATACCGAACAACAACGACAACCAGGATGTGGTAAGCATGGGAACCAACTCGGCATTGATAACGGCAAAAGTCATTGAAAACGCATTCCAGGTGACTGCAATTCATTTGATGGCCCTGATGCAAGGAGTTGACTGCCTGGGTATTGAAAACAGCTTGTCACCTTTCACCCGGGGAATTTACGATCAGATACGATCATTCTTCCCGGCAGTAAAGGAGGACGAAGTGCTGTTCCCTTATATTGCCAAAACTGTTGAATATATTATAAACAATAAGCCTTAACATCATGAAATATGCGTTGGTAACGGGGGGATCAAGAGGTATCGGAAGGGCTGTTTGCGTGGCTTTGGCCCGGGAAGGATATGCCGTCCTGGTCAATTATGCATCCAACCGTTCAGCTGCCCTGGAAACCGTAAAGCTGGTTGAAGAAGCCGGCGGATCCGCCGAGATCATACCTTTCAATGTGGCTTTCCGCCGGGAAGTGGATGAAGCCCTGGAAAAATGGGAAGATGCCCATCCCGGGGAATACATCAGTGTACTGGTAAACAATGCCGGGATCCGGGAAGACAACCTGATGATTTTCATGCAAGATGAACAATGGAATAAAGTATTGGAGACCAACTTGTTCGGATTTTTTTACGTAACCCGCCGGGTACTGAAAAACATGCTTACAAAACGTAACGGAAGGATTATAAACGTTACGTCCCTGTCCGGACTGACCGGTATGGCAGGCCAAACAAATTATTCTGCCTCCAAAGCGGGTATCATTGGTGCAACACGGTCACTGGCCATGGAAGTTGCCCCGCGCAAAGTCACCGTGAATTGTGTGGCTCCCGGATTTATAGAAACAGATATGACTGCAGACATCAACCAGAATGACCATAAAGGACGCATTCCGGCCGGTCGTTTCGGGCAACCCTATGAGGTAGCAGCCGCTGTGGCCTTCTTTGCCAGCCCGGAAGCTTCCTACATAACGGGACAGGTGTTGTCTGTAAACGGTGGATTACATACATAGAAAGCTTATGAAAAGAGTTGTGATAACAGGGATCGGGATCCATTCATGCATTGGAACGAATGTGGAAGAAGTACGGGAAAGCCTGTACGCAGGAAAATGCGGTATAGGGATTGATCCGGCGCGGACCGAATACGGCTACCGCTCCCCTCTTACGGGCATTGTACCGCGTCCCGAACTTAAAGGAACCCTGAGCCGCCGCCAAAGGATATGTTTGCCCGAAGAAGGCGAGTATGCATACGTGGCCACGGAACAGGCACTCAAAGATGCCGGTATTGACATGGATTACCTGGAAAATAACGAAACCGGTATCCTCTACGGGAACGATTCCTCCAGCAAAGCAGTCATTGAATCGCACGAGATCTGTGTAGAGAAAAAAGACACTACCCTGTTGGGGTCCGGAGCCATCTTCCAGTCCATGAATTCTACCGTAACCATGAATTTGTCTACGATCTTCAAGCTCCGGGGAATCAACATGACCATCAGTGCCGCTTGTTCAAGCGGCTCGCATACCATAGGATTGGGAACCATGTTTATCCGTCTGGGCTTGCAGGATATGATCGTTTGCGGGGGTGCACAGGAGACCAATTACCTGAGTATGGCCAGTTTTGACGGACTGAATGCTTTTTCCACACGGGTGGATGAACCGTTGAAGTCTTCCCGCCCGTTTGATAAGAACAGGGACGGTCTGGTTCCCAGCGGAGGCGCAGCAACGTTGATCCTGGAAGAATACGAGCATGCCATGAAACGTGGTGCCACCATTTACGGAGAAATAATCGGATACGGTTTTTCCTCCAACGGGGCACACATATCCCAGCCGAGCGACCGGGGATCTGCAATGGCCATGGAAAGGGCATTGGCCGATGCCGGTCTGAAACCCTCTGATATTGATTATATTAACGCACACGCCACATCCACTGTCATAGGTGACAGTTACGAAGCGATGGCTATAGACCGGCTCTTTGGAGCATATAAGACACCCGTAAGTTCCACTAAAGGAATGACCGGGCATGAATGCTGGATGGCCGGTGCCAGCGAGATCGTCTATACCCTGTTGATGATGAAGCATTCCTTCATTGCACCGAACATCAATCTGGAAGAACCGGATGATATATCAAAAAATTTGAATATAATTGCCAAAACTTTAGATAAGAAGTTGGATATTTGCCTTTCCAATTCCTTTGGATTCGGAGGAACCAACAGCGCATTGATATTGAAAAAAATTTAGCACGCACAATATACTGATCATGAACAGGAACGAAATCAAAGAAATTGTTAACAACTTTTTAATCGAAGATATAGAGGTGGAAGCAGATGCCCTGAAAGACGAAGCTTTTCTGAAAGAAGATCTGGGCATTGACAGCCTTGATTTTGTTGACATAGTGGTGGTGGTTGAACAGAATTTCGGGTTTAAGATAAAACCCGAGGAAATGACCAACGTCAAAACCTTATCCCAGTTTTACGACTATATAGAAGGACGGATCAAAGCAACGTAATGGCAGAAAAGAAACCGGCGTGGAAGGGAACTACCGGCGGGGGAAATTTCGGACAAAAAGCATTGTTCTTTTTATTCCGCTGTGTAAATATACGGGTGGGTTATGCCATCCTGGCTTTTATCATACCCTTCTACCTGTTGTTCAGCCGCAAAGCCTACCTGGCCATAAAAGACTACTTGAAACACAATGGATTTACACGCCATTTGGTGTATCATGTCTACAAAAACCATTTTCTGTTCGGGCAGATGATGATGGACAGGTTTTACATTTTTGCCCGGAAGAAAAACATATTCAAATCCCGGATCACAGATTGGGATGAATTTACGCGTCTACTCAACGGTTCGGGCGGGTTTATCATCTCGGGAGCGCATGTGGGTAATTTTGAGATCTGCGGGTATTTTATGCAACAGGATCTGAAGAAACTCAATGCCGTAGTTTTCGGAGGCGAATCGGCTTTCATACAGGCCAACAGGGCCAGGGCACTTTCAGGGAACATGGCTGATCTGATACCGGTTTCTGCAGATATGTCCCATCTGTTTGTCATCAAATCGGCACTAGAGAACGGAGATATTGTTAGCATGCCCTGCGACCGTCTTTTCGGGAGTACAAAATCTTTTACCGTACCTTTCCTGGGCAGTCCCGCACAATTTCCAATGGGCGCTTTTATGATGGCTGCCCAACTGGGTGTTCCCATGGTCTCTCTTTACGTTATGAAAGAACCCGGCCTTATGTATCACACTATCTGTAAGACAGTTGAAGTAGACCGTTCACAATATAAAACATCAAGGGATATCGCCAGGGCACTATGTCAAAACTATGTCCGGCAACTGGAAGAAGTGGTGAAAGCGTACCCGCACCAATGGTTTAATTTTTACAAATTCTGGGATAACTGAACTCTATGATAAAGCCATACAACATATTGGAATTGATACCGCACAGACCTCCTTTTGTTATGGTGGACAAGCTGACGGAATTTGAAGGGTACTATGCGGCTACGGAGATGACCGTTACTGAGGACAACATATTTTGCCTGAACGGGTATTTTTCAGAAGCCGGAATGATGGAAAACATGGCCCAGACCTGTGCGGCCCGTCTTGGATACAAAAGCCTTGACAACGATCTTTCCGTTAAGCTCGGGATCATTGGTGCCGTAAAGGATTTCAATGTATTTTTCAGACCTGTTCCGGGAGATCACCTGGAAACAGGGATATTGATAGAGCACGAGGTGTTCAATGCGATTTTGTTGAAGGCCGAGATCCGTTGCAAAGGCAAAATCGCTGCAACGGCGCACATGAAACTGTTTTTAACCGACACGGAAAGTCAGCCTTATGAAGAAACCTAACTTACTTAAGGAAACGAAACAGATCCTGATACGCTTCAGCGAGGTGGATTCCATGAACATTGTATGGCACGGGTCTTACGTTCAATATTTTGAAGATGCCCGGGAAGCTTTCGGCCGAAAGTACGGACTGACCTACCAGAACTATTTTGATAACGGGTTTTATGCGCCGCTGGTAGATATGCAGTTTGAGTTTAAAAATCCGTTGCAATACGGGGATACGGCCCGTATAGAAATTGAATACATACCGGTGAAAGCCGCAAAAGTGATATTTAAATACCAAATATTCAGGGAAAAAGACAATGCACTGGCTGCCACAGGCAGTACCACACAGGTATTTCTGGACAGCGATTACAAACTGGTATTGTACAGTCCCGATTTCTACACTGAATGGAAAAAGAGACACCACGTTATATGATATATAAGCTTTCAGATAACATAATTTCTTCCCTGGGTTTTACCACTACAGCCAATTACCAAGCGGTTCTTGAGGGAAAAAGCGGCATAGCCCCAGGGAAAGATCCGGCCGGTAATGATATTGCGGTTTCCCGCCTGGACCCCGGAAAACTGGAAGAAACATTCCGGACTGTTTTTAAGAAGAAAGAGGAATATACTCTTCCTGAACAAGCCATGCTGCTCTCGGCACATATTGCAATGGAAGAGGCAGGTATCAGTGCTTCCTCGGCGCGTACCTGTTTTGTACTTTCTTCTACCAAAGGAAATATTCATTTACTGGGTCTCCCCTCCCACGGGTTTGAAAAGGACAGGCTCCATCTGTGGCACACAGCCGGTTTGCTTGCGGGTTTTTTCGGAAACCCCAATGTACCCGTAACCGTTTCCAATGCCTGCATTTCTGGAGCATGTGCACAAATCGCAGCCATCCAATTACTGGATCAGGGCAACTACGATCACGTGGTGGTAACGGGCGTGGACCTGGCCCCGGACTTCATTGTATCGGGCTTTCAATCTTTTAAATCCCTTGACGGGGAACGTTGCCGCCCCTTTGATGCCCGCAGAAAAGGATTGAACCTTGGCGAGGCGGCTGCCACGATCGTTTACGGAAAAGAAAAAAAACCGGGTATTGCGCTGGTCAGTGGAAGCATCCGGAACGATGCCAACCATATTTCCGGACCTTCACGAACAGGCGAAGGACTTTTCCGGGCTTTGAAAACTGCTTTAGGAAACTTGCCTGCCGGTGAAATTGCTTTTATTAGTGCACACGGAACGGCAACGCCTTATAACGACCAGATGGAAGCAGTCGCTTTTTCCCGTGCAGGACTGGAGTCCACTCTTATCTTCAGCCTGAAGGCACAATTTGGACATACCCTTGGGGCTGCGGGCATTCTGGAGTCCGTTATTGCCACCAAAGCACTGGAACAGGGATTGATCTTGCCTTCATCAGGCTATGAACAACCCGGAATTGAGGGAGCAATAAACGTCTCCACTACCCTTTCAAAAACGGACAAAAGATTCTGTATAAAAACCTTGTCCGGTTTCGGTGGTTGCAATGCCGTCCTGTTATTTGAGAATGCCTTATGAAGAAAATAACCTCATATTGCCGCATAACAGACCAGCAGGTTATCCTGAACGGAAAGAAGCTTGAGATATCCTTTTCAGGCGACCCGGGATCTGCGCGTCTTACGGAAATATACCGTTACCTGGATGCGAAATACCCCAAGTTTCACAAGATGGACAACCTGTCCAAGGCCGGATTTTTGGCTTCTGAAATAGTATTGCGTTCGCTGGATTACGATAGCGAAACACCTGACGGATCGACTTCCGTGGTATTTGCGAACAGAAGTGCTTCATTGGACGATGACAAACGT
Source organism: Bacteroidales bacterium (assembly GCA_012515395.1). Taxonomy (GTDB): domain Bacteria; phylum Bacteroidota; class Bacteroidia; order Bacteroidales; family UBA932; genus DMER64. The sequence goes on from JAAYYL010000116.1 coordinate 9,065, forward strand.
TTCCAGGAGACCATTGATCCGGACAATTATTATCCCAGTCCGGCGGTTTTCGTGTACACACTTCCCAATATAGTAACGGGAGAAGTTGCCATCCGGAACAAGATCCTGGGAGAAACATCTTTTTTTATCCTGAAGGATTTTGATGCGGAAAAAATACATATATTTATAGAATGGGCTTTTTCATCACCCGGTATCAACCGCGTTTTGTGCGGATGGACAGAATACCTGGACGATCTTTGTGACGTGCTGGTTATGATGGTGGAAAAAGAAAGCCCCGAAGGAATGGATTTCAACACATTAAATATTAACCAACTTTATTAAAACTAACATGGAAGAGTTGATTTTAGAACTAAAAAAACAGATCATCGAAGCGTTGAACCTTGAAGACATTACACCTGATGACATAGATACGAATGCCCCACTGTTTGTAGAAGGACTGGGCCTTGATTCCATAGATGCACTGGAGCTGATCGTTCTGATGGAAAAGAATTACGGGATCAAACTGGAAGATCCGGGAAAAAGCAAGGAAATATTCAAATCCGTTGCCACAATGGCGGAATACATACAGAAACACCGTACAAAATAAATTTCCGGATGGAAAAAGTATACGTTACCGGATACGGGATAATTTCAGCGCTGGGTGCCGGTACACCGGCAACCCTGGAATCCCTTCACCGTCGAAAAAGCGGTATAGGGCCTTTGCGTTGGCTGGAATCTATGCATTCTCACCTCCCCTGCGCCGAGATACCCTTCAGTACGGATGAATTACGCCGTATGGCAGGTGTCCCTGAAGAAGAAATGACCACACGGACCTCCCTGATGGGTATCATTGCCTTGGGAGAAGCCCTTGAAATGGCAGGAATCAGAGGAAAGAATTCACTGAACCCGGTGCTGATATCCGGAACGACTGTGGGAGGCATGGAAAATACCGAGAAATATTTTCTGAAGATGCTTACCCCTGACAAAACCTACGACGATTACATCCTGTCTCACGATTGCGGAGTATGTACGCAGATGATTGCAGATCACTATGGAGGTTTCAGCATGCTCTCCACCCTGTCAACGGCATGTTCTTCTGCAGCCAATGCATTGATTATGGGTTCCGACATGATCCGCACGGGAAGAACTACCATTGCTGTTGTAGGAGGCAGTGAATGCCTCTCGAAATTTCACCTGAACGGATTCAATACCCTCAAGATTCTGGATAAGGATCCCTGCAGGCCGTTTGACGATACACGTGCAGGCCTGAACCTGGGAGAAGGAGCTGCATACCTGGTTCTGGAATCGGAAGCTTCCGTCAAAGCCAGGGGCGTCAAACCCCTGTGCCTGGTTGCAGGATACGGAAATGCCTGTGACGCTTACCACCAGACTGCATCCTCGCCGGAAGGTGACGGGGCCGTTCTCTCCATGACGAAAGCTCTTAAAGAAGCAGGCCTTACCCCGGGAGACATAGACTACGTAAATGCACACGGAACGGGTACTCCCAACAACGATGAAAGTGAAGGCAAAGCCCTGATGCGTGTATTCGGGGCCGATAGTGTTCCCCCTGTTTCTTCTACCAAATCGTATACGGGACATACCACCAGTGCGGCCGGAGGTGTGGAATCTGTGATCTCCATACTGGCCATGCTGAACGATTTTCTGCCGGTGAACCTGAATTACAAAAATCCCATGGAAATGCTATCCTTCCGTCCTGTAACCGATGAAAAACCACCCCGGCCCATCCGTCATGTCATGACCAATTCATTCGGGTTCGGAGGGAACGATACAACATGCATTTTCTCTAAAATCTAACCGATATGGCCGTATATATACAGGCAGCAGCGCAAATATCAGTACAAAATCCTCTCTGTGACGACTGGCTGGATAATCCGATCTCCTACGACGTTCCTTTCCAGCGTTCCTTAGAAGCAGATTACAAACGTTTCCTGGATCCCGTAGCTTCCAGAAGAATGGGAAAAATATTGAAACGGGCCATAGCCACCTCCATGACCGTCGTTGAAGATACCGGTATAAAAGATCCGGATGCCATCATTGTCGGTACGGGTCTGGGATGCCTGGAAACAACTGAAAAATTCCTGATGGCCATGCTGGAAGAAGGGGAAGAATTCCTGCAACCCACCAATTTTATCAATTCCACTCACAATACCATCAGTTCACACATTGCCGTACATTTGAAATGTACCGGGTACAACAGTACATACGTACATTTGGGTGTGTCTTTTGAAAGTGCGCTGCTGGATGCTTTCATGCAGTTTCAACTGGGCAGGATAAGCAGTGCGTTGGTGGGAGGTTTTGACGAAATGATACCCAATTATTTCAAAGTCCTGGATAAAGTAGGATTCTGGGAAGGAAAAATGGCGGGGGAAACCGCTGTTACTTTCATGCTGGCAGACAACCCCGGGAAAAACCCGATGGCCTGTATCAGTGAAGTGATACTCATGCATAATCCTACTCCGGAACGTATTGAAAATGCCATACGGGAAACATCTTCCCGGTTGGGAATATCCCCGCAGGACTGGATCACGCCCCCATCGGTAAAGCCTTTGTTCGGGGAGTCATTCACAAACCATGCTTATGAAGTTTATGCGGCCGCCGTTAAAATGCAACGTGGCATGTTGCCTGACAACGTGTTGCTGATTAATAACTACAGGGATTCGGAAACCTCATTGATATTCTTGACAAAATGCTGAAATTCATACTTTTGTCACTCACACAAACCATATTGCTGGCATCCGGACAAGTATGCCTGAAGATTTCCATGCAGCATATGGAAAAATTCAGCTTCACCTGGACGTATTTCAAACATTTGTTTACAAACTGGTATTTTGCGCTCACGGGACTGCTTTTTGTGTCTGCCACTATCCTATGGATGTACATTTTAAAACATTATCCGTTCTCCATTGCCTACCCCATAACCAGTTTTGCCTATGTTTTCGGGATGTTGGCTGCCTTATTAATTTTTAAAGAAGCGATACCTCCAGCACGCTGGATAGGAGTAATTTTGATAGTTGCCGGGGTATTTTTCCTACTTAAACAATAGTCTATGTTCAATATCCTTATTGCCTTGATTTTTTCACTTCCGGCTGCATTTCCAGTGTCACAGGAACTTCCGCCGGATATGCGTGCCGCGTTGAAAGAGGTCAGTACGCTTACATGTGATTTTCAGCAAGAAAGGGAAGTTTCTGTGCTCACGGAAAAGGGCATATCCAGAGGCAGGCTGGTTTATCAAAAAGACGTTGCGCTTCTCTGGCAATACAACATGCCGGACCATTCAGGTTTTATATTCAGGAACAATGAACTGGTATTACTGGGAAAGGATGGAAAGCCTGTGGCAGATAATGGAGCCGGAGGGCTTTTCAGGCACATTGGCAATATTATATTGATGGGACTTAACGGGGATATCCTGGATGAAAATGACGATTTCATGACTCAATACGTAAGTGAAAGTGACTACATACATGTGAAACTGGTGCCTATTAAACGGGAAATGAAACGTATTCTTACGGAACTCGAACTGTTTTTCCGCAAGGAAGATTATATGATCCAGACTGTGGTCATCCATGAAGTTTCCGGTGATAAAACCACGGTCCGCATGGGCAATATGCGCATCAACGTACCCATTGAAGATAAAATGTTTGAATCGTATGTTTCTAAATGATCTTTACCGAATAACATCCAATGATCACCCGGGAGAAGAACACGTCATCACCGTGCGTCTGAACCCGGAACACAGGATATACGGTGCTCATTTCCCCGGGAATCCAATAACTCCGGGGGCTTGTCTGGTGGAAATGGCCCGGGAACTGGCAGCTGTTACATTGCAAAAAGATTTGCTTCTGAAAAAGGCAGATAATGTGAAGTTTTTGAAAGGCATACATCCCGGGGAACATCCACTGATCGTTTTCAGGTTACTGGTTACCGAACTTGAAAATCAGGAATGGCGCGTCAGGACAGATATCCTGGAAGGTGAAACAATAATGACCCGAATGACTTTATGCCTGAAAGAGACGATATCTGCGTAATTATTCCAACGTATAACAATGCGTCCACTCTGCCTCGCGTTATTGACGAAACACTGGGGTATTGCAAACACATGATAGTGGTCAACGATGGTTCCACAGACAATACCGTGGAATTGCTCAGAAGTTTGTCTCATAAACCGGAAATCATATCATATACTGATAACAAAGGGAAAGGATACGCGCTTAAAAGAGCGTTTTCTTTTGCACTGGCAAGGGGGTACCGTTACGCCATTACCCTGGACGCCGACGGGCAGCATTATCCTTCAGAGATACCCCGTTTTTTGGAAGCCCTGGAAAAAAATCCGGGAGCCGTGATTTTGGGAAGCCGACTGTTGAAACAGGAAAATATGCCCGGAAAAAACACTTTTGCCAACCGTTTTTCCAATTTCTGGTTCGCATTGCAGACTTTCAGAAAACTCCCAGATACCCAGACAGGATTCAGGCTTTATCCCCTGTACCGAATGAAAAAATTGCGCTTGTATACAACGCGTTACGAAACAGAACTGGAAATCTTGGTAAGGCTGGCCTGGAAACGTGTTCCGATAGTACCTCTGCCCATAAAAGTTTTTTATGCACCGGCCGACCAAAGGGTTACACATTTTCGTAAAGGACGGGATTTCCTCAGGATTAGTTTGCTAAACACACTCCTTACCCTTTCCGCAGTGTTCTACGGATACCCTTCAATGCTTCTAAGATCATGGTTCAAACGTTCCTGAAAATATTCGATCATTTCCGTAATCACACCCGGCAACTCTATATCCTGCTTGCCTGCTGCACGTTACTTGCGGCAGGGGGACTTCTGCTGCTGGATTTTAACGAAGACATTTCGGGATTTCTGACATCGGACAAGGAACATGAACGCATTGATTATGCTTACCGGAATATAGGAGGTGCCAGCAAGATTATCATTAACATCTCCATGGCTGAACCCGGAGCAGTACCGCAGAAGGAGCTGCTGATCAATGCGGCCGATCACCTGGGCGAATTGCTGGAACAGGGAGAGGCTGAAGAACATATTGCCGCTGTCACATGGCGCATTGATCCCTCCATGATGCTGGAAGTAAGCAATTTTGTAACATCAAACATGCCCTATTTCCTGGAGGAATCAGATTATGCGGCCATAGATTCACTCATACGGCCGGAAATCATCCGGGAACGTTTGTCACAGGTAAAAACGACCTTGCTCTCCCCTGCCGGGATGGTCCTTAAAAACACATTGCTCAAAGATCCATTGATGTTTTCCGGTCCGTTGCTTGAAAAACTGCAGGGATTCAGTTTGGAAGACCGCTTTACGATCCATTCGGATCACATCTTTTCCAAAGACGGTTCAGAGGCCGTGATAACCATAGACTCAAGATATCCTACTGCCGACACAGGTAATAACAAAAAACTCATTGCAGCCATAGACCGGGCCATAGAAGAAACACATGAGGCATTCAGTCATGAAATTCAGGCAACGCCATTTGGAGCTGCTTACATTGCCCTGACCAATGCCAACCGCATAAGAAAGGATACATGGATTTCCGTGGCCGTTGCCCTGGTGGTCATTGCCATCCTGCTTGCTCTTTATTTCAGAAATATTAAGCATATCCTGCTGATAGCTGTTTCTGTACTGGCCGGATCTCTCTTTGCCTTTGCCATGGCCGGATTAATAACTTCTTCACTGTCACTTATTGCCATAGGAGCCGGTTCCGTGATCGTTGGGATAGCTGTGAATTACCCGTTGCATTTCCTTTCGCACATCCGGGAAGGATATTCTTCCCGCCGTACCTTATCTGATATAGTTTCTCCGCTCACTACGGGAAACATTACTACAATGGGAGCATTCCTGAGTCTGCTTTTTATCAGTTCTCCCGCCATGCGAAGTTTTGGATTGTTTGCCACACTCCTGCTGCTGGGTACCATTTTGTTTGTTCTGGTTTTTCTGCCGCACATGATCCCTTCCGGTAAACCGGTAACCGGACATTTTCATTTTGGAAAGTTAGCCGACTCGGCGCCGGAAAAGAACAAATGGATCACCGGAGGTTTGCTGCTGCTAACTGTTTTTTTTCTGGTTATCAATAAAGGAGCGGTTTTCAATGCAGACATGCAGTCCATCAATTACATGACTCCCGAACAGCACAACAGCATGAACAAAATGCTGGATCAGACGCAGGGATCGCAACATGTTATGTATTTTGTGGCCGAAGGATCATCCCTTGACCGGGCACTTGAAAATTATGAAGCCGTACAGCCACTGATTGAAGAATACCGCCACTCGGGGATCGGCAATTTTCTGCCTTCCCGTTCCAAACAGGAAGAACGGATTGCCCGGTGGAACCATTTCTGGGATACCCGCAAAGAAGATTTCTTACGTGATTTCAATCTTGCTGCAAAGGAAAACGGATTCAGGGAAGGGGCCTTCGCCAGTCTTCAAACACTTCTTACACATTCGTATATTCCCTTGGAAACGAATGAATTCGGACCAATAACCGATCATTTGGCCGGCAACTACCTTGTGGAAAAACCGGGCAGAAGCATGGTCTATACCATGCTGCACATAGATCCCGAAAAAGCATCGCAAACGGAACGGGAACTCAACCGGGCGGGAAACCGAACATTTGCCTTTGATGTAGGATCCGTGACCCGGATGATGATCGCATCGCTTTCATCCGATTTTGATTACGTTCTTTTCATTTGCGGATTCATAGTATTCCTTTTCCTGACTTTGTCATTCGGACGTCTTGAACTGAGCCTGATAGCCTTTGCACCCCTGGCTGTCAGCTGGATATGGATTTTGGGAATTATGAGCCTGTTCAACATCCAGTTTAACATAGTGAATATTATACTGGCCACTTTCATATTCGGTCTGGGGGATGATTATACCATTTTCATCACGGAAGGTATGATCTATGAATATACCTACCGAAGAAAAATGCTGGGAACGTATAAAAATACCGTAGCTTTATCTGCACTGATCATGCTGGCAGGTATAGGCTCACTTATACTGGCCAGACATCCGGCCATGCGTTCGCTGGCCCAGGTCACAATAATCGGTATGGTATCCGTTGTCATTACAGCCTATGTGGTTCCTCCTTTCCTTTACAGGTTACTGGTAACAAAACGCGGAAAATACAGGGATGAACCGCTTACGATAAAGAATTTTTTCTATTCTGCCGTATCCTTCACCTTTTTCCTTTTGGGAGTGGTATACCTGAGCCTGGCCGGCAGGTTTCTGTTATTCTTCGGAGGAAAGAACGAGAGGAATAAACTGCGTTTCCACAAAATCCTGCAAGGAATTTGCCGTTTTGTGGTATACAGGGTTCCCGGGACACGGACAGCACTTCTGGGCCGGGAAAATGCGGATTTTTCGCGACCTTCGGTCATTGTGGCAAACCACCAGAGTCACCTGGATCTGATGGCCGTGATAATGCTCCACCCGAAGATCATCATCATGACCAACAACAGGGAATGGAATTCTCCTTTTTACAAAGGGATCCTGCGCTTTGCCGATTTCCTCCCGATAGAATACATGCATACCCATCTGGATCATATCAGGGATCGTGTAGCCAACGGATATTCGGTGATGATCTTCCCGGAAGGAACGCGTTCTGCTGATTGTTCTATTCTCCGTTTTCACAAAGGAGCCTTTCATCTTGCCGAGATGTTGGAACTGGACATCACCCCGGTTTTGCTGCACGGATTCGGCTTTGTGCTTCCCAAAGAAGATCTTTTGCTGAGAAAGGGACAAATGACCATAAAAATCCTGCCGCCAATCCGCCGTGACGACCTTTCGTTCGGAGAGACGGACCGGGAACGGAGCAAGGCAGTTCGGAAACTGTTTGTCAGGGAATATGAATCCCTCTCGGCACAGATTGAAAACGCGCACTACTTTGCTGAAAAAGTGATGAACAACTACCTTTACAAGGGAAAAGACGTCAGGGCAGCGGCTACACGAATCATGCGTTTGAACAACAATTTCAGTCAAAAAATTGAATCCCTGCCTGAAAGCGGTGAATATTACCTGGAGGACCCCGGACAGGGAGAATTTGCCCTGACAGCATCACTTGTTCGCAAAAATCTGAAGATAAAAGCGTATATTGCAGACCCGAAAAAAAGAGCCCTGGCAACCCATTGCACAGGGGTACCGGAAAACCTGACTTATACGGAAAAACCGCAATAGGATGAGTAACAAATACGACGTAGTAATTATCGGAAGCGGGTTGGGTGGCCTTGTATGCGGATACATTCTGGCAAAAAACGGCTTGAAAGTTGCCATCATTGAAAAACACGACATACCGGGCGGCTGCCTGCAAACATTTTTGCGTAAAGGCGTTAAGTTTGAGACCGGAATGCATTACATTGGCAGCATGGATGAAGGGCAATCACTGCACCGTTTCTTCAAATACCTGTCCATTAACGATAAAATTGAACTCAGCAGACTTGACGAAGCCGGATACGACGTGGTTTCCTACCTGGGAGACCGCTATGCTTATGCCAACGGCCATGAAGCATTTACTGATATTCTGGCACGTCATTTCCCGAAGGAAAGGAATTCAATCGGTTTGTATATCCATCGTATGGAAGCCATAGCTGAACGTTCACCCCTCTATTCTTTCAAGAATATGGAGAATCCATACTGGTTGGACAATTCAAACATGCAAATAGGTGTGGCCGAATACATCCGATCGCTGACCGACGATGAAAAACTGCAGAACGTGCTGGCAGGTATTATGCCGCTGTACGGAGGTGTGGCAGATAAGACGCCCTTGTATTATCACGCGCTTATAACCGATTTTTACAACAAAAGTGCATTCCGCTTTGTAGGGGGCAGTGACATAGTGGTGCATCTGCTATGCGATTCCATAC
>JAAYYL010000117.1 GCA_012515395.1 Bacteroidales bacterium
AAATGGCGTCCACCATAATGTTGTGTCGTATCCGAGCGGATATCCTTTCTGTTCTACCAGGTTTTATTTCATGAAAGATTTCGGGATCAAGGGACTGTATATTCCCTTAACGTCATGGAAAGAACAACGGAAATTTCTGCCCTGGAAAGTAAAATTACCCCCGGGTTATATTTTGGATAAAAGCGGATTACTAATCCAGGAAAATATTCTCCAGACGGACATGGTAGAGCATTTTTATGGATCTCCCAGAAAATTTGCATTTTACATGAACAAACTATCCGGAGAAGAATGGGCTATATTGAATATTGAATCCTGGATGGGAGCTCAGGCAAAGGACTTGCTAAACAGTGAAAAATTACTGAAAAATGCCAACAGGATCAGCGATATTGACATTTGCGAATATATTGATGCATGTTTGTTGAAAAACAAGAACGGAGCACCTTATACAGCTCTGTCAGTTACGGAAAAACTCAGACTGGCTTCACAGTTCAGGCACCGGGGAGCAGGAATAGGTCAGATCTCCCGATGCCTTGCAATCTCTGAAGACTTACTGAAAAGTGCTGTGGGTTCACCGATGTTATGAATGGTTTTTGCTAATCAATTGCAAATCCCTTAGAATGTGTCACAGCTTCAGAATCTGACGGCTCTGGGTTCAGTGGAAAAAGAGTAGAATGTAGCGGTGGCATCTTTCAGATACAGGACCAGCGTGTTGTCGTCATCGGCCTGATACATGCTTTTTAATTGCGGATATTGATCCAGAACGTATTGTTTTGCCTCTAGCCGTTCATCGGCAACTACTTTGGCTTCAATACGCAGCCATACTCCTTTTCCCGCATCATAAGCACAGATCTCCACTTTCGGATTGGTGAGCATCTGCCTGGCCACATTCTTTTTTCTGCCGGTTTGAATGTAAAGTTTTTGCTCAAAGATGACGGCAGTTCCAAAAGGGCGTACTCTTGGCTGATCTTCATCAACGGTAGCCAGGTAATATACCCCGCAGGTCTTTAAAAAATCATACACTTCTTGCATGGCTTGTTCGTTTTGAGGATTAGGTTCTTTTGGTTGTGTTTTCCTGTCTGATGCAAAACTTATCGTTACCAGCAGGGAAAAAAGCATAAAAAGTAATGTTCGTGTTTTCATAATATATTGTTTTATACGCTATTCCACATCTTTCACTATCGGGAAAAGCCTAATCACTTTATCAACCGGAAGGGCTTCTATCGTTCTGCCATATTTGCCGGTCATGGTTTCGGCTGCAAAGAGTGAATTTAAAATGGCTTCTTCCGTAGCTTCTATGGCAGCCATAAAGAGAGGTGAGCATTGATCGTTGTGCAGGTAATTAGCCATATAAACAGGAAGTACCCGTCCGTTTTGGTCATACCCGGTACGTACCAGGTTTTCCGGAGCTACAGACAGGGCTATCACATAATCCCCGCTGCCGTTGGAAGCAATGCCACCTGTCCGGGCAAGCCCCATCATGCCACGCTTAGCCAGTCTTTCCAAATTTCGGTCACTGATAGGGGCATCGGTAATGATCACGATCATACAGGAACCGTCCGGATCCGGAACATGAACGGCATCTTTCTTTTCCATTTCGGCCGCATGGGATGGAGCCGCGCGCTGGAGGTTTATTTCAGCCTGCAATTGATCTTTATAAGAATATTTGCCGAGTTTTTCGCCCACGTTGATCCCGTCTATCTGCAACACTCCACCGAAATTGGTCTGAACCAGTACCCCCACCGTGTAGCCGCCCAGTGCATCCGGTAAAACCCTGCTGGAAGTCCCTATGCCTCCTTTAAAACCAAAACAAATTGTTCCTGTTCCGGCTCCCACATTGCCTTCCTGAACAGGTCCCGTGTGTGCATTGGATAAGGCCTCCAGAATATGATCCGGGGTAACATGTCTGCCCCTGATATCATTCAGACCCCCGTCGTTAGTCTCTCCCACGACGGCATTTACGGACTGGACATGCTCATTGCCTGCTTGTGCCAGGGTATAAGTTATCAGCCCTTCCATTCCGGCAGCCACAGATAATGTATTGGTTAAAACGACCGGTGTTTCAATATTTCCCAATTCCCTGATCTGGGTAGTCCCGACCAGCTTGCCATATCCGTTGCCGGCCCAGAAAGCGGCAGGCACTTTTTCACGGTAAATATTGCCCGGATGAGGAATAATGGCCGTTACACCCGTTCTGATGCTGTCTCCTTCTATGAGTGTAACATGGCCTACTGCCACCCCTTTCACATCTGTAATCGCATTCATGGGGCCCGGTTTCATGACGCCGGTTTTAATCCCGTAATCTCTCATTCGTAAATTTTGTGCCCACCCATTCAAAGGCATTCCGTACACCGTAAGAAATACGCTAAGGGAAATTAAGAAATGCTTCATAATAAGAATCTTAAATATTTCAACAAAGTTAAAAATTCATTATATTTGAGATGTACTCTGTATCAATAAAGAGTCGAATAATTTCTTTACTTATGAAAAAGAACATACTCCTTTCATTAATTATTCTAGTTATCCTGAATGCATGCGGAACAGCCGCTTTTACCGGACGCAAACAATTGTTGGTTTATTCGGACGAATCTGTTGCGGCCCTTTCCGATCAATCTTATACGGAATTCATGCAAACTGCAGTAATCTCTGATGACGCTATGGATACCGAAATGGTCCGGTCGGTTGGTAACCGGATGGTTGTGGCTTTGACCGAGTACCTTTCCGGTATAGGCCGTCCTGACTATTTGTCCGGACTGGAATGGGAATTTAAACTGGTGGACGATCCTGCCGTAAATGCTTTTTGCCTGCCAAACGGTAAAATTGTACTCTTTGAAGGACTTTTGGCGTTTGCCGATAATCCCAACCACCTGGCAATAGTGATCGGACACGAAATGGCTCACGCTGTGGCTCGTCACGGCAACGAACGCATGAGCCAGCAGGCCCTGTTGCAATCAGCCGGACAGATAGCCACCCAGGTTTTCAGTCAAACCAAATACGGTCAAAACAGCCAGACAGTGGAATTGTTTGCCAAAACTTTTGCTTTCGGAACCAACGTGGGTGTTGTGTTGCCATTTTCCCGGAAACACGAATACGAAGCCGACCGTATAGGACTCTATATAATGGCTCTGGCGGGTTACGACATTTATCAAACACCACTGTTCTGGGAGAAAATGATGGGAGACAAAAAATCTTCCTCATTTGATTTTTTAAGCACACACCCTGCAGACACCAAAAGAATTGCAGCCATATCCGAAAGTTTGGACGAGGCTGCAAAATATTACCGTGATCCGGAATATACAATACCCGCAGGGAACTAACTTAGCCCTGTAATAATCCCGTCATTGATATCCATAAACATTGCCTGAGGTTTTTTAGGCAAACCGGGCATTCGCAAAATATCCCCGGCAATGGCGACTATCATGCCGGCCCCGTTGTTTACTATCAGATCGTGGATGTTCATCTCAAAGTCCTTAGCAACTCCGTATGCTTTGGCATCGGTTGAGAAAGAGTATTGGGTTTTAGCTATACATACCGGGTAATGAGCCATGCCCATGTCTTCTATCATTTTCATGTTTTCCCGGGCTGTCTCATAATAAAAAATGCTCCGGGCACCATATAGGTTGCGGGCTATCTTTGATATTTTATCTTCAATGGAGTCTTCATCATTATATGTAAATACCAGGGGATCGGAAGGTTTTTTCTCTATGGTTTCCACTACGATCTGCGCCAATTGGGCTGCACCTGCGGCTCCTTCCGCGTACGCATTGTTCACGGCAAAAGGCACATCCAGACGGGCACAACGTTCCCGTACTATATCAATTTCCTGATCAGAATCAAAGTCATACCTGTTCAGGGCGACCACTACACTTTGACCGAAAGAACGCAGGTTATCAATATGCTTTTCCATATTGGCGAGTCCTTGTGTTACAGCTTCCGGGGCTTGTTCTTTCAGTTTGGATATGTCCTGACCTCCGTGCATCTTTAAACCTTGCAAGGTAGCCACCAGTACCGTCAGTTTGGGTTGAAGACCTGCTTTGCGGCATTTGATGTTGAAGAATTTCTCGGCTCCCAAATCGGCCCCGAATCCTGCTTCTGTCACCACATATTGGGCATGTGTCATTGCCATCTTTGTAGCTACCACGGAATTGCATCCGTGCGCAATGTTGGCAAACGGTCCTCCGTGAATAAACGCAGGGGTTCCTTCCAGGGTTTGCACCAGGTTGGGATGTATGGCATCCTTGAGTAAAATGGCGATGGCTCCGGCCACACCCAGATCATCTACGTAAAAAGGTGTCCCGTCATGTTCATAACCTAAAACTATCCGTCCGATCTTGTTTTTCAGATCATCCAGATCTTTGGACAGGCAAAGAATTGCCATAATTTCAGAAGCAGGAGTTATATCAAAGCCGGTTGCCCTGGTTATTCCATTTGCTTTGGCACCTACACCGGAAATGATGCTTCGCAACGTTCTGTCGTTGACATCCAGAACCCTTTTCCATACAATCTCCCTCAGGCATTTACCTTTATTCTGATTCTGGTAAAGAAAATTTTCCAGTAAAGCCGAGATCATATTGTTGGCCGCTGTTATGGCGTGGAAATCTCCGGTAAAATGCAGATTGATGTCTTCCATGGGAACCACCTGCGCATACCCACCGCCGGCTGCTCCGCCCTTCATCCCAAAACACGGGCCCAAAGAAGGTTCCCGGAGAGCTACAATTGCTTTTTTACCTATGTGGTTCAATCCCATGGAAAGCCCTATGGAAACTGTTGTTTTGCCCACTCCGGCACGGGTAGGTGTTATGGCGGTAACCAGTATCAGGTTGCTCTCTGCCACTTTTTTCTCATCTATTTGACCTACGGGCACTTTGGCCATATAATTGCCATATAGGTTCAGGTTTTCATCTGCTATTCCGGATTGTTTCGCAATATCCCGTATATCCTGCATTTTATAGTCATGAGCGATCTCAATATCTGTTTTCATAATTCCGGATTTTTATTTACCCAAATATAACAAATCCTATTGATTTTCCCTGAGAAACGGGACTTTTTGAATGATGTAAAAAAAACAAAGCCAATACAATGTAATTCAATGTATTGGCTTATGATTGTGCTCGGGACGGGA
>JAAYYL010000118.1 GCA_012515395.1 Bacteroidales bacterium
GCAAATTCGGTGGCCGTGATATTACGCATACCGGGATCTTCCTCGTTGTTTTCACGATTGCAACTGCAAAACAAGCTGCAGGCCAACACAAGAATTGCGAAAGTTTTCATAAACAGTTATCTTTGAGTAGGAAATAATCTAAACAACAAATATATGAAAAAACGGCTGGCTGTCCTTATTGCAGGACTTGCATTAATATCTTGTAACAGCGCATTGACGGTTGACAGTAACCGCGTAGTGGTCAGGATCTCCGATCAGTCCAGGGTACGCATCGAACCGGTAAGCGAAAAAATATTCCGTGTTTCTGCCGTTCCGGCAGGAGCGAAATTTTCAAAAAGGCCGAGTCTGATGCGTTCGCCGGAAGACCTTCCTTCCGTGCCGTTTGAGTGTACGGAAGAAGAAAATTTTGTAAACGTAAAAACCCGTTCTGTCACTGCACGGGTGGATCGCCGTACCGGGGAAGTGGTTTTTCTTGATGAAGAAGGAAATGTGGTATTGCAGGAAAACGAAGGGGGCGGGAAATCTTTTTCTCCCATAGAAGTGGAAGGAGACAAGGGTTACACCGTGAGACAGGTCTTTGAATCCCCCGCTGATGAAGCTTTTTACGGACTGGGACAGCATCAGTCCGATGAATTCAATTATAAAGGGAAGAATGAAACCTTGTACCAATACAATACTAAAGTCTCTGTCCCTTTTATTGTTTCCGGAAAGAATTACGGATTGCTGTGGGACAACAATTCCCTCACCAGGTTCGGGAATCCCTCCGATTATATGCAGCTTGATGTATTACAGCTGACAGATACCCAGGGGCAGCCGGGAGCATTGACTGCTGTCTATTCCAGCCGTGACGGAAAAACGGAATATTTAAGAAGGCGCGAATCAGTACTGGATTATTCGGACCTTGAGAAAGTGAATAATTTTCCGCAAGAAATCCCGTTCAACGATGCCAAAATCGTTTGGGAAGGAACGGTGTCATCCAACGATAGCGGCACACATCGTTTTTTACTTTATTATGCGGGTTATACCAGAGTCTTTTTTGACGGGGAAGAAGTGGTGGAAGAACGCTGGAGAACTGCTTGGAATCCAAATAATTATAAATTCCAGGCGGATATGGAAGCCGGCAAAGAGTATCCTATACGCATTGAATGGCTTCCGGACGGCGGTGTGTCATACCTGGCGCTTAAACTGTACACTCCCGTAGATCCTGCGGAACAGGAAAAACAATCCTGGTGGTCGGAAATGGCAGATATGATAGACTATTATTTTATCAAAGGGGACAACGCAGACGATATTATAAGCGGATACCGGCTGCTAACCGGGAAATCCCAGATCATGCCCAAATGGGCCATGGGTTTCTGGCAAAGCCGGGAGCGTTACAAAACTTCCGATGAACTGCTGGGAGCACTTAAGGAATTCCGGGAAAGAAACATCCCCATTGACAATATCGTACAGGACTGGTCCTATTGGCCTGTGGATGCGTGGGGCAGTCACGAATTTGACAGCGAACGGTTTCCCGATCCCAAAGCCATGGTGGACAGTGTCCATGCACAAAATGCAAGGATCATGATCTCCGTTTGGCCCAAATTTTACCATACTACGGAACATTACAAGGAATTTGAGGAAAAAGGGTGGATGTATACCCGTGCCGTTAGAGACAGCATCCGGGACTGGATCTGGCCGGGATATATCGGTTCGTTTTATGACGCTTACGCCGAAGGAGCCCGCAAATTGTTCTGGCAGCAGATGGAGGACCATCTGTATCATCTGGGTTTTGATGCCTGGTGGATGGATGCTTCTGAACCCGATATTCTTTCCAACGCCAGCCTGGAATACCGGAAAGCATTATCCACACCGACCGCACTGGGCCCCTCGACGCGCTACCTGAACGCTTATGCGCTGGTCA
>JAAYYL010000119.1 GCA_012515395.1 Bacteroidales bacterium
CAATTATTTACAGAAACTGGCATCTGTGTATAGGTACATACTGGATAACGAAGAGAACAGCCTGGTGCCTCTGGAAAACGAACTCGCTTTTGTAGAGGATTATTATAATATGCAGAAAGAAAGGGGGTCGGATAAAATTAAATTAACCGTTGAACTGTATGACAAGGAATCATTTCTGGTCATTCCGGTTTCTATCCAGATGCTTTTGGAGAATGCTCTTAAACATAATGCTGCATCCAAAGATTCCCCTTTGGACATCAGGATTGCAATAAATCATGAATCTATTTCCGTTTCCAACAATATCCAAAGAAAGCAGGTAATGGGTCAATCTACAAAAACAGGCCTTAAGAATCTTGCGGAAAGGGTTCGTCTTATCACGGGAAAAGAAATGGAAATCAGTGAAAAAAACAATACCTTTAAAGTGACAATCCCATTGATATCAGATCGCAAATGAAAGTGCTGATAATAGAAGACGAAAAACATGCTTCCGACAGGCTGGTTAGGTTGCTCCGGGAAGCCGATCCTTCCATTGAGGTATGCAATGTCCTGGGATCTGTTGAATCTTCTGTCAATTGGTTTTTGACAAATCCCAGGCCGGATTTAATTTTCATGGATATTCAACTGGAAGACGGGCTGTGTTTTGAGATATATGATGCCATTGCCTTAGACACACCGGTGATCTTTACCACGGCATACAATGAGTATACGCTTAAAGCCTTTAAGGTAAACAGCGTGGATTACCTGCTGAAACCTGTAGCCACCGATGACCTGAGTCATTCCCTTGAAAAATTCAGTAACTTGCACAGAACGTTTGTCAATGTGGATAATATCGGAGAGATGGTACAGCAGATGATGCCTAAAACCAAGGAACGTTTTTTGATCAGGATAGGAGAACACATTCGTTCCGTTCCGGTCTCTTCCATTCATTGTTTTTTCATTGAAGACAAATGTGTCTTTGCCAATGTGGCTGTCAATAAGAACTATCCGCTTGACTATTCTCTGGAAAGGATCGAAAGCATGATCAATGCAGCTGTGTTTTTCAGGATTAACCGAAATTACATTGTACATTTTGATGCAATAACAGATATGGTGATCTATTCTTCCAACCGGCTGAAGATCTCTGTTGACACCTTGCCGGGTAAGGAACAGCTGATCGTAAGCCGGGAACGAATAGCTGCCTTTCGCAGATGGATTGACAGATAATTCTGTTAACTTTGCTTGTTATGTGTTTTCAAACGGAACTCTCTCTGACATACAAGCAGCTGGAAAACAGGTTCAATGCCCTGTTCAGGGAGGAAGCGGATTATAAACCGGGAAAGTATTCCGGGTATGCTTATCCGCGAACTCCCGTTATTGCCAACAGGGATCCCTTGACCCTGGAGATGATGCAATGGGGCCTGATCCCTTCCTGGTCAAAAGACAAGGAGATCCAAAAATACACGTTAAATGCCCGCCTGGAAACCTTACGCTCAAAACCTTCTTTCAGGGATTCTGTTTCCCAAAGATGTTTGGTGGCAGCCAATGCGTTTTACGAATGGCAGTGGCTGGACCCGAAAGGAAAAAGCAAGAAAAAATATGTATTGACGCTTCCCCAGGGAGAAACATTCGGGCTGGCAGGATTGTGGAATACATGGACTGACAGAGAAACGGGGGAAGTGATAGATTCATACACAATCATTACTACAGAAGCCAATGATCTGATGTCCCGGATCCATAATTCAAAAAAGCGGATGCCCGTGATCATAGACAGGGAGTACGAGACACAGTGGCTGGAAACAGGTGAAATAATAATGCAGAACGACCGGTTGCAGGCAAATGGGGATCCGCTGCTGAATATTCCCGGTATAGGAAAAAGTATGGCAGAAGATTTGCGGATCCTTGGAATAGAATCCGTCTCTGACCTTACAGGGAGAGATCCGCAGCGTATGTACGACAGGTTGTGTGAAATAAGAAATACAGTTTTGGACCGGTGTGTGTTGTATGTATTTCGTTGTGCTGTTTATTACGCAGAAACGAACAACACGGAACCGGAAAAAATCAAATGGTGGAATTGGAAAAATAATGAAAACGAACCAACAATATTTAGAAAAAGCGATTGATCAGGCTTTTGCAGGTATACAAGACAACCAGGGAGGACCCTTTGGAGCTGTAATTGTACAACATGGAAAAATAATTGGCAAAGGTTGCAACAAGGTTACCTCTACCAACGATCCAACGGCACATGCAGAGATAGTGGCCATAAGGGAAGCTTGTAAGGCAACCGGCAGTTTTCACCTTGAGGATGCCGTAATCTATACCAGCTGTGAACCTTGTCCCATGTGTATGGCAGCCATTTACTGGGCAGGTATCAAAACCGTCTGGTACAGTGCCGGCAGGGAAGATGCGGACAGGATAGGATTTGGGGACAATTTTATATACGAGGAACTGAAATTACCGCCTGAAAGAAGAACCGTGGCCATGCACCGGCTTGAGGTTTCCCGGGCAAAGGAACTGTTTGACACATGGGATAATAAACAGGACAAAGTTCTGTACTAAAATAAACCTTAATAAAACCATATTATGAAAATTGGTATTATTATTTGTGACAGGTACCGCAGTTGCGGGGGCGGAAAATGTCTCAGGGCCATGAGAAACCGTGAAGGGGCTTTTTCAATTTACCCTAAAGATGCACCTCTGGAGGTTGCTGGGTATACCAGTTGCGGAGGTTGTCCGGGAGGCAACGTGGAATACGTTCCCGCAGAAATGATCAAAAACGGAGCGGAAGCCATTCATTTGGCAACGGGAATGTTAGTCGGCTATCCGCCGTGTCCACGTGTAGGTTATTTTAAAAAATTCATTGAAGAAAAGTATAAAATACCTGTCATAACAGGCACGCATCCCATACCCATGAATTATTTCATTACGCATTCAAAACTGGGAACTTGGAGCAACCCACACTGGAAAGAATTGCTGAAACCTGTTTTGCAGGATGATGAAATGAAACTGGCATATGACTGATCGACCGGTTATATATAAACATATATTTGGTCCCGTACCTTCACGGCGTCTGGGCATGTCGCTGGGGGTGGATATGGTTCCCAAAAAAGTGTGTTCCATGAATTGTGTCTATTGTGAGGTAGGACAGACCACTTTATTGACTTCCGAAAGAAAGCCCTACGTGCCGGCCGGTGAAATATTGCAGGAATTGCAGGATTATTTTCGTAAACAGAAAAACCCTGATTTTATTACGTTTTCCGGATATGGGGAACCTACATTAAACAGCGATATCGGAAAAATTGTTGATTTTTTAAAAAAGGAGAAACCCGAAGTTCCCGTAGCCGTTCTTACCAACGGAACATTTTTCTATGAAAAAGAGGTGAGGGATGCCATAATGAAAGCGGATGTTATTCTTCCATCGCTGGATTCAGCAACTGAAGAAGGTTTTAAAAAGATCAACCACCCTGCAAAAACGATCGGTCTTCAAAAATATATTGAAGGGATGGTAACTTTCAGAAAGGAATTTACGGGAAAGATATGGCTGGAAGTGTTCATTCTGCCCGGGTACAACGACAATGCTGCAGAACTGGATGCATTAAAAAAAGAATTGCTGAGGATCAAACCGGACAAGGTACAGCTCAACACATTGGACAGGCCCGGAACCGTTCCCGGGATCAGAAGTGCCACGCACCAGGAATTGCAAAGCATTATTGATTATTGGGGAATGCCCAACGTGGAAATCATAGCGGCTGTCCGGGAAAGAACCAGGATGTCATCTTACCGGAAAGATGTGGAAAATGTAATTATGGAAACCATCAACAGGAGGCCCTGCACGCTGGATGACCTGTCTAAGATACTGGGTTTGCATGTCAATGAATTGAACAAATACCTGGACATACTGGAAGCTTCAGGAAAAGTGTGTACGGAAAGGCAGGACAGAGGTCTCTTTTACATGATCCGTAAAGGGAAATAACAAATATAGATTAAACTTACTGTGCATGGAAAAAATTGACAGTTGGATTGAAAAGGTAATCATTAATTTGGGTGTTTCAGAAGGAGCGGCTCCGTACATCAGGCTGCTTGTCCTGTTGCTGGTAATTGCGCTTTTAGCGTGGTTGTTCTTCTTTATCACCAAGCGGCTTGTCAACGGAGTCTTGTTGAAATATGTAAAAAGATCGCGTGTTAAATGGGATGACATGCTTATGGACAATAAGGTTTTCTCAAACCTGGCCCATATTGTTCCGGCGATCATAGTAAAGGTCATAACACCCATAATTTTCAGGGATTTTGAAAAAATAGTCCCTTTTGTGATCAAGTTGACCGATATCTATCTGATTGTTGTGATCATGATGGTGATCAACGCCACCTTGCGCGTATCTGAAAAGATCATTTCTAAGTCGAAAGCTTTTGTGGACAAACCGCTGTCCAGTTATTTCCAGCTCATCAGGATTATCCTTTATATTGCAGCAGGAATACTTATCCTGTCCATCCTGATGGGGAAATCTCCCGTATATTTCTTGAGCGCCTTCGGAGCCATGACGGCTATCATCATGCTGATATTCAAGGATACCATCCTGGGCCTTGTGGCCAGTGTACAGATATCGGCCAATGACATGGTACGTGTGGGAGACTGGGTTGAAATGCCAAAATTCAACGCAGACGGAGACGTCCTGGCTATTAACCTCAATACGGTAAAAGTTCAGAACTGGGACAAAACGGTTACCACCATTCCCACGTATTATTTTATTAC
>JAAYYL010000120.1 GCA_012515395.1 Bacteroidales bacterium
GTGCCTGTTCAATCAGCACCCCAGGGTGCCGTATGTTCGGTACCCTGCGCACAAAAGTTGAGGCGTTCCGATAAATTATACCGTATAGATAAACGGGACTAAACGATTTCTGCTATCATACACCGGGCAGATCCTCCTCCGTGGGTTTCAACAGTATCCAATGATGGGGTGATGAATTTGTTGAATGCACGAAGGGTTCTTCGCTGTACAGGAGTAAGTGCTTTGTAAGCGCGGCGCGACATGACCAGGAAGGGTTCGTTTTCCCGCGAAAAAACCTGGAACATGTTGCCTGCAAAATGGTGCATTTGATCCCGGGTTATTTCCACAACTTTTTTGTTGTCTTGTTGAAAAATGCCCGACAGCATTTGTTTTTGTTCTTCTGAAGAAACGGCTTCCATGCAGATCACCACATACTCTTTTGCCATACACATCAAAACGTTGGTGTGATAGACAGGTGTCCCTTTGTCCAGTGCGTCAAAACAGACGGCTTGATAGTCAAGAGTTTCACAGATATCTTTGAACAAACCCTCATCCGTACGGGGAGAGCGGCACGCATAAGCCCGCCTGTTTTCCCGGTCAAAAACCATGCTCCCGGTACCTTCCAGAAAACGATTTTCCCTCTCGCGGGGACTCATGTCTATCCACCGGATGCGGGGGGCTTGTTCCTGAATGATGCTAAAAACGGATTTTTTCCGTTCCAGCCTGCGGTTGGGGGCATACATGGGATATAAAACCGCCATTTGACCGGGATGAAAAGAAATCCAGTTGTTGGGAAAAATGGAATCAGGGGTATGCGGTTCGGGGGTGTCTTCCGCAATTACCACATCTACCCGGTGTTTGCGTAACAGGGCCACGTAAGCATCAAACTCGGCAAGAGCCTTCTCCTGTATTAAAACCGGATCTTCCCCGGTGGGGACCTGGTAAGCGTTGTTGACTGCCGTCTGGGGGTTGAATCCGAAACAGCAGGGGCGGATCATCAGCAGTTTACTCATCCAGGCTAAGGATTGTTTTACGGATAATTTCAAGGGCGTGCATCAGCTGGGATTCTTTGATCACCAAAGGCGGTGCCAGGCGAATGATATGCCGGTGGGTGGGTTTGGCAAGCACTCCGTTTTTAGCCAGCTCCATACATACATCCCAAGCTTCTTTGCCTTCTTTGGGCTTGATGATAATGGCGTTCAGAAGGCCTTTTCCCCGTACGCTCTGAATACGATCGGAAGGAATGGCTTTCAAAAAATCGCGGACTATCTGACCCAGATAGGCGGCCTTCTCGGCAAGTTTCTCGTCTTCCACCACTTTTAGGGCAGCATGTGCCACTTTGCAAGCCAGTGGAAACCCGCCGAATGTGGATCCGTGCTCTCCGGGTTTTATGGTCAGCATGATCTCGTCGTTGGACAGGACGGCCGAAACGGGCAGTACGCCTCCGGAAATGGCCTTTCCCAGGATCAGGATGTCCGGATGGACGCCTTCGTGGTCGCAGCAAATGCGTTTTCCGGTACGCGCGATGCCTGTCTGGACCTCATCGGCCATAAACAGAACGTTGTGTTTTTTACACAGATCGTAACATTTTTTTACATATCCGTCATCAGGAACAAAAACGCCGGCTTCTCCCTGGATGGGTTCCACCAAAAATCCGGCAATACGCGGTGCGTGTTCTTCAAGAACCTTTTCCAGGGCCGGAACATCGTTGTAAGGGATGCGTAAAAACCCGGGCGTGAAAGGTCCGTATCCGCTATAAGCATCGGGATCCGACGAAAGAGAAACAATGGTGATGGTACGGCCGTGGAAGTTGCCTTCACAACAAACAATCAATGCTTCGTTTTCCGGAATGTTCTTTTTTTCATACCCCCATCGACGGGCCAGTTTAATGGCCGTTTCAACGGCTTCGGCACCGGTATTCATGGGCAAAACCTTGTCGTAACCGAAAAAGCGGGTCACGTATTCTTCGTACGGGCCCAGGCAGTCGTTGTAAAAAGCCCGTGATGTCAGGCACAGCTGTTTGGCCTGTTCGGTGAGCGCCTTTACTATTTTTGGGTGACAATGTCCCTGGTTCACTGCTGAATAGGCAGAGAGAAAGTCAAAATATTTTTTTCCTTCAACGTCCCATACATAAGGACCTTTTCCCCTGCTCAGGACTACCGGCAGCGGATGGTAATTGTGTGCTCCGTAAACTTCTTCGAGCGTAATGTATTCGTTTGCTTTCATGACTGCGAAGATATGGATTTTTATTGCGCTTCTAAAATAGAAGTGTAAATTTACATGGTGAAAATCTGTTTAAGCATATTGCCTGTATTGCTGTTCCTTGTTTTTTTGTTTCTGATGGACAGTTTTAAGTTGGTGGTAAAAAAAATGATTGTTTTTTCCATTTTATGGGGATGTGTCTGTGCCTTGTTCAGTTACCTGATCAATTCTTTTTTGCAGGATACTACGGGAGCTGCCTTTGAATACCTGTCGCGTTATCTGGCACCTGCTGTAGAAGAGATGCTTAAAGCGGGTTTTCTGTTCTTTTTGATCTCTAAAAAACGAATAGGGTTTATGGTGGATGCCGCCATATACGGGTTTGCCATCGGAACCGGGTTCGCTTTATGCGAAAACCTTTTTTATGTTTATGCCCTGTCGGAAACATCCATGCTTACATGGATTATTCGCGGTTTTGGAACAGCGGTCATGCACGGGGGGTGTACGGCTTTGTTTGCAATCATTTACATAGGAGCAAAATCCAGAGACCGGATGGTTGTGCCCCGGGTACTTTCGGGACTGGCTTTGGCGTATGCCGTTCACGCCCTTTTCAATCATTTTTATGTCCATCCTATTATTCAGACACTGGCCATTCTGGTGTCTTTACCCATTCTGTTTGTTTTGATCTTCAGACATAATGAAATCCTGCTAAGGGACTGGATGGAACTGGAATTAAGCAGTGAGGTGGAATTGTTGAAAATGATCCGTCAGGGACGTTTCTCCGCTTCCCGTGCCGGGGAATTTCTGGGTTCTCTGAAAGACCGCTTTTCCGGGGAAGTTATCCTGGACATGTACTGTTACCTGCA
>JAAYYL010000015.1 GCA_012515395.1 Bacteroidales bacterium
AGCATTTCTTCTATGCGTACCTGTTCCCGGCTGTTTTCCTTCAGGCTGCCTTTGATCACACTCAGATTGTCCATCAGAGGCAGCATATAGGGAGCCAGTTTTTCTTTGATATCTCCGGGCAAAAATCCCATTTCCTGATTTTTCAAAGGAATAACGGGACGGGAAAGCAATACCTGATCATAATCGTCTTCCTGGGCAAGTGCGGCGGCCAAAGCCAACAGTGTTTTACCTGTGCCGGCAATGCCTGTAAGGGATACAAGGCTTACGGAAGGATTGAGCAGGGCATCCAGGGCAAAGTTCTGTTCCTGATTACGCGGTGTAATGCCGTAAGCCCGGTGGTTGGGAACAGGCACAAGGCGTTTCTTTGCGGCTTCGTAGCGGGCAAGGGCTGAGCCGTCTTTGTTTTTTAAAACGTAATACTGGTTATTATGAGCTCCTTTCAATTTTATGTCTTTGGCACTCAATCCTTCCGGTGTCTGGTACAATTTGGCCATGGTCTGTGGGGTCACGCGGTTCATTCTGATCACTCCTTTTGAGAGGCTTACTATGCTTTCGTCGCGCACCTTATCGTTCATGTAATCCTGTGCTTCAATGCTCAGGGCTTTGGATTTGATACGCAGGTTGACGTCTTTGGTAATGAGAATGACCCGTCTGTCCGGGTTGTTTTCTTTCATGTACTGGGCAACAACCAGGATCCTGTGATCCGGCGTGTCTTCGTAGAAGGAATCTTCCATCACCTCCGGGAAGGGATGTCCCAGTTCCACTTTCAGACGGCCCCTTCCGGGTCCCATGCCAATCCATCCGTTCAGCATTTTGTCGCCGAGTATTTTATCCAGTTCCCGGGCAAATTCCCGGGCATTGAAATTGATCTGATCGTTTCCTTTTTTGAATTTGTCCAGTTCTTCCAGTACAATAATCGGAATAACAATATCGTTTTCCTGGAAATTGCTAAGCGCTTTGTGGTCGTGCAGGAGCACATTGGTGTCCAATACGAAAATTTTGGGATTGTTTGACATGTTCTAAGATTTTTTAATCTTTAAAGATAGCAAAAATTTTGTCTAAATTCGCACCATTATGGACTACCTTCAGGCCGTTTCGTTTCTCATAGATCATTTTCCCCAATATCAAAAAATCGGGATAGAAGGATATAAGCCCTTTCCGCACAGGATGTTGTCACTGGCAAATTGGCTGGGCAATCCGCAGGATCAATTTCCGGGCATACACATAGCCGGTACAAACGGGAAAGGTTCTGTAGCCCACATGCTGGCTGCTGTCTTTCAACATGCGGGACTCAGAACCGGATTGTATACTTCTCCTCATTTGCTGGATTTTCGCGAACGCATTAAAATAAACGGGCATGTTATTTCAAAGGAAGAGGTTGTCGGTTTTATAGAAAGGTTTCATGCTGAACGTATGGAGAGCCTCGGCGGGGAACTTCCTTCTTTTTTTGATATGACTACAGCCATGGCATTCCGCTATTTTGCCGATAAAAAAGTAGACGTGGCTGTTATTGAAACCGGATTGGGAGGACGCCTGGATTCCACGAACATATTAACAGAACGTTCTGTCAAACTGTCTGTTATCACTAATATTGGACTGGATCACTGTGACCTGCTGGGGGATTCGGTAAAAAAAATCGCGTACGAAAAAGCCGGCATCATAAAAAAGCACGTACCCCTGGTAGTAGGAGAGTATGATCCCGGATCTTTCCCTGTCCTGGAGAAAAGGGCACGGGAAGCGGAAGCCCCTTTGTTCCGTGCCTTTGAACGACCGGATGAGCCCTATTTGATAGAGGGCAACACTCTTTACCAACAGAAAAACCTGAAAACCGTCTTGAGTGCCCTTGATATTCTAAGAAAAACCACTCCTGTCTTTTCTTCGATTCTGACACAGGAAATCATTGCCGGGGGTTTGGAACATTTTGAAACCATGACCGGGTTACACGGCAGGTGGGAACATTTGGGGGAACATCCCGCTGTAATTGCCGACACGGGCCACAATGCCCATGGACTGCGATACCTGAAAGATCAATTGGCCAGGGAGTCTTACAAGGAATTGTATATTGTTTTTGGTGTAGTACAGGGAAAAGACCTGGCCGGGATTGCCCCGTTGTTGCCCGGGGATGCCTATTACTTTTTCACACAGGCATCCATACCCAGGGCATTGCCTTTCCGGCAGCTGGCAGACTGGGGGAAAGCCACAGGATTAAAGGGGGAAGCCGTGCCCAATGTGAAAGAAGCTTTTGAAAAAGCGCGTAATAAAGCTTCGCGGGAAGATCTGATCCTTGTGGGAGGAAGCACTTTCACGATTGCCGATTTGATGGAAAACTTTTTTTGCAGGGAAAGAAATTAAATTTATCTTTGCAGTCCCGTTTGGGAGCATAGCTCAGCTGGTTTAGAGCACCTGCCTTACAAGCAGGGGGTCATGAGTTCGAATCTCTTTGCTCCCACAACCAAAAACCCTTCAATTTTTGAGGGGTTTTTCTGTTTCTGCCCTCAGCACACAATCCTGCCATCCCATACCGTTGATCATGCGCATCCAGTGTCTGGCTTCGCTACGGGTGCGGAATACCCGCGATACGTAATGGTAAAGACCGTCTTCTTCCTTCCTGACTGAAATATTCAGGTTGGGCAGTTTCCTGGTAAGTCGTTCAAAATAACGACTGTCAGCTTCCAATGGACTGCTTAGGACCAGGAATTGCAGGCGGTATCCTCCGCTTGTGGACATATCAGCATCCGGTATACGATCCGGGGTTACGGGTTTGGTGTCCTGAACGGTTGCGGTATCTTTCACAACAGGTTTGGGTTTGGTAACGGGAATCGGAACCGAGTCACGGGTTGCCTCTGCCGGAGGTGTTGTCGGTTTTTCCGCGGTTTTCTCCCCGGCAGGTGTCTCGGGTTTCGCTTCTGCCTTCTCTACAGGCGCATTGGAACGGATCGTGAATTCCAGGTCGTATATGTAATCTCCGTCTATACTGGGTTCAATGGTAAAAGGGATTTGAGCAGGAGATGCTGTCATATCCAGCTTACTCATCTGTTCCGGATCAATAACGGCTACATATTCTCCCGGGGCCAGTCCCATATAGGTAAAGTACCCGTCAGATTCGGAAAGAGTGCTATATATCAAGACGTTGTCTTTGTTATAAAATTGAACTGTAATCCGGCCCTGCCCGCGAAGGGTGTTTCCGTCACGCAGGTATACCTGTCCGGAAGCTTCTCCCACTATAACTATGGGTATTTCAATACGCTTGAACTGGTTGGGGTCTACTACGACGCTCAGCGTCCGGTTGCGCATTCTCCAGGTTATATTGTCAAATTTGCTTCCGTCCAGAGTTACCAGGTATTCGGCATAAGGTTGCAAGTCAAATATCCTGGTTATTGTATCCCGTTCCTTGTATTCAACACGTCCGCCGCTTACCTGAACTTCCATTCCGAATGCCTTGGGTTCCCCTTCGTCTTTTATCCCGTTCCAGTTCATATCCAGGAACGGGTAGAGGATCATACCGCCTTTGCCAACGCTGCTGCGGTTATTAACTCCAATATAACGTGAACGCGGATCTACTATCAGGCTGCCTCCTGCTGTTTCCACGAACGAATAGGTGTCGTTGCTTCTACGGGCAGTGAATCCAATTTGGGCAAATGAAAAGTCATAGCGTAAGCCCAGTTCCAGGTTGGTAATATTGTTGGCAAAATTCCGCTCGAAAGACACATTCAGATACCCGTTTTTAAACATCCTTTTTTCCAGGGCAACCCTTGCAGAAACGAATTGTCCCTGTGTGTAGTTGAATTGTGCCTGAGGTGTCAGTATGAAAGATGCCGGAAGCCTGAGCGACATGGATAAGGAGCTGTATATGTTTGTTTTTGAATACTGAGAAAAAGTAGCGAATGTTGTTAAGTTGGTATTGACTCCCCAAAAATTCCCGGACAGCAGCAATTCTGCAGATGTGTAACGGGTATTGGGCATAATGATTTGGTTCAGGGCCATCCTGGAAAACAACGAAAAACGGCGCATTCGGACCGGGATGGACATGGTTATACGTCTTTCTTCCAGATAGTTTGTGTTGATAGCTGTTTGGTCCCTGTCATAACGGGTGTAATTCACTTCAAACTGGATATCTGAAGGCAACCTCCAGTTCAGGATCCCTTTGGCGTTTACCCCGTGGGTATATTCTCCGCTCAATAATAATCCGGGTGCTACCTGAACGGAAGTATGCACAAAAGGCATGAATTGCCCGGAAGAAACGGAAGAGAGGTATTCCACACCGGCTCCGACGGTCATAAACCGGGCGATCCCGTAATCCATGTCAACGCGCGAAAATTTACTGAACAAAGAATCTTCTACAAGTCCTGCTGATACACGGTATTCAAAATTTCCTGCAGGAAGGAAATTATAGGGAATGTTCAATGTCTGTTCCTTGGACCTTTCTTCTCCCCAGGGACCGTAGAATTGCAGTTTTACGTTG
Organism: Bacteroidales bacterium; assembly: GCA_012515395.1. GTDB lineage: Bacteria > Bacteroidota > Bacteroidia > Bacteroidales > UBA932 > DMER64. Next base: position 4,463 of record JAAYYL010000015.1, read on the forward strand.
GTGTTCCCGTAAACCAGTGGAACTTCAAAAGTATAGAAACCCGAGGCATCGGCCTGCCGGTAATCCACCAACACGTTGTTTACGTATAGTTCTACAGTCCATCCGGGTTCGGTCACGTCACTAAGCGTATATGTCCCGAAAGACTGCCGGTACGTAGTGGGTGTGTTGGTTACCTGGACGCCCAGAACAGGAGAATTGATGGTCGATGTGGAGAACGTACTGATTTTCCCCAGGATCACCTGTCTGAGGGCTTTGTATTTGTTATTGGCATAACGCCACTGGTAAAACTGGTTTTTTTCGTTAAACGGGGTATTGGTGTTGTAATTCAGCCTGATATCGGTTTCCCCTCCCAGAACAACCCCTCCCAGATTCAGAGACAAACGGGCTTCAGAAGGGCCCTGCACTTCCTGTGTCAAAACGGCTGACCAATCTGCCATACCAAAATGGATGAGAGGAAATTTTCTGCCGATGGTCGTATCGGCTTCCACTTCCCCTTTGATGCGGCCCAGGCTTTTGCGCATCTGTTCCTGTCTCATTTCCCTGATCACGGGCAGTTCTATACTGGTGTTCATTGTAACGGAAAGGCTTCTGAAACTGAATGAACAATCAAGTCCGAATACCTGTCCGAAATAATTGGACTTTAAATAAAGATTGGTTTCGGTGCGGATAATATCACCGGGTTTCAAGGTAAACTCTTTGTCCCTGTAAATGATTTTATGGTTAACACGGTCAATGTTGTACGTGGCGTCTTCTGTGATGAAAAACCCGTATATGGAATCAAACCCGGCGGTGTAGGTATTCTTGATCTTTAGAAAATCGAATAATTCCGGAACCGATAAATAGACATCGTGTTCTCCGATTACCGCAGAAATATCGGTACCTCCGATACGCGGTACCGAAAAGTAAATGACCATTTCTTCCAGGTATTCCTCCTGGGCCAGCACCTTAGCGGGATGCAGGATACCTGCTGCCAAAAGCAAGACGGCAAAACAACGACCCAACAGACCCGGTTTTTTCCGGGTGCGGAGCTGTTTAGAAACATATAGATGATTGGGCATCAAGCGCTTGAATGACAGGTTACAGGCACAAAAAAATATATTGTAAATTTTACAAAAGTAGTGAAATTTACAATATATTAATGAAAGAACCTTGAGAGGTACAGTCAATTGTATGCAAAAACAACGGTGTATGACCCTTCATAAAGGCCGGATTGTTGTTCGCGCAATGTGTTGACATTACCGGTCAATTGGAGTGTCTGGTCACCGTCGGTATGTTCCCATTCGCTCATTTTTCTTGAGTCTTCTCCAACGCGCTGATTCAGTGAAGTCTCCATTGTGAGGAGTTCCCCCTCTGATACGGATACAGTGGCCGGTTTGACCACTATGTTGCAAGCTACATCGGAACCTGAATGAACCGTGATTTCTCCCAGAAGTACATCATCGTAATTCAGACCTTCAGTGAACTCGGGAGTTTTGTCGATTTCAAGAGCATAGACACTCTGCGGGGAAATGCTCGCAGCATCCACGATCTCGGCCGTGACGTGACCTGTTACAACGACCTGAGCCTTAGCCGGATATGCAAAGATCAGGCATAGAATGGATAGGATAATGAATGTTTTCATAGCCTTATGGCTAAACGTACATGTCAAATATAAGCAAAATCTTTTTTGCTGCCAAAAATTTCTGATGTGTCATTGTACTTTTTTTTATCTTTGTTTACGCATGATTTCTGTAATTATTTCAACTTTTAATCAGCCCGCCTGGCTGGAACGGGTGTTGTTGGGCTATTCCTGCCAGATTTTCAAAGATTTTGAATTGGTTGTTGCAGACGACGGATCCGATGAAAGTACCCGCAAGGTCATTGAAACAATGAGGGGGGAAGGGGCATTGTCCCTGAAACACGTATTTCACGAAAATTTGGGATTTCGCAAATGCACCATACTGAATAAAGCTGTAGAGAGCTGTGACGGGGATTATGTAATTTTCAGCGACGGAGATATCATTCCAAGGAGCGATTTTGTGCAGACGCACGTCAACATGCGTCGCGAGGGACGGTTTCTTTCAGGGGGAACGGTCCGGTTGCCTGCGGATCTCTCTGAGAAGATCGGTCCCGGGGAGATCCGGTCGGGTATCTGTTTTGACAGAAAGTGGCTGGAAGATAACGGACTCGGCAAATCTTTCAAGAACAACAAATTAAATGCCTTCGGTTTGAAAGCGCGTTTTCTGAACCGTTTTACGCCTGCAGGTGCCACATGGAACGGAGGGAACGCCTCGGCATGGAAGAAAGATATTCTTGCCGTAAAGGGATTTGACCAGCGGTTGTGCTACGGAGGAGAGGAC
>JAAYYL010000016.1 GCA_012515395.1 Bacteroidales bacterium
GGATGGCTTTTCTGTGTTTTTCCGTAGGATATCCTTTGTTGTCTTTCCATCCGTATTGGGGATACAGCAAATCCTGTTCCACCATGTACTCGTCACGAAATGTTTTGGCAAGAACAGAAGCTGCAGCAATGGCTGCATATTTGCGGTCACCCCTTACAATGCAGCGGTGCGGAACTACCGGGCTCAGTAAAGGTTCTCCTCCCCCCGGGTGATAAGGATAAAAACGGTTCCCGTCAACCAGGATGAAAGCCGGCACGGGCTTCAGTTGATCCAGGGCACGGTGCATGGCCGTGATGGACGCTCTCAGGATATTCCATTGATCAATTTCAAGGGGAGAGCATCGGGCTACTCCCCAGCTCAGGGCCTTTTCAATGATGAAATCCCGTACTTCAAAACGTTTTCCGGGACTCATCAGCTTGGAATCCTGCAATAAAGGATGGTAAAATCCCGGCGGGAGGATTACTGCTGCGGCGTAGACCGGTCCCGCCAGGCATCCCCGGCCTGCCTCATCGCAGCCGGCTTCCTGTCTGCCTGCCTGAAAATGGGGAAGCAAAGGAAAATACATATATACAAAGGTAAAGGAAAAATTATTACCTTTGTCGCCCTGTATTATCCCGTAAAACAACATATAAACATATTGACTTAATGAAAACTTATACTACAGAACAACTTCGCAACGTGGTACTGATGGGTAATACCAAATCCGGGAAGACCACCCTTGCCGAGGCCATGATGATGGAAGGCAAAGTGATTGACCGCCGTGGGACCGTTGAAGCCAAGAATACCGTATGCGACAATACGGAAATTGAACAATTGTATCAGAGATCCATTTATCCTACTCTTTTTTATACTGAGTACGAGGATCATAAATTGAATTTCATAGATACTCCCGGTTCTGACGATTTCATAGGCGGTCTGATATCTGCTTTCAGGGTAGCCGATTCAGGGGTTATGCTTGTCAACGGACAGCACGGTGTGGAAGTGGGAACGGAAATATTTTCCCGTTATGCCGATCAGCACAACAAACCGCTTTTCCTGGCAGTGAGCCAGCTGGATCATGAAAAAGCCAATTGGGATGCCTGCCTGGATTCATTGCATGAAACATTCGGCAACAAAGTATGTCCCGTACAGTTTCCCATAGATGCCGGTCTGGGATTCAATTCCTTTGTTGATGTAGTAAAAATGAAAATGTACCGTTTCAACGACGCCAACGGAAGTCGTGAAGAACTGGAAATTCCGGCTGAATACAAAGACAAAGCGGAATCCATGCATTCGGAACTGGCAGAACGCGCAGCCGAAGCCGATGAACCGCTGATGGAAAAATTCTTTGAAAACGGGGCCCTCACACCCGATGAAATCATACAGGGTCTGATCATAGGATTCCGCAAATGCGAGATCATGCCGCTTGTCATTGTTTCCGGCAAAAAGGATATTGGCGTGAAACGTTTGATGGAGCTCATTACCCTGATCGCCCCCCATCCCGGATTAATAAACAGCAAAACCGTTTCCGGCGACGAAATTCCCTGTGACGTTAAGGGAGCCCCGTCCCTGTACATTTACAAAACCACCCAGGAACAGCATCTGGGAGATGTCGCCTTTTTCCGTGTTATGTCCGGCAAGATTACCGAATCGTTAGATCTGATCAATGCCAATAACGGAGGCAAAGAAAGGATATCGGGTCTTTTCGTGGCAGCCGGTAAAAAACGTGAAAAAGTCACCGAACTGGTAGCCGGCGACATGGGCTGTACCGTAAAACTGAAAAGCGCCCGTTCAAATCATACACTGAACGGTAACGGGAAAGATTGGGAATTTGAACCCATCGCATTCCCTCCGTCCAAATTCCGGACGGCTATCAAAGCCAAATCAGAAAAGGACGATGAAAAACTGGGTGAAATTCTGAACAAAGCTTCTGCGGAAGACCCGACCATTGTTGTGGAATATTCCAAAGAATTAAAACAAGTCATTGTAAGCGGGCAGGGTGAGCATCATATCAACACATTGAAATGGCACATCAACAACACCCACAAAATGGAAGTAGACCTGATTTCTCCCAAGATTCCATACCGTGAAACCATCACAAAAATGGCAGCATCCAGTTACCGTCACAAAAAACAATCCGGAGGGGCCGGTCAGTTTGGGGAAGTGCACCTGCTTATTGAACCTTATGTTGAGGGAACTCCCGAAAACAACCGTTTCAAGGTTGAAGGCAAAGAACTGGTCTTAAACCTGAAAGGTCGTGAAGAGTACGATATGGACTGGGGCGGAAAACTCATTTACTACAACTGTATTGTAGGAGGTTCCATTGACGGACGTTTTATGCCCGCCATCCTGAAAGGGATCATGGAAAAAATGGAAGAAGGCCCGCTCACAGGTTCCTATGCCCGTGACATCAAGTGTTACGTATACGACGGGAAAATGCACCCGGTAGACTCCAATGAGATTTCTTTCAAACTGGCCGGGAGGAATGCTTTCAAGGATGCCTTCAAAAAAGCCGGACCCAAGATCATGGAACCTATCTACATGGTAGAAGTCCTTGTTCCTTCGGACTGCATGGGCGATGTTATGAGCGACTTGCAAAACCGCCGTGCCCTGATTGAAGGCATGAGCAGTGAAAAAGGCTTCCAGATCCTGAAAGCCAGGGTTCCCCTTGCCGAGTTGAACAAATACTCCACAACGCTCAGCTCCCTGACTTCCGGTCGTGCCAGCTTCACCATGAACTTCCTGGAATATGCCCAGGTGCCTTCTGATGTTCAGGACAAACTCCTGAAAGAATACGAAGAGGAAGAAAAAGACGAATAAACTTTTTCCGCAACGGATGATAAAAGCGGAACATATTACAAAATCTTTCGGCAGTGTGCAGGTTCTCAAGGGAGTTTCCCTGGAGGTTGCACCTGCCGAAGTGGTTTGTATAACAGGCGCCAGCGGAGCAGGTAAAACAACCTTTCTGCAAGTGCTGGGAACTTTGACTCGTCCGGATTCGGGACAGGTGTGGATAGGCGACACGCCTGTTTGCGAATTAAAAAAAGACAACCTGGCCGATTTTCGCAACAAACATATAGGCTTTGTTTTTCAGTTCCATCACCTGTTGCCCGAGTTTACAGCTCTGGAAAACGTCTGCATTCCCGGTTTCATAGCCGGGGATCCTGCCGGGGAAGTGCGCAAAAGGGCTGTGGAATTGCTGGAATTTCTGGGTCTGGGGCACCGCACGGACCACAAACCCTCCGAACTTAGCGGGGGTGAACAGCAAAGGGTAGCTGTAGCACGTGCATTGGTAAATCATCCTAAAGTTTTACTGGCCGATGAGCCTTCGGGTAACCTGGATTCCCATAACAAAGAAGAGCTTCACAAATTATTCTTCCGGTTGCGCGACACATACGGACAGACCATCATAATGGTAACTCACGATCAATCACTTGCCGGGATGAGTGATCGCAGCCTGACCATGCGTGACGGACTCTTTTTGCCGTAGCGTGGAACCTTTTCACTTTAAACACTTTTCCGTTCATCACGAACGTTCGGCTATGCAAGTCAACACCGACAGCGTACTGCTGGGGGCGTGGGCCTGGAACAATATGCGGGAACCGTCCCGGATCCTGGATATAGGAACCGGATGCGGAATCCTGGCCCTGATGATGGCACAACGTTTCCCGAAAGCGGTTATAGATGCTATTGATATTGACGATGAATCTGCCGGGGAAGCTGCGGAAAATGCATTGCATTCTCCCTGGGCCGGCAGGATACATGTTTTCAGGGCCGATTTTCGTTCTTTTGAGCCTGCTGCCCCGTATGATTTGATAATCAGCAACCCTCCGTATTTTTCAAAATCCATGTTGCCCGGCAACAAACGCCGCATCCTGGCACGTCATAACCATCCTGAAAGCTTGTCCCCGGAAATATTGGCAGAAGGCGTTTCCCGCATGCTTGTCCCGAACGGGATTTTTGCCTTGATTCTCCCGGAAGACGGAGCGACAATATTCATGGAAGAAGCACGTTCTTTGCAAAAACCGTTGTATCCGCATAGGCTAACCCGGGTTTTCACACGGCCCGGAAAACCGGTTGTAAGGCTTCTGACAGAAACCGGAAATTCGGAAAAAATCCCGGTTCAGGAGGATATGACAGTATATCAAAACAATGGGAATCAATACAGTGCACAATACGTGCGACTGGTAAAAGATTTTTATTTGTGGGCGTAATAGCCGCTTACTTTTCTTTTTGTTCCAGTTTCCTGTCTATGTAGTCCCGGAACAATTTGTTGCTGAAACGTTCTTCGGCTATGTAAAGACGCGCAACCTGTTCGGCCGTCAATACCTTAAGAAACATACGGTGGTATTCGCTGCGCAAACGGGTTTCTTTTTCAAAAGTCAGGATATACTCTTCCAAGAGTTTGTCAACAGGAGCGGGAGATCCTTTGGGGTGCTCATCCAGAATGACAGGCTGGGCCTGGGCACGGTGATCTCCGGCTTTGGTACGGCCCTGGGAAACACCGGCCGGCTCTGTTCCTTTACCGGGATAATTGGTATGAAAAGGTTGCAGTAAACGGTACATTTCCGCTTTTGCCTTTCCACGTTCGTGACCTACTTCCCTGACTTTTTGCTCCAATTCATTGTACAGTGGCCAAAATTTTTCGGCATCTTCTGCCGAAAATCCTGCTTCCTGTGTGATAAAAGCGACCTTCTGGGCACGAATGGCTTCCCTTTCGGCCCTGCGTTCCTGGTCGGTTTTATGAGCACGTGCATCCTGGGCCATGGCCCAGAATGGCAGAAGGCTTAACAGAATGACTAGTAATGAACGGTTCATGGCAAATGTTTTATTCATTGTCTGTGTTTAATGCTAAATTAACCGGATCAAAACCGGGGTAATCCATATAATCAATCAGATCTTCAAGATCCGGATCGATTACGGCAGGTGTCTGGTTTTCTTCAAAAAGATCTTCCAGAATCAGATTGGATACGTCTCTGTGGTCCAGCCCCAGGGTAGACCATTCACTCAAAACGGATAATTCTTCGGTCTGCATTTGCTCTGTGTTGTTTCTGCCTGTTATCTGAAGCAGCAAATAGCCAATACCAAAGAGAAGGATGAAGGCGGCAGCAAGCTGCAGTTGTGGACGGAGCAC
>JAAYYL010000121.1 GCA_012515395.1 Bacteroidales bacterium
ACTTTGTTTCTTGGTCGCCAGAAGCTGCAGGGACCTGATAATCCTGAAACGTGTGTTCCTCGGCTCAATGATATCGTCAATGTATCCGTAACGCGCTGCATTGTAAGGATTGGCAAAAGTGTCACGGTATTCTTTTTCTTTCTGTTCCACAAAGAGGGCCGGATCATCGGCATTGGCCATTTCTTTTCCGTAAAGAACTTCTATGGCTCCCGAAGGTCCCATAACGGCAATTTCGGCTGAAGGCCATGCATAGTTGAGGTCACCTCCCAAGTGTTTGGAACTCATCACAATGTATGCACCTCCATAAGCTTTCCTCAGAATTACGGTTATTTTTGGAACAGTGGCTTCTCCGTATGCATACAGCAATTTTGCCCCATGCAGGATAACACCTCCGTATTCCTGTTGTGTCCCCGGTAAGAAACCGGGCACATCCACCAATGTTACCAAAGGAATGTTGAAAGCATCGCAAAATCGGACAAAGCGGGCGGCTTTACGGGATGCATTGATATCCAATACTCCGGCAAGTACCCTGGGCTGGTTGGCCACTATACCTACGGAAGTTCCGTTAAATCGGGCAAATCCCACGATAATACTTGTGGCATATTCTTTATGTACTTCCAAAAATTTTCCGTCATCCACCAATGTATGAATGATGTCAAACATATTATAAGGTTTGTTGGGACTGTCCGGTATGATGTCGTTGAGTGAATCGTCCAGACGGTCAATGGGATCCGTACATTCCAAACGGGGAGGTTCTTCCATATTGTTCTGTGGAATGTAACTCAACAATTCACGAATGAGATCCACACCGTCTTCTTCCGTATCCACAGCAAAATGGGCCACGCCGCTTTTACTGGCGTGCACATTGGCCCCGCCCAGTTCTTCCTGTGTAACATCTTCACCCGTAACCGTTTTGACCACTTTGGGTCCGGTGAGGAACATATAGCTGGAGCCTTTCATCATGATGGTGAAATCGGTCAGGGCAGGAGAGTAAACCGCTCCTCCGGCACAAGGTCCGAAAAGAGCTGATATCTGCGGTATCACTCCGGATCCCAGGATGTTGTTTTGAAAAATATCTCCATAGCCTGCCAGGGCATTGACACCTTCCTGGATACGTGCACCACCCGAATCATTGATACCTATCAGGGGAGCTCCTACTTTCATGGCCTGTTCCATCACTTTACATATCTTCATGGCCATTGTTTCAGAAAGGGATCCTCCAAAGACAGTAAAGTCCTGGGCGAAAACATAGACAAGTCTTCCGTCTATGGTTCCGTACCCCGTCACTACACCGTCACCCAGGATGGTTTTATCCTGCATCCCAAAATTATCACAACGGTGGGTGACAAACATGTCAAATTCTTCAAAACTGCCTTCGTCCAGAAGCATTGAAATGCGTTCACGTGCGGTACATTTCCCCTTTTCGTGCTGTGCATCTATGCGTTTCTGACCCCCTCCAAGGCGGGCTTTTTCGCGGAGCTGTGTCAACCCCTTGATTTGTTCCAACTGATTGCTCATCTTATATAATATTGTATTGTTATTCCGGATTTTCACACAATTCTGTCAACACGCCTAACGTGTCTTTGGGATGCAGGAATGCAATATGCAATCCTTCCGCGCCTTTACGGGGATTGTTGTCTATCAGGCGGATCCCGTTTTGGGACAGCTCGTCCAGATTTTCCTGCAATCCTTCGGTAGCGAAGGCAATGTGGTGTACGCCTTCACCCTTTTTTTCCAGGAATTTGCCTATGGGACCCTCAGGATCCGTGCTTTCAAGCAATTCCACTTTTGTCTGTCCAACTTTAAAGAAAGCAGTCCGGACTTTCTGATCCTGAACTTCTTCAATGGCATAACATTTTAATCCGAGTTTGGATTCGTAGAAGGCAATGGCTGATTCCAGCGATCTGACAGCTATGCCTATGTGTTCAATATGTTTGATCTTCATTAAAATTCGGATTTTTTGTGCAATGAAAATTTAAATATCAATCCTGCAAAAATAAGAAATTTATCTGAAACGGACAGCATAATGATAGATTCTTTACATTTGCAAACATATATGAAAAGTATATACCAACCCAAAAATCTTACTGGATTTTCTTACTTTTTTTCATTGGCCAAAAGGTTGTTTTTGGTCCTCCTGATTTTATTTCTCAGCCGTTTAGCCTTTTACCTCTATAATCAGTATCTTTTCCCGGAAATTGAATGGGAAAACATGATAGCCGTATTCAGGGGCGGGATACGGTTTGATCTTTCTGCCCTGTTCTATCTGAACGGCATTTACCTGGTGTTGGCACTGCTGCCTTTTCCTTTTGTCTTTTCCCGTTTTTACCAGTTTTTTTTAAAAATCCTTTTTGTCATTTTCAATGGAACCGGGTTCTTTTTCCAATTGTTTGATTTTATCTTTTTCAGGACCAGGTTGCGAAGAATGGATTTTTCTTTTTTCGGTGAATTCTCAGAAGGTACAAATTTGGGACAGATTCTCTTGGAAGGAATGCGTCAGTACATGCTGTTTTTTTTAGTCTGGGCCTTGTTGATAATCCTTATATGGACATTGTACGGAAAGAGAAAATACCCCTCAAAGCCGGCTTTTACTTTTCGCTTTTTTGCTTTCAGAACGGTTGTTTTATGTTTTGTATTGCTGGTGGCTGTAGTTGCTATCCGTGGAGGAACAGACAGAACAACCAGGCCAATAACGCTGGGGAATGCCGCTGCATATGTCAATCGTCCCATGGAAGCGGCCCTGGTCCTGAATACACCCTTTTGCATCATCCGAACGTTAGGGAAAACCGGTGTGGAAAAACTCGCGTTTTTCTCCCAAAGGGAAGCTTTGTCCCGCATTTATTCCCCGTTGCATTTAAAAGACAGTACAGACACAATTCCCGTGAAGCCGTTCTTCCGGAAAAACGTGGTTGTTATTATATTGGAAAGTTTTTCCAGGGAATACATAGGGTATTTGAATCCTCCGGACATCGAAACCTTTACTCCTTTTCTGGATTCACTGATGTCGCAGTCCCTGTCTTGCACACTGGCTTACGCTAACGGACGCAAATCCGTAGATGCCATTCCTTCCGTTCTGGGAAGTATCCCGAGTCTGGAACAATCCTTTGCCCTTACTCCCTATGCACTGAACCGTGTGGAAGGCTTGGGGAACGTTTTAAAGAAAGTCGGTTATCACACGTCATTCTTTCACGGAGCTCCGGAAGGCTCCATGGGACTGGACGGCATGTCCCGTCATTTTGGATTTGATCATTATTACGGAAAAGAATCGTTTTCAGACAATAGCCAGTTTGACGGGTACTGGGGAATATGGGATGAACCGTTTTTACAGTTCTTTGCAAGTAAACTGAATACAATTCCCCAGCCATTTGTTTCTGCGGTGTTTACTCTTTCGTCTCATCATCCGTTTGTCATACCGCGCCATTACGAAGGAGTATTTCCGGAAGGCACTCTTCCCATACACAAGTGCATAGGGTATACGGACCATGCGCTGAAACAATTTTTTAAAACGGCACAAAACAGTCCGTGGTACAGAAATACCTTATTTATATTAGTTGCTGATCACGGCACTTTTTCTTTGATTCATCCTTATTACCAGACAGATATTGAAAGCATGGCTGTTCCCGTGGTTTATTACGATCCATCCGGTCAGCTGGCCAAAAAAGGCCGTATTTACGATCAGTACACACAACAAATTGATATTATGCCAACTGTTTTGGATATGCTGAATCATCCCTATTCATTTTTTGCATTTGGAAGAAGCATATTGGACTCCCTGACTACACCGTTTGTTGTGAATTATCCTTCAGGATGGAACATCCTAAGGGAAGAAAAAGAAAAAGAGCCCTCAAACGAGCTCTTTTTAAAGGCTTTCCGTCAGCAATACAACAACAGGCTGATAGAAGACAGGCTTACCGTTAAAGATTAAGCCATGTTGGTATAAACGTTCTGAACATCGTCGTCTTCTTCAATACGTTCCAGCAGTTTATCTATGTCCGCTTTTTCTTCGGGGGACAATTCTTTCATTTCCCCGTTCACTATGCGGTCAAAACCCCCGCTTACCAGTTCAAAACCTTTTTCTTCGATGTGTTTTTGAAGAGACCCGAAGGATTCAAAACTTCCGTAAATCACGATCGCTTCTTCTTCCTCGTCCATAAAGACTTCTTCCCCTCCGTAATCGATCAGCTCCAGTTCCAGTTCTTCCAGGTCAACAGGATCTTTTGATTTGACATGAAAGACGCACTTGTGGTCGAACATGAATTCAACGCTGCCCGATGTACCCAGGTTTCCGCCTGCCTTATTAAAATAGGAACGGATATTGGCAACCGTTCTTGTAGTATTGTCCGTGGCGGTTTCTATGAGTACGGCAATCCCATGGGGCCCGTACCCTTCGTAAACGACTTCCTTGTAATCTCCCTTGTCTTTTTCGTCTGCTCTGCGAATGGCCCTTTCAATATTGTCTTTGGGCATGTTTTCGGAGCGGGCGTTTTGAATGATGGCTCTCAAACGGGGATTATTCTCGGGATCCGTACCTCCTTGTTTGGCAGCTATGGTTAACTCTTTGCCCAGTCGTGTAAAAGTGCGGGACATATTGCCCCAACGTTTTAATTTTCTTGCCTTCCTGTATTCAAATGCCCTTCCCATAGGTCCACGTTATCTATTGTTCAATCAGGATCTCCAGACGCGAGATGTATTTGTCAATTTCCATTCCCTCAATGGTTTGAGGATGTTGATTCTTGATGATCTTGTACATTTCCATGGCTCCGGCATAATCCCCTTTTTCTTCCAGTAATATACCTGCCTTTTTATAATAAGCGGCAGCGTAAGCATTATCCTTGTATTGAGCTGCTTTTTTGTACCATGACAGAGCGTTGTCAAGATCGTCAAGTCCTGCATAGGCATCTCCTATGTTGCAATAAGCCCGTGCCTGTATGATCTGGTCGCCTGATTTGTATTTTTTAAGGTATTCAATGGCTTCTGCGTAGTTGCCCAAATGCAGTTCACTAACTCCGGCATAAAAATACACTACTTGTCCGGGAAGGGCCTTGTATTCGTCAATAATATCTTTGAAACCCAGTACGTTACCATCCCCGTTAAGGGCAAGGTCAAAGGAGTCGGCCCTGAAATAGCTTTCTGCAGGGAACATTTGTGCCAGGGCTTCCTGACGGCGCGGTTCCCGGATCAGTTTCATGTATCCGAAACCCAGGGCCAGCAGAACCACAATACCCGTGGCGGAATAGATCATGTGTTTTTTGTACTTGGCCAGAAATTCTTCTGTTTTGCTGATAGCTTCGGCAACTGCTGCCGGATCTTCTTTCTTCTGTTTATGCTTTGCGCTGGTATTCTTTTTTGACATAGGTCTTTGTTTTGAGGCGGCAAATATACGTAAAATTTGCTATGTTTGCATACTTGTTGAACGAATCTCTATGTATTTATCCCGATTGTTGCTATCTCATTTTAAAAACATTGGTGATGCATCCCTGACATTTTCACCTGGTATCAATGTACTGTACGGTGATAACGGGGAGGGAAAGACCAATCTGCTTGACGGGCTGTATTACCTGAGTGTCTGTAAAAGTTCCATGGGTATTCCGGACCGGGATGTTATCGGGTACGATCATCAGGAAACAACTCTCTTTGGGGAATATGACATGGGAAATGCAGTTACGGAGAAAATTTCATGTGCCGTTGATCGCCAGGGAGAAAAGATATTTAAACGGAACGGAAAACGTTACGAGAAATTGTCTGCCCACGTAGGTCTCATCCCGGTGGTCATGGTTTCCCCACAGGATACATCTCTGGTTTTCGGATCCGGCGAAGAACGTCGTAAGTACCTGAATTTTCTCCTGTCCCAGACACAGCCGGATTACCTTCAGACCGTGCTGGAATACAAAAAACTGCTTCACCAGAGAAACAAGTTGTTGAAATCGGACCACATTCCCGGCGATGTGATGGACGCTTTGGATAATTCCTTGTCCGTACGAGCCCAACTGATATACAACCAAAGGAAAGAATTGTGTCGTTTGCTGCACCCGCATGTGATACATTATTACAGGCTGCTTTCTGCCGGAAAGGAAAAAGTGGATCTGAAGTATGAATCGGACCTGAATCATGGAGAAATGGCTGATCTTTTAAGAAAAAACAGACAGAAAGACAGGATGTTGCAATACACAGGGACCGGAATACAGCGGGATGACGTGCAGTTCTCACTGGAAGGTCATCCGCTGAAAATATGCGGATCCCAGGGACAGCAAAAAACTTACCTGTTAGCGCTGAAACTGGCTCAATTCGCCTTGATACGGCAAATGAAAGAACTGGCTCCCATTCTGTTGCTGGATGATGTTTTTGACAAACTGGATGCCAGGAGGGTGTCCCATTTGCTGCATTTGGTGGTGGAAGACGGTTTTGGACAGATATTTCTGACAGACAGCAATAAGGTCAGAATAGAAGAACTAATCCACGCTCTGGGAGGTCCTCATACTATATATAGCGTAAAAGGAGGCGTTTTCACACATGAAAAGACAAAAGACTAAAACACTACAGGAAGTGCTTGATCAAACCCTTGAAGAAACCGGTTTGCGGGAAGGGTTGGAAACATTACGCATACATCATGCATGGGATGAACTCATAGGGGAAACGGCGGCACGCGAATGTGGGGAACGTTCTTTTCGTGACGGGGTCTATACCGTCCGGATCAAATCTTCGGTATTGCGTTGTCAGCTGGACATGCAAAAACCGTTTCTGATCGGTAAACTCAATGCAGGACTGAAAAAATCCGTAGTCAGGGAACTCATTATTCGTTAACCGTGAAGAAAATACCAAATATTGTAGCAGATGATCAGATCCCTTTCCTGGAAAACATACCTGAAAGTTTTGCCAGCATAACGCGCATTCCCGGGCATCTGATTGACAGGCAGGCAATTCGCAATGCCCACGCGCTTCTGGTTCGTACCCGGACCCGATGCGATGATTCCCTGCTGGAAGGCAGCTCCGTTTCTTTTATCGGATCGGCAACCATAGGTACGGATCATATTGACATGTCGTATTGTAAATGGCACAACATCACGGTGGCCAACGCACCCGGTTGCAATGCCGGTGCGGTTATGCAATACGTTTTCACAGCATTGACAGCATGGGCGGCCATGACAAAAACAGATCTGTGCGGAAAAACTTTAGGCGTTGTGGGTGTGGGAAATGTGGGGAAAAAAGTGGTCTGTTTGGCCGAAAAACTGGGTGTGAAGACCCTTTTGAACGATCCCCCACGCGCCCTTGCCGAGGGCTCCGCCGGCTTTGTTGATCTGCCCTTTTTGCTTAAGCATGCCGATATCGTAACCCTGCACGTCCCCCTTGCTCCCGATACACGCGGCATGGCAGACCGGAAGTTCTTCTCTTCCATGAAGAAAGGTGCTTGCCTGGTCAATACTTCACGGGGTGAAGTCGTGGACGAAGAAGCCTTGAAAGATGCCGCTAAAAATCTGGGCGGCATTATTCTGGATGTTTGGCAGAACGAGCCGAAGATTGACACGGAAACCTTAAAGATCGCTCATATTGCCACCCCTCATATAGCAGGTTATTCGCTGGAAGGAAAAAGAAATGCTTCGCAAACGGTGATTCGTTCGCTGGCTGCACATTTCGGATGGAAAGAACTGGAAAAACATTCCATTGAAATACCGCCTCCTCCGGGAGTGCCTGCGGATTTGCTTTTCACGCATTGTTTTCCTATATTTGTAGAGGATAAACAGTTGCGTAGTGCTCCTCGCCAATTTGAAGCATTCAGAAAAGCATATGTTTATCGTAGGGAATGGACACCGGAACAATACAGGCATTTGACTTTATGTTAACCAAAAAGGATCTGGAATTCGCTAAGAGTAACGGGTTGACTATCAGTGATATTGAATCGCAACTGCACATTTTTTCCC
>JAAYYL010000122.1 GCA_012515395.1 Bacteroidales bacterium
AAACCGGGTGATAAAGTGAAGGTCTCGGGCCCGTTCGGAGAGTTCTTCCTGAAAGAAACCCGTGCAGAAAAGGTCTTCATTGGAGGCGGTGCCGGTATGGCTCCCATGCGCTCACATATTTTTCATTTATTCCATACCCTGAAAACAACGGACAAAGTGTCTTTCTGGTACGGAGCAAGGTCCCGGCGGGAACTGTTCTATGAAGAAGAATTCAGGGATATTGAAAAAGCATTTCCCAATTTTTCGTTTCATATAGCACTCTCTGAACCCAAACCGGAAGACAACTGGACGGGCGATACCGGTTTTATACACCAGGTAATACTGGATAATTACCTGAAAGATCATCCCGAACCGGAGGAAAACGAATATTACCTTTGCGGTCCACCTCTGATGACAGATGCCGTTATCCGGATGCTGGACAACCTGGGGGTTCCTGAAGACCACATTCTCTTTGATGACTTTGGAGGTTGAGGTTTTTTTTGTTTACCTTTGTGTACTACAAATCCGATTAAGAAAAACAACAGAATATGGAAGTAAAAATCAGCAACGATCCCGTACCCGTAATATCTATAAACGGAAGGATGGATACAGGCAACACGGTTATCTTTGAAGAAGCCATAGCCCCTCTCCTGAAAAGCCCTACAAAAGACATGATCATTGACGGCTCAGATCTGGAATACATAAGCAGTTCCGGCTTGCGTCAGTTCCTGGTGCTGCAAAAAAACATCAAGGAAAAAAACGGCTCTTTAAAAGTCCGGAACCTCCGGGCTGAGATTAAGGATATCTTTGACCTGACCGGCTTTACCAACATCTTTACCATTGAGTAGTATCTTGCTGCGGATCAACATTCTTATGGAGGCATAGGCTGCTTCCAGATACTTGTCCAGATTCTCCGGGGAAACCCATTCCGTTTTCTCAATTCCTTCTTCTGTCTGGGGCTTTAAAAAGGTCCCTTCTTTTGCTGTCATCCGAAACCATGCAGTCATTTTCAGAACGTTATTGCCCTGGTAACGGTAAGAATGGTATGTAGTGGCAAACTGATCCCCGGTAATTTTCAGATCCCCGGCACCGGTTTCTTCTTCCACTTCCCGCAGCGCAGTTTCCCTGAGCGATTCACCCGGTTCCTGTTTTCCTTTAGGAAGATCCCATTTCCCGTAACGATATATCATCAGAATATTTCCGTTTTTGTTGGTTACCACACCTCCCGCGGCGTGAAAAAGAACAAAACGGTCACAAAGTTGCCGGAAAGAAGCCGCAGGATCCTCCACAGGTATGACCAGATGGTTGATATTGGAATTGCATTCAAAACCCACAATCATATCTTCCCATGTGGCAAAGCCGTTTACGGGAGCAACCGTTACCGAAGGGAGCAAACAGACGGGACTGTCCGGACGGCATAGTTGAAGACGCCTATTATTGAAGAAAATACTGTACATTTGTACAAAGATATGTGATAATTATGGAATCTGCGGAAAAAATCGTAGCACAAAAGCTGTTGGAAATAGAAGCCGTCCAGCTGAATATTGAAAAGCCGTTTGTTTGGGCTTCGGGATGGTTATCTCCCATATATTGCGATAACAGGAAAATTCTTTCGGTTCCGGAAGTAAGAAGTTTTATACGTGATACTCTCTGCAAACTGATAACGCATAATTACCCGTCAGCAGAAGTTATTGCCGGTGTGGCAACGGGAGCCATTGCCATGGGAGCCCTGGTAGCGGACAAACTGGGAAAACCCTTTATTTACGTACGGCCCAGGAGAAAAGACCATGGTACCGGAGCACAGATTGAAGGTTCGTTTGAACCGGAATCCAAAGTGGTTGTTGTGGAAGATCTTATTTCAACCGGACATTCTGCTCTTTCAGCCTCTGACTGTCTGAAAAAATCATGTGCCAATGTGCTTGGAATGGTGGCCATTTTTTCATACAATTTTGATATTGCCCGCAGGGCTTTTGAAAAAAGCAACTGCGAATTGCATACATTAACCAATTACGACACACTTATCCGGGAAGCTGCAGAAAACAATTACGTTAATAAAGAGCAGCTGGACACCTTGAAAATCTGGCGTCTGACTCCTAATACCTGGGGAAGATAATTATGGGAAATACACATGTTACGGGAGACGTACGTTACGTCAACAAACCCGCCGAGTCTGTTTTTGAATTGTTTTCCGACTTTTCAAAGTTTGCAGACCGCTTGCCTGAAGACAAAAAAGAAAAAGTAACAATAACACGGGACACCATACTGGCCAATACCCAGGGAATGCAAATGGGGGTCAAGGTTACAAAAAGGGAAGCTCCTACGCTGATCGTCATGGAGCAATACGGAACGGTTCCTTTTGCTTTTAATCTGAACCTGCATATCCGTCCCCTGGAAGAAGGGTGCGAATTGCAATTGGAACTGGATGCCGAACTCAGCATGATGATCAAGATGATGCTGGGCGGGAAACTGAAAGATTTTGTAGATCAGTTTACAACACAATTGGCCGAAGGCTTGAACCGGTAAATGTCTAAACCCGGGTTTTATGAATAAGGACTTCAGAAAAATACTGGAAGAGTCCCTGCCCCCCGGAGAAATTGAACTTTTACTGGCTTCTCTCGATACTTCGCCCCCCGTAAGCATACGGCAACACGTCCGGAAAACAGACAAAGAATTGTTTCCCGGCACTCAGGTTGTGTCCTGGTGTCCGACCGGCAGGTACCTGGACGAACGACCTGTCTTTACACTTGATCCGAGGTTTCATGCAGGAGCCTATTACGTACAGGAAGCCTCAGGCATGTCACTCTGGCAAATGGAACCCTTTTTCAAAGCCCTGAAAGCACCCCGCGTTTTGGATGCCTGTGCAGCGCCCGGAGGCAAAAGCACCTTACTGCTGGATATCATGCCACGCAATGGCTTGTTGGTCAGCAACGAAGTCATTCGTTCCCGGGTCCCGGTCCTGACACAAAATATTGCCCGTTGGGGGTACACAAATGTTGTGGTAACACAAAACGACCCCGGAGCATTTACCGGTCTTCAAGGGTATTTTGACGTTCTGGTTACCGATGTTCCCTGTTCCGGAGAAGGTCTTTTCCGCAAGGAACCGGGATCCCGAAACAACTGGTCTTTGGCTCATGTGGATTTATGTGTGATGCGACAGCAAAGAATTCTGAAAGATTTGTGGCCTTCACTGCGGGAAGGAGGTTTGTTGCTATACAGTACATGCACGTTTAACAGGAAAGAAGACGAACAACAGGTGGAATGGATTTGCCAAAAGCTGGGAGCCCACATCCTTCTCGGCCCGGAAAAATATTATCCCCATCGCATCAGGGGTGAAGGATTTTTTATGGCATTGCTCCAAAAGCAGGAAGACCCCACAAGCACCGGGCACAATGAAACAGCCTACATGCTCCGGAAGCAAGGGGCGTTCGGAAAAGTTCACGCCCCCTCCGGCACACCTGACTTTTTGAAAGAAGATTACGTTTATGCCATGAAAGGCCCTTTGTTAAAAGCATTCCCTGCATTGTGGCACCAAGAGATGACCGGTATGGAAAAAGTCCTTAATGTGGTACATTCCGGGATAGCGGTAGCTGAAAGAAAAGGGAACGACTGGATACCCGCGGCGGATCTTGCCCTGACTGTTGATCTGAAGAAAGATGCTTTTACTCACTATGAAGTTGATCTTCCCGGAGCGATCGCTTTTTTACGGAGAGATTCCCTGACATTGCCGGCGGGAATGAAAAAAGGATTTGTTTTAATCATCTATGAGGACTTCCCTCTTGGTTTTGTAAAGAATCTGGGAAACCGTTCCAACAACCTGCATCCGATATCCCGCAGAATCTTGATGCCGGCCGACCGTTTAAACACAACAAAATAAACATATTTATCATGAAAATTCTAACCGCGGAACAATACCAAAGGAAAGGAAGGCGTTTTCATAAGGTTGAGAAGTTTTTCTCCGGGCCCATGTATGCTCTGATGAAAAAAAGAAATGCCTCTTTACGTAAAGAAGTGTTTGTTGAAACAGGCAAAAATAAAATACGTACTGTTTGGTACGGCTTGAATAATCCCGCACCGTCACCTCTTCTGATAGACCTGCACGGAGGCGGTTTTATTTTAGGAAGTCCGGAAATGGATGAGAAAATGAATATTGCCTGGAGCCTCGATCCGGGATTCCGGATCGTCAGCATTGATTATCCCAAAGCGCCTGATTATCCTTTCCCGCATGCGGTGGAGCAGATCTACGATGTCGTTGAATACATTTTTGATCATGCCGGGGAATACGGAGTAGATACACAGCGGGTAGCGATTGGCGGACATAGTGCCGGAGCCAACCTGGCCACGGTAACTTGCATGAAAGCAAAGTCAACAGAAAAAATACGATTTGTATGCCAGTTCCTTAATTGCCCTCCCCTGGACCTGGCTACGACAGCCCTCGAAAAACCGCATCCAAGAGGAAGTATTCCCAGGAAAATGTCTTTTATTTTTGACAATTGCTATTTAAACGGTGCCGATGGACGACATCCTTATATTTCACCGGTTTATGCCCATTCGGAGGATCTGAAAGGCCTTCCGCCTGCATTGATTATTGTGGCAGGCAGGGATTCCCTACATGAAGAAGGGGTTCTATACTACAACAAATTGAGTGAGAACGGGGTAAATGTCCAATTACTGGATTATCCCGGCGGACTGCACTGTTTTATGCTAAAGCAATCCGTTATTTCAAGAGATGCTTTTGACAAAGCAAGCAGTTTCTTGCAACAGCACCTTCAACAGGAATCAGTTTGAAGTGTCCGGGGCAAAGAATCCGGCAGATCTGGCCGGTACGGAACTGAATGAAGTCAATGCAACAGAATACTCAGACCCGTCCGACAATGCATAACGGATATACACCGGTGTGAGATCCTTTGCCTTCAGAGAGATCACAATAAAGGCAAAAGGAGAATTCACCGAATGGGGAACCAGTGTAATTTCCCAGACCGGATCTTCTCCGGGTGTTTCTTTCCGCACAGGTGTCTCAGGGAAATAGAAATCTTCATCCAACCGACTAAAGAATGCGGATGGGTTTTCCAGTATGTCAGGGGAATTCCTGTCGTGTGACAGTTCTTGCCATTGATCCGTTCCTTCGTTGTAATAGTATTTTATTTCACCGTCACAATACACATAAAACTCATCCATGTGCATGTAGAACATATCGCCCTGTAATATCATGGTCCCGGAGACCGATCCGTTCCAGACAAATTCAGTTTCAATGGCAGGGGCCTGACTTATATTGGTTACAAAATCCTCCATCAATCCGGCGGTGGTTTGCGCTTTTAGGCCGGACACAGCAAAAAAAACAAGAATAACGGTTATAACAACTTTGAATTTCATTTACTAAAGAAATCGTCCAGCATTTCCTGGCTGTTTATCAATAATTCCCTGGGGCTGCTTCCTCTCGGCGGACCAACAATGCCGGCCTCTTCCAACTGGTCCATGATCCTGCCGGCCCGGTTGTATCCCAGGTGGAATCTGCGTTGCAAAAGGGAAGTGGATCCCTCTCCGTTCTGAATGATCAACCTGGCGGCTTCTTCAAACAATTCATCACGTTGACCACCGGTTGGAGACACAACCTCCTGCCTGTCCGTTTCCGAATATTCAGGCAATTCGAAGGCTCCCGGATACCCCTGTTGTCCGGCAATAAAATCCACCATCCGTTCTACTTCGGGAGTGTCTATGAAAGCACATTGTACACGCAAAAGATCGCTCCCGGCAGATATGAGCATATCACCCCGTCCCACCAATTGATTTGCCTCAGAAACATCAATGATGGTCCTGGAATCGATCTTGGATGCTACCCGAAATGCGATCCGGGCAGGGAAGTTGGCTTTTATGGTCCCTGTAATGATGTTCGTGGTAGGTCGTTGTGTAGCAATCACCAAATGTATACCGCACGCACGCCCCATCTGGGCCAAACGCGTAAGCGGCCCTTCCACATCCCTTCCGGCAGTCATAATAAGATCGGCAAACTCATCAATGATCACTACAATAAAAGGCATAAACCGGTGCCCTTTCAACGGGTTCAAAACCCTTTCCAGGAATTTCTTGTTGTATTCTTTTATGTTTCGGACCCCGGCCTTATTATACAATTCCAGTCTGGCATCCATTTCTATACACAACGAATTGAGTGTATAGACAACTTTCTTTGTATCTATGATAATGGGATTTTCCGCTTCAGGAAGTTTTGCCAGAAAATGGTTCTCAAGCTTTGAATACAAATTCAATTCCACTCTTTTGGGATCTACCAGGACCAATTTCAAATAAGCGGGATGCATTTTGTACAACAAGGAAGCCAGGATAGCATTCAAGGCCACGGATTTCCCCTGGCCTGTGGCTCCGGCTACAAGCAGGTGCGGCAAACGTGCCAAATCCAGCATCACAATTTCATTGGAAATACTTTTCCCCATCACAATAGGCAAATCGTAACGGGATTCCTTGAATTTTGCAGAATCCAGAACACTCTTCATAGGTACCAGAGAAGGCTTGTCGTTAGCCACTTCTATACCTACCATATTGGTTCCCGGAATCGGAGCTATGACGCGCATTCCCCGGGCAGCCAGTGATAGCATAATGTCGTCTTCCAGCCTGGTAAACTGGGATATCCTTATTCCGGGAGATAATACGATCTTATATAATGTTACGGTAGGTCCCGGTGTAGCTACGATTTTTTCTATCTGTATATCGAATGTTCTCAGACATTCTACGATCTTTTGATTGTTTCGTTCCAATTCATCCTGGGAAACTTCCCGCAATTGATTCCGGTAGTCTTCCAAAAGACTTAAAGGAGGTTTACGGTAACGGGAAAGATCCTGTTTTGGATCGTAAAACAACATGTCTCCCGCCGTGGATTCTTCTTGAATCTTTTCAACTTCAAAAACAGGTTGCTCAGTGGGTTCAGTTTCCCGGGGTTCATTTTGCCGGACGGGATCCCCGGTAGGAGTCTTTGTTTCGGTTGTAGTTTCGGTTATGGTTTCGGGATCATGTTTGTGAATCACTGTTTCTTGTACCCGATCCGTTTCCTGATTTGCCTCGGCAATCGTTTTTCTTTTATGTATCCAACGGTAGACAAAAGGAACGATAAAAGCGGTCAGTACGAAAAAAAGAACCACGCCTGTTCCAACTGTACCCAGCATACTGATAAGCCATTCGTTCACACGATATCCGTAAGTTCCGCCCACCCCTGCGCCAAAAACATATTCAAGGGAAGTAAAGCTGAAAATATAGCCCAGGGATACGGATAGAATGATACATACAAATAATGTTATGAAAAACAGGGGAATGATCCGGATTTTTTTGATCCTGAGTAAAAAAACGGCCAATGCCGCAAAGAAAAAAGGAATTATGAACGCACTGATTCCAAAAAGCTCTCCAATGAACAGATTAGACCAATAATTACCTATAAGTCCGGTACTGTTTGCCGCTTCTGCCTGCGGATCTGACAGGCCTCCCTGTGATAACAGACTCTGATCCACAGTCCATGTAAACAGGTAGGAAACAAATGCGGTTAACAGGTACAGACCTACCGCCAGGAATAACCATCCTGTTATCAGTCTGAAATTATCACGGATACGTTGTTTTTTGTCACTGGCCATTTGATGCTGACCTTTTCTTCTTTTTGTTTTTATGCCATTGTCCCTGACGCTGTGAGCGGATCCCGGGGGCATTAGGTTGTCTGAATTCACCTTGTATTTCTGATAATTTGGCCCCTTCGGGAACGGTAAGCGTTCCGTTGGAAAGCGTTTTAATATCATTGAATATGGTCTGGTCAGATACAGTATCCTTATTCCAGATCAGGTATTGTTTGCGCATATACGAGGCCAGGGCCATGGTCATGGCATCGCGTTCTTCGCCTACAGGTTTGGCTGCAATGGCCATAACCATATTTTGTATATTACGTCCGTAATGCATTACTTTTACCGGCTCCCTGTTGGCATCAATGGAATGCGGCTTTGTAACGAATGTTTCCTTAACCGGAGGGGGAAAAGGGGCCTCCACATCCAGATCATAGTCTGCAATGATCTGCACATGGTCCCATAATTTATGGTAAAAATCATTCATTTCGCGCAATTGCGGATTTAAGGCACTCATCGCATTGATGATGGCTTTTACCTGTTTGGTACGCGCTTCTTTATCCGGAATACTTTTTGCTTCCCGGACCATTTCCTGTATGTAACGCCCGTATTCGGGCAGTATAAGCTTCTCTCTCTGTGTGTTATAATCCATAGGATATTTTATTTCAGGCCACTAATATACAAAAACAATCTCATTCAGAGCTACCCACCCCTGCCGGCCGTCTTCCAGTTCAATCCTTGCCCAAGTGCCCATTTGTTCAAGAACCCGTACACGCGTGCCTTCATGAATCACCAACAAATCTTTCCCTTGTGTATCCGGAGCCGCTTTCACCGGGCTTACCGCGGCCAGTACAATGGCAATGTCTTTTCGTGTTGCCTGCTTCCTGGATTGCCAGGCAAACACGGTTGTCATTACTGCAAAAAGAAAAATGATAACGGACAGGATGAAAGCTGCTTTGCGAAACCTGACACCCCGGGCGAACAAGAAAATCAAAAAGAACAGGATAGCCAGTAATATAACGCCTACGGAGACAATGGCCCACATATCTGAAGACATTATCTGGTGGCTTTTGCGAATCCAGTCTGCCACAAAAAAAGTGGGAACAGGTTCTATTCTGTCTATACATTGTTCCCGGGCAATTCCCAGGTTGTATGCAATATCAGGATCGTTGGGAGCCAAACGCAGCGCTTTTTCATAATAGAGAACGGCGTAGGCCATATATCGCATTTTAAAATATGTATTTCCGATATTGTAATACAGATCCGCCGATTCCACTCCTGAATTTTCAATTTTCATATAGTGGTCCAACGCGTCCTGGTATTGTTCACGGGCATAATAAGCATTGGCTTCATTCCACAAGCTGTCAGGGGTCTCCCGTGCCTCTGCCGTCAGGAATGAGACCAGACAAAAAATGATGAGAAATAATACCTTTTTCATACCTGGATTCTATTTTAGGGCTTGTTCCATTTTACTGATTGCCTTGACAGCCGCCTCGAATATCCTTTCTTTTTCCAGTTGTCCGGGATCCGGAGCATAACGAGCGTATTCACAAGATTCAATAATGTCAGAATAGTTTTGGATCAGCTCCTTGTCAATATTTCGATCCCGCAACATATCGGAGATCCGGTCACGCGAACAGTCTGCCTGCGACAGGCCTAATTTATCGGCAATATATCCCCACAAAGCACGATGCAATTCTTCATAATAAGCTTCAAAGAGCTGTTGTTTCAGTAACATTCCGGCAGCCTTAAGCCTTGTTCGAGCAATTTTGTTGGCTTTGCTGTTTCGGACACGAATCGTATCGTTCATGTGCTCACGCCTTTTGTTCATAACTACATAAACAAGCCCGGTCACGGCAAAAATCAGAGCCAGAATGACAAAATACAAGTAACTCCCTGTCAAGTATTTTCCTTTCATTCTCCAGGAAGGGACCGCCGTTCTTATATAACGGATATCCTTGCCCAGGCTCTCAACGGCACGTCTGTGTGTTCCCGGAGTATAAGGAACTCCGGACGCCGCTACATCCGTACTTCTTGCCACTTTGAGCTTTAACGGTTGGGTGCGTATGGTTCTGTAACGTTTATTTTGTATATCGTAATACGAAAACTCAACGGGGTCAATGGTAAAATCGCCATGACTCCTGGGAATCACCGGATATTCAAAAGTTTTGGAGCCCGAAAACGTTCCTCCGGTACTGCGGGAATTGTCAGTTACCTTGGCATCATAAACTTCAAAATCGGGAGGAAATGTCATCAGGGGAGCTTCCAGCAGATTGATATTTCCTTCCCCCGTAACGGTTACGTACACAGAGACGGCATCGTGTGCCTTCACTGAGTCTGCTGCTATATCCGCACTGATAGAAAAGTTTCCCACAGCTCCCTTGAATGTTCCCGGGGCTCCGGCAGGCAGTTCGCTTACATTCACGGTAACGGCAGGGGCTGTTACACGTTTGCGGACAGTCTGGTAAGAATCAAAAAAATCATCCAGCAAGGATTGTCCCCGGCGGGTATCGCGCACCTGGATGACACATACGATCTCGGAAGGATCAATTTTCACCTGACCTGATTGCTGAGGAAGCAACACATAGCGTCTTAGCGTTGCCACCTGGTAGATTTCCCCGTTTACATTTTCACGTTGCCAGTCAATTTGTTGGGGGGCATAAACTTCCTGGCTCCAAAACCCGTTGAAAGTTGGGAAGCGAATGTCTTCCGCCCCGGATACATTCACGCGGGTATATAATTTTAAAGTCGCCGTCAGAGGTTCTCCTTTTACCACACGTCGCTTGCTGACATCCAGCCTCAGGAAAACATCCTGATCGGAAATACCGGTAGCGGAAACAGGCTCCTGTTCACGAACAGTTCCGGCCGGCGAAGAAGTCCCCGGGATGACTTCTATGGTCACGGGTTGTGTCCTGTATGTTACATTATCGGATAGAACAGACGCTTCTCCAATTGTGAATTTGCCTGTATTGCCGGCTTCCAGAATATAGGTATAGCTTACGGACCGGCTTTGTGTCCTCCGCCCGTTGATGTATTCAAGGCGGTTCATGGTTGATGTTGTGGGACCGGCTAAAACCATGAAGCTTTCAATTTCGGGGGGGTTGAAAGATTCGGGTTCAAGATCGGTTGCCGTAAAGACCAGGCGAAATCGTTCCCCGGCAGCTACCACATTCGGAGCCTCAACGGTAAACTGGCCTTGTGCATTTGCCTGTACAAGGCTCAAAACAGTCCATATTAACAGAATAATCCTTTTCATATTCATGTTATGCATTTACCAATTCTTACCGGATCTGACAGGAATAGCCGCTTTGGCTTTTTCCTTCTGCACTTTTTCCTGGGTTTCACGTTCTTTCTGTTGTACGGCTTCAAGCATTTGCTGGGCAGCTTGCGGAGTTATGGATGGAGGCTGCTGCTGTTGGTTGTTCCCGTCCTGATCCTGATCCCGGTTCTGATCTTGATCCTGCTGCTGATCCTGGTTCTGATCCTGCTGCTGATCCTGGTTCTGATCCTGGTTCTGATCCTGGTTCTGATCCTGGTTTTGCTGCTGATTCTCCTGTTCCTGCAACATCTTTTGCGCATAAGCCAGGTTTGTTTTTGTCTCCATATCCCCGGGATAATTCCGCAATGCCTGTTTATACGCTTCTATACTTTTTGCATAGTCTTTCTGTGAAAGGTACATATTCCCGAAGTTATGCCACGCAAAAGCCTTTTCCGCGGGATCTGACAAAGAATCAGGAACGCTGGTCATGGTAGTTACAGCTTGCTGATGATCCTTCATCATTTGCATGGTGTTGGCCAGGTTGTATTTTGCTTTCACCGAAGAAGAGTCTTTTGCTATGGCACGGTGATAATCCAACAATGCTTTTTCCATATCACCTTTGCGAAAGGCCCTGTTACCGGCCCGTATGTCTTTTTTATCTACTTGCGCCGAAGCTGTCAGGGACAG
>JAAYYL010000123.1 GCA_012515395.1 Bacteroidales bacterium
ATGAACATCCAGAACAACAATCCGGAATCGGGGATCATCAAATCCATAACACGAAAAAATTACAAGGCTACCAATAGGCAGACAATTATGGCGAACAGGGAAACCCCTTCCACCAGGGCCCCTATAATGATCATGGACATCCTGATCCCGTCAGCAGCTTCCGGCTGACGTGCAATAGCTTCCATGGCGGCACTTCCGATTTTTCCGATACCGAAAGAAGCACCCAGAACTACAATGGCAGCAGCCAGAACGGCTCCAAATTTCGCGATCTCGGCAGATGCCACGGCAGCTTGTAATACAGTAAAAAGTAACATAACAATATGGTTTAAAAATTAATTCTCATTTTTATTCGATTCTACGGCACAGGCCGGTCTTATCTTATGTGTCGCCTGACGGGAAAGTCCAATAAATATGGATGAAAGCATGGTGAACACATACGCCTGTATGTATGCTACAAGTAATTCCAGCGCCAGCATGAACACCGAAAAGAGCACCGATACGGCACTCATGGAAACATTGATTACCGGGCCCATTGCCACGGTTAGGAACACCAGCGAAGTCAGGGCCAGAATGATTATATGGCCGGCAAAAATATTGGCAAAGAGACGGATCATCAAAGCCATGGGTTTGGTCAGTATCCCGAAAAATTCAATAATCTGCATAATGGGGACCGGAACCTTCATAAATACCGGTACATCGGGCCACAGGATCTCTTTCCAGTATTCTTTGTTCCCGAACAGATTGACGGCTACCATGGTAAAAAAAGCCAGTCCGAATGTGATGGTAATATTGCCTGTCAGGTTGGCTCCCCCGGGAAAAAGCGGGATCAGCCCCAAGACATTGTTCAGGAATATGAAGAAAAAAGCAGTCAGCAAATAGGGAGCATAACGTTTGTAATCCTTTCCCACGCATTTTTTGATCATCCCGTCGTGGATGCTCATTATAAACCACTCCATGACTCCCATTACTCCGGCGGGAACGGCATCTGATTTGCCACGCATTTCCTGTTTTTTATACCACTTAGCCAGGCTTAGCACCAGTAACATCAATAATCCGCAGGAAAAGAAAAGAGCCAGCACATCTTTGGTAATAGAAATATCAAAAGGCCTGACCTGTTGACCCTGCGTATCTGTTTCAACCAGTTTTCCTTCGTACCTGCCTTCTTTGGCTATGTAAAAACCTTCGTACTCTTCCTCTTCTATAAGATGTGAAGAAAAAAAGAAAAACCAACCCCTTTCCCGGCTGCGAACGATCACCGGTAAGGGTATGCCTATTTCTTTGTTTTCGGTGGAAAAAAGATGCCAGTGATAAGAGTCTTTCAGGTGTTCCAAAATCAAATGCTTGACATCTACAGGAGGTCTATCCTCCCGTGGAGCTGCAGACAAAGCAGGGCTGCTTGCCATCATAAAGAAAGCAAACGACAAAACAATCAATATGGATCTGCGGGCTACCGGCATGACAAATTACGATTCTTTCTCCTTGATTTTTTTCTGTTCCTTACAATCCACCAGAAGGAACCATATAGACAAAAAACTGTAGGTAATGAACATCCCCATAAAACTAATGATAAAGGAAGCCTTGGGAGGATGAGCCACACCAATTAACACGATCAG
>JAAYYL010000124.1 GCA_012515395.1 Bacteroidales bacterium
ACTTTTTTTGTATATTGCACCTTATGAAATCCGTGCCTACAAATGGCTATTGCGTTGTTACGGGAGCAGCCCACGGCCTGGGGCGGGCTTTTGCAAAAGAATTGTCACAACGGCGATTAAACACCATCCTGGTAGACCTGCCGGAAAACAACCTTTCCGGATTTTGTGAAGAGATCCGGAACCAATATCAGGTGTCGTCTTGCTGTTATGAATGTGACCTTACACAAAAACAGCAGATCACTGAACTTGCAGAGCGTATCAACAATAATTACAACGTCTTTTTATTGATCAACAACGCGGGTACAGGAGGGACCGTAAGATTTGAGAATGCTACTGCGGAATACCTGGATAGGATCATACAGCTGAACGTTATGGCAACGACCTTGCTCACACGGCTGCTGATCCCAAATTTGCTGAAACAGGAAAAGTCATACATCCTGAATGTTTCCAGCATGGCTGCATTCAGTCCCATAGGATACAAAACGGTATATCCGGCTTCCAAAGTTTTCGTGCATTATTTTTCCCGCAGCCTTTACCAGGAATACAAGCACACGAACCTGTTTGTCAGCGTAGTTAACCCGGGCCCTATGAAAACCAATCCGGAAGTCACACGTCGTATTGAAAAACAGGGATTCTTCAGCCATTGGGGTGTTATGAGTCCTGAAAAAGTGGCTGCGATTTCCATACGTAAATTGTTTAAACGGGACACCATGATCATGCTAAGCCTGGCAAACGGATTTAACTGGCTGATCCTGAAATTGGTTCCCATATATATCCGTTTACCGTTACTTAGCCGTGCCGTCAGAAAGGAAATAAACACTACAGATAACGCTTCTGAATGAAAACCGTATTTGTTACCGGCGCAAACGGACTTTTGGGCACCAACCTGGTATTGGAGCTGCTCAGGAGAAATTATGCCGTAAAAGCATTGGTTCGTGACAAAAAGAGGTTCATAGATTACACACATCCCAACCTTCAACTGGTTATCGGAGATGTCAGAGACCGGGATACACTGGAAAAAAACATGCAGGATTGTACTCTTGTTGTTCACACGGCAGCCGACACCTCTGTGAAACACCTGAAACTTCAGGATTATGATGCCGTAAACATGCAAGGCACAAAAAACATTTTAGAAATCTGCCGGTCAATGCACATGGAAAAATTGGTCTATATCGGGACTGCCAATACATTCGGATACGGAACCGAGAAAGACCCCGGCAATGAAGACCGCCCGCCCGCAGCTCCTTTTACACGTTGTCTGTACGCCCTAAGCAAAATTCAGGTGCAGGAAATGGTGGATGCCGCAGCCCGTAACGGCATTAACGTAGTCACAATAAGCCCTTCGTTCATGATAGGCCCTTATGATTTTAAGCCGAGTTCGGGACGGATCCTCCGTATGGCGCTTAACCGGAAAATCGTTTTTTATCCCCCCGGAGGAAAAAATTTCGTACACGCCGCTGACGTAGCCCGCGGCGTAGTCAATGCGCTGCAAGAAGGTTTCCCCGGTGAAAAATACCTAATGGCAAACGAAAACCTTTCTTATTGTGAATTTTTCAGAATCATTGCCCGCCTGACAGGCAATAAACCATTGATGATCCCTCTTATGAAGCCTGCATTGATGGCTCTGGGTGGTGCAGGAAGTGTTCTTCGCTTTCTGGGTATTCCCACATCTCTTTCACTTAATAATATGAAGATCCTTTGCATAAAAAATTATTATACCAACCGGAAAGCTGTTTCCCGTTTTAACATGACCTTCCTGACAACCGAAGAGGCAATTAGGGATGCCTTGAAAACGGGACCTTTCCGTGCCACTTTAAAATATTAACCCTAAAAAAATAACATTATGGAATGTTTTATTGAAAACCTGGAAAATTTTGAATTCGCAAACAGTGAATTCCTGTTTTTATTGCCCCTGCTCATCATGTGGGTAAGTTTCGGCATTTACATGTCGGTTATACAGATCATAGCTCTGTGGTATATTTTCACAAAAGCCGGAAAACCCGGGTGGGCCTGTCTCATTCCCGTTTATGATTACCTGGTGGGTCTGAAGATCATAGGCAAACCGTGGTGGTGGCTCTTGTTGTTGCTGATTCCTTTTGTAAACCTTGTTTTTCTGATTTGGGGTCTGAACCTGCTGGCAAAAAGTTTCGGAAAAAAAGCCGATTTTACCATCGGACTGATTCTTCTTCCCTGGATTTTTCTCCCCATACTGGGTTTTGGCAAATCCGAATACCAGGGTCCTGCCGGTAAATGAAAAAGACTTCAATCTTGCTGTTGCTGATACTATCGGCAATCATTTCACAGGCACAGACATTTAAGGTCAAAGTGGTTTCTATCAGTGACGGCGACACCTTTACGGCCCTTAACCGGGACGACCTGCAAATTCGTTTTCGCATCTACGGCATTGATGCCCCGGAACGCAAACAGGCTTTTAGCAGCGTCTCTACGGATAAACTCAAAGAGATGATTCACGGTAAAAAAGTGACGGTTACCGTTCATTCACGTGACGGGTGGGGTCGTTATATTGTTACTGTAAAAGCCAAAAAGATCAAAGACATATCTGCAGAAATGCTTCGTCTGGGACTTGCCTGGCATTACAAAGAATATGACGACACCCCCCTATACGCAGAACTGGAAGCCAAGGCCAGAAAAGAACATATTGGCCTGTGGCTTGACCCGGATCCGGTAGCTCCGTGGGATTTCAGATGATCAGGTATTTGTTTTTTTATTATATTGCAATTGCTTAAACCACTGATCTATGAAAGTTACCTTTGAAACAATGTCTGTCGAGCACCGACAAGCCGTAATGGATATCTATAACTATTACGTGGACAACAGTCTTGCCGCCTATCCGGATGATGTTTTACCTTATGAGTATTACGAAAAGTTCCTGGATATGACCAAATGTTACCCGGCATACGTGATCAAAGAGAATGATGAAATTGTAGGATTCTGCCTGTTACACGCCTACAATCCGTTCCCCACCTTTAAACAATGTGCCGAGATTTCCTATTTTATTGACAAGGATCACACCGGCAAGGGTCTGGGAACCATGGCGCTCAAAAAGCTTGAAGAGGATGCTCTCAAAGTAGGCATCAAAACGATTCTGGCCAACATTTCATCCGTAAATACCGAAAGCATTGATTTTCACACAAAGAACGGATTTGTTGAATGCGGCAGGTTCCAGAAGATCATTACAAAAAAAGGCACTCCCTATGATATCATCTGGATGCAAAAAACATTGGAATGATCCACGTTTATACCGGTAACGGAAAAGGAAAAACCACAGCGGCCATAGGTATGGCCATTCGAGCCGCCGGTGCCGGTTATAAGGTTTTTTTCGCTCAGTTCGTCAAAGGCAGGCCTTATTCGGAATTGAACGTATTAAAAAACATTCCGTCCGTCGTTGTTAAACAGTACGGA
>JAAYYL010000125.1 GCA_012515395.1 Bacteroidales bacterium
TCTGAAGGGGAAAGATCCCCCGAGAGGTCCCGCCGTGAGGGCGGTTACGGCCATGACAGACCTCGCCGTGAAGGCGAATACAGGTCTGACAGACCGCGCCGTGAAGGCGGGTATCAATCCGACAGACCTCGCCGTGAAGGCGGGTACCAATCTGACAAACCGCGCCGTGAAGGCGGGTATCAATCTGACAGACCGCGCCGTGAAGGCGGATATCAATCTGACAGACCGCGCCGTGAAGGCGGATACCAATCTGACAAACCGCGCCGTGAAGGCGGATACCAATCCGACAGACCACGCCGCGAAGGCGGGTACCAATCCGACAAACCGCGCCGAGAAGGCGGGTATCAATCTGACAGACCGCGCCGTGAAGGCGGGTACCAATCCGACAGACCGCGCCGAGAAGGCGGATACCGGTCAGACAAACCGCGCCGCGAAGGCGGATACCAATCCGACAGACCGCGCCGTGAAGGCGGGTATCAATCCGACAGACCGCGCCGAGAAGGCGGACCCCGGTCCGACAGACCAGGCAAACCGGGTTTCAAAAAACCTTTCAAAAAAGAAACTGCAGGGCCTGAACCCAAGCAGCCGAAAGTTCCCGGAGAAGTTCGTCTTAACAAATTCATTGCCAACTCGGGACTCTGCTCCCGCAGGGAAGCCGATACGTTTATTTCCACCGGACTGGTAACGGTCAACGGAGAAGTGGCAGACCAACTCGGCATAAAAATAAAACCCGGGGATGATGTAAGGGTAAACGGCGAACGGATGAAAGGCGAACCCAAAACCTACATAGTCATGAATAAACCCAGGGGGTTCGTAACAACTATGCAGGATGATCATGCCGAAAAATCGGTTATGGACCTGATCGCCGGACAATGTGAGCAACGGGTCTACCCTGTAGGCAGATTGGACAAATCCACTATGGGAGTCCTTTTGTTTACAAATGACGGGGATCTTACAGAAAAATTGACACATCCTTCTTACAATCGCAAAAAAATATATCAGGCCCGGTTGGATAAGAATCTAAAAAAAACAGATATGGACCAACTGGTCAACGGAGTTGAGCTGGAAGACGGCCCGATGCATGTTGACATGATCTCATATATTGATAACGATGAAAAAGAAATTGGTCTTGAGATCCATTCCGGTAAAAACCGTGTCGTACGCCGTTTGTTTGAAGCGTTGGGGTACAAGGTAAAAAAACTGGACCGTGTATATTTTGCAGGTATGACGAAAAAGAATCTCAAACGCGGCCAATGGCGTTTTCTCACACAGGAAGAGATCAATATGCTGAAGACGGGATTCTACGAATAACCTATTGATGACACATAAAGCAGGTTTTGTAAATATAATCGGTAATCCCAACGTAGGGAAATCTACCCTGATGAATGCCCTTGTAGGTGAAAAATTATCCATCATCACTTCCAAGGCGCAAACAACGCGTCATCGTATCATGGGTATAGTCAACGATGAGGATTACCAGATTATTTATTCGGATACGCCCGGCATTCTTAAACCCAGTTACAAGTTGCAGGAAAATATGATGCAATTTGTGGACACCGCTATGGGAGATGCCGATATTATTCTTTACGTAACGGATGTGGTTGAAACGGTTGCCAAAAACCCGGAGTACATCCGGAAACTCAATCTCATTGCAATACCTGTGCTAATAATCATCAATAAAATTGACAAAAGCTCCCGGGAAGAAGTGCTGGCATTATTGGAACAATGGCAATCTTTGGTTCCCAAAGCCGAGTTGTTTCCCGTAAGTGCGCTGGAACGCTTTAACCTGGAAGCTATTTTACCACGTATCCTGGAATTATTGCCCGAGTCTCCCCCGTGGTTTGAAAAAGACCGGTTTACCGATAAGAGCTTGCGGTTTTTTGCTTCCGAAATTATCCGGGAAAAGATTTTTCTCAACTATTCACAGGAAATTCCCTATAGCGTAGAAGTGACCATTGAAGAGTTTATTGAGAACGACCAAAGGTACAATATACGCGCCGTTATCAACGTCCTGCGCGATTCCCAAAAAGGCATCATAATAGGAAAACAGGGCAGTGCCCTTAAACGCGTTGGTACACAGGCACGCCTTGATATGGAAAATTTTTTTGAGAAAAAAGTATTCCTGGAATTATTCGTCAAGGTTGCTCCCGATTGGCGCGAGAACAAAACCAGACTCAGGCAGTTCGGTTATTAAGGGAACATACAATACCTCCAAAGCCTTTTGCAGCACGTTGTCTATCTTTCCCAGGTACGGGTAAAAGCCGTTGTCCTCAAGACGTGTATTCCTGCCAATATAAGCTTTGATCTGGGTCATGAGGATATCTCCGCATTCTTCCCATTGTGACGAAACCGGGCGAATTCCCTGTTTACGCAGGTAGGCAAGGAATTCCTGCATGAGGGAGGTTTGGGCAAAAAACGCTTCCAATTCTTCCAGATTATTTATTGAGGAAAGTTCTTTCCTGTGACGATCCGCATAATCCATACTGAAACGAATAGGCAGATTTTGTCTGGAAATCCGCAAGTACAGGTCGTTCACTCCCACTGTATCCAGAGGAACAAAGACGTCGGGAATGATACCGCCGCCGCCATAAAGCACTTTTCCTGCCGGGGTCACATAACGTAGTGAATCATTTTTGGGAATGGAATCTTCCTGCATCAATTCACCATTGCGGTAACGTTCAATCAAATCGTAAGCATATTCGCGGGTGTTGTTTCCGTAAGGTTTTTGAATGGACCTTCCTAAAGGAGTGTAAAAGCGGGCCACCGTAAGACGCAATCCGGAATTGTCCGAAAAATAAACAGGTTCCTGGACCAAACCTTTCCCGTAAGAACGTCTTCCCACTATCGTTCCCCTGTCGTTGTCCTGTAAAGCTCCTGCCATAATTTCGGAAGAAGAGGCCGACGCTTCATTTATCAGAACAGTCAAAGGCATATCATAACAAAAACCCCGTTTTTTTGTATAAAAGTCCTGTCTTTCCCTGTGAGTACCTTCCGTATAGACAATCAATTTGTTTTCATCCAGGAATTCTCCCGTAATTTTCAGAGCCTGGTCCAGGTAGCCCCCCGTATTGTCACGCAAATCGAATATTACCTGCTTCATCCCCTGTTTCATCAGATCTGCAATAGATCCGAGTACTTCTGCATAGCTGGTCATGGAAAACCGGGACAACTTAATGTACCCGGTAATGGAATCTGCCATGTAGGCCACATCCACGCTGTGAACCGGTATTTTGTCCCTGATAATGGAAAAACATATGGAATCCGATTCTCCGTAACGTTTTACCCAGACATCCACTTTTGTCCCTTTGGGGCCTTTCAACAAACTGACTATGGAATCCTGAGGCAGACCCACTCCTGCAATCGTTTGTGTATCTACTTTGATGATCTTGTCTCCCGGCTGCAATCCCATTTTTTCAGAAGGACCTCCTACAACTACATTGATCACCGTAGCCGTATCCTGGGGTACATTAAAGACAATGCCAATCCCTTCAATGTTACCTCTGAGTTCCTCATCGGCCGAACGCAATTCCTCCGGGGACAGGTAAATGGAATGCGGATCCAATTCCTCCATAATATAAGGAAGTGTTTTTTCAATAAAATCTTCCACGTTTACCGAATCCACATAATTGCTTTCTATCTGGTTCAGTATCAACTCCAGCTTGGACCATTCCCTTCCCAGTCTGCCATTGGCGGTTCCTGTCCGATCCCTGTACACCTGCCACCTGAGGATCCCTGCTATGGCAAGGGCAATCAATATGATAAGGACAATGGCTCCTGTCCTTCTTGTCTTTCTTTGTTCTTCCATTTTCTTACATTTTATCTACCTGAACACCTGCCCGTTTCAACAATTCTATACCTTCCTGTGACCGGTAATCGTCACGGTACACTACGCGCACAATGCCTGATTGAATGATCAGCTTGGCACATTCAATACAGGGAGATGCCGTAATATATATGGTAGCTCCTTCACTGCTATTGTTGCTTCTTGCCACTTTGGTTATGGCATTTGCTTCTGCATGCAATACATAAGGCTTGGTACTGCCATCCTCATCTTCACATACATTTTCAAAACCGCGCGGGGTGCCGTTGTATCCGTCAGAAATAATCATCCGGTCCTTGACCATGAGGGCTCCTACCTTCCTGCGTTGGCAATAGGAATTCTGAGCCCATATTTGCGCCATTTCCAGGTAATGAAGATCAAACTGGGTCTGTTTATCCATTGTATAAGAAACGCTTAATACTTCTTTTTGGTGTTTTCTCAAATTCTTCGGGGACTATCCTTACCTTGGTTATCTGGCAATATTTGGGCAATTCCAGGTTAATCTGGGCTCTCATGGCTTCCATAGTGCTATCCATAGCCGTATCAGGCAATCCGTCGGCAGCTGCTTTTTCAAAATCGGGATACACAAGAGCCACCAGTTTTCCGTCTTCCATAATCACCAGGCATTCGCTTACATAGGACATATTGTTGATGGAACTTTCAATTTCTTCAGGATATATGTTTTGCCCGTTAGGTCCCAGAATCATGGTCTTGGAACGACCCTTGATAAACAGGTATCCGTCCTTATCCATAGTTCCCATATCCCCGGTCTTCAGCCATCCGTCCTCTGTAAAGATCTCTTCAGTGGCTTCCGGATTTTTGTAATAACCCAGCATCACGTTGTCCCCTTTAAGCTGAATTTCTCCCGGAACCGACAAGGGATCTGTAGAATCTATGCGTATGGTCATTCTGGGAGCCGCTTTTCCGCAGGAATACAAAGGCCTTTTGTTCCACGCTGCATAAGACACTATGGGTCCGCATTCGGTTAACCCGTATCCCACGGTAAAAGCCAGGTTTATGCTCTTAAGGAAAGGCTCCACTTCATGATTCAACGGAGCGCCACCAATGATGATCTCAACAAATTCTCCTCCAAATGCTTTCACCAGCTCGTCATGGATCCGTTTTTTGATCTTCTGATCTATGAAAGGCATTCGCAACATTACCTTGATGGACGGGCGCCTGAGCAGGGGAAGCAGTTTTTGTTTGTATATTTTCTCTATGATCATAGGCACGGCAATGATCACTTTGGGTTTGACATTTTGAAATGCTTCCGCAATTACTTTCGGAGAGGGTGTTCTGGTCAGAAAATGCACGTGGCATCCGCTGCTGAGCTCAAACAGCAATTCAAACATCAGTCCGTACATATGGGCCGAAGGCAACATAGATACTACTTTAGCCCCGTTGCTGACCTGAGGCAACACCTCCCAGCCGAAAAGTATGTTCGAAAGCAGTGAGCGGTAAGGCAGCATTACACCTTTGGAAAAACCGGTAGTTCCGCTGGTATAGTTGATCAGGGCCAGTTCTTCCGGGTCATCTTTGTGAAAACGGACATCTTCCGGCTTCATGCCATCGGGATAGATTTCTTTGAACATAGCGTCAATGTTCTTCCTGATACTTGCAATTTCCTGGTCCGGTGTGTAAAGAATGTCAAAATCATTCAATCCCACAATGGCTTCCAGATTGGGCATTTCCACTTCGCTAAGTCCTTCCCAGACCTGCTCTCCCACAAAAAAGATCCTTGCATCCGAATGATTAACCAGGTGTTGTATGTTCCCCGGTTTGAACTCATGCAGAATGGGGACCACCACAGCCCCGTAGGTAACGGTAGCCAAAAACGCTACGGCCCAGTTGGCCTGGTTTCTGCCGCATAATGCCACTTTATCGCCCTTCTTCAACCCGCATTTCTCAAAGCCTATATGGATCATTCTTATACGGCGCACCAGATGATGGTAATAAAGTGTCTCCCCGTGAAAATCCGTCAGGGCTTTGAAATCCCAGTATTTTTTGAAACTTTTCTCAAAAAGTTCATTCAGGGATTTGGTTTTGAAAATGTCCTGATTCATAATATTAAATTTGAAGGTTATCCAAAAACTTGTAAATCACACAAATGACGGTACATACCTTCATTTGCCAGCAGAGCCTCGTGTGTTCCTCTTTCTACGATCGTGCCTTTGTTCATTACTACTATTTCATCTGCATTTCTAATAGTGGAAAGCCTGTGTGCAATAATTACCGTAGTGCGGTTTTTCATCAATTTGGTCAAGGCTTCCTGCACCATCTTTTCGCTTTCAGTATCCAGGGCGGACGTCGCTTCATCCAGGATCAGGACCGGAGGGTTCTTCAATACGGCCCGCGCAATGGCTATGCGTTGCCGCTGTCCGCCGGATAATTTACCGCCTCTGTCCCCGATGTTCGTATCGTATCCATATTCCATTTCCATAATAAAATCATGGGCGTTGGCTATCTCTGCAGCACGCCGGACAGCTTCAAAAGGCACATTTTCCAAACCAAAGGTAATATTATTTGCCACAGTATCGTTGAAAAGGATGGCTTCCTGGGTCACAATGCCCATCAATCCTATCAAATCTTTGGGCTGATACCTTTTAATATTGATCCCGTCCAGCAAAACTTCTCCGTCCTGAACATCATAAAACCTTGGCAAGAGATCCGCCAAAGTGGTTTTCCCGGCCCCTGAAGGTCCCACCAGGGCAATGACCTTGCCTTTGGGAATAGTCAGGTTGATTTGCCGCAATACGCAGGGATCGTTGTCATTATAGCGAAAACTTACGTTCCGGTATTCCAGGGATTGACTAAAATCTTTAACGGGAATAGCGTTGGGGTCCTTTTGGATCTCAACGGGAACATCCATGATGGCAAAAATGCGGTGTGCAGATACCATCCCTTTACGAATCATGGCATAGGCTTTTGTAATGGATTTCGCCGGTTCCAGCACCCTCCAGTAAAAACCAATATAAACCACAAACTCGGGCCAACTCATACCCAGTTCTCCGTGGACCTGCAGCCAGCCTCCGTAAAACAAAATTGCAGCCGCTACGGCTATACCCAAAAATTCACTAAGGGGAGATGCCAGCTCCTGGCGGTTATACAGTCGTTTTGTAGCCTGCCTGTGTTGGTCATTAATGGTGCCAAACCGATCCCTGACGTATTGTTGCGCATTGAAGGCTTTAACAATACGGCTTCCGGAAATGGCTTCCTCAAAATGACTCAGCAGTTTTCCCAACAAGCTTTGAGACACCTCGGCCCCGGAACGCAAAGCCCTTGTTATTCTGCCTATGAGCAAGGCAGAGACGGGCAATGTCAATAACGTTACCAGCGTCAGTTTGGGACTCATGTAAAAAAGCATGGAAAGAAACCCCAGTATTAGTAAGGGATCGCGGAATATCACATGGAAAGAACTGGCCACAGAATTCTGTACTTCGTTTACATCGTTTGAAATGGAAGAAAGCAAGTCTCCTTTCCGTTGCTTGTGAAAATAGCCTATATGCAGCCGGCTGATCTTGCGGAACAGATCGTCCCTGACATTTTTCATCAGGCGTGTCCTCACGCTTACCAGGACCCTTTGGGAAAGGTAATGCATAATGTTAGACAACAACGATGCGGAAAGCAACGCTACGGAAACGTAGACAAGAGCCATCATAATCCCGTCTTGTGTTTTTATCCTGAGCAAATAATACCGGAACATATCCACAATGTAGGACAGGGAAAAACTGTACTCAGGCCGAACCATTTCACCTGTCAATGTGTCAGGTTCAAACAAT
This sequence comes from Bacteroidales bacterium, assembly GCA_012515395.1. GTDB lineage: Bacteria > Bacteroidota > Bacteroidia > Bacteroidales > UBA932 > DMER64. The sequence goes on from JAAYYL010000125.1 coordinate 7,600, forward strand.
ACGGTCAGCAATGGAGCTATAAGCGCATAATTGGCAATTCCAAAAAGGACACTAAAAACGGAAAGAACCAGGTAGGCAGGCCAGTACCTTCCGAACGGTTTCCCGTATGCCAGTATACGCAGGAACGATTTCATCAATCTTTTATTTCTTCGTAATCAATGTAATCTCCCGTATTTTTATCGATGTGTTTTTTGCGGGTTCTTCTGAAATTGCTCTTTTGCCGGGTCTGTTGGGTTTGTTGTTCTTGCGGGTTTTCCCCGCGTCTTTGCATTTGCCGGATTTTCATAGCCAAAAGCCAGGGAATCAGACGAATTAAAAGAAATCCACCCAGCATTATTATGAAAAGAATAGTAAAAAAGGTCATTTTAATTGAGCATTATGGTAAGGGGTTTACCTTCAATAGTTGTGCCGCGTATTTCAAAAGGACCTGAAATTTCAATTTCTGCCTGAGGATCCAGGCAATCTTTCTGTGTAACCATGGCCCGGATCTGTCCCTCATGCGACAATACCACCGTTTGGCTATTGGTATAAATAATCCAGATACCTGTCTCTCCCGTGCTGAAGTAACGCGGCCTTCCTGTCAGGTAATCAGGAATCAAAAACTCGTTCCATTCCGGGATCACAACCCCTGCCCTGTTGTAGCAACGCAAAACGTTATCCTGATGTGCCAACAGGATCAGATAATCCTTGTTTTCCAGGGGATCAAAAACATAGGGACCGTAGAGGATACTGGTAGTATACGACCTGGGAAAAGGAGACACATTACGTCCCAGCCTGTCCAGCAAATACAACCTGTTACCTATGGCAAACAACATTTGCAGCTTGTTGTTTTTCAAAAAATCGATTTGTTCCACCCTGTCCTGGATGGTTCCTTCCATGGTTTTTTCCCACAACGTTTTCCCCACATGGTCTCTTAAAATCAGCCGGCATTCAGGCCAGGGAGTCTGATACAATTCATTATCCCTGCGCGTAAAATGATTGTACACGGTATAAGGAGGCTTTTGCCGATCCAAAGAATCCCTGTTCAAGCCGCGACGCAAGCGAGCCGTCTGCGGCCGCGGTACCAGCGGAGACGTTTCCAGGGAATCTCCGTAAACGGAAAGATGCGTGTACATGCGGTCTTCCAGGGCCGAGAACTGTAGAAAAACATACTGTGCATTGTACATTCTCCATTCCCGGAGTCTGTCCGCATATCTTTTGTCCATTAGCGGCTCCAGCAGATCCAAACCCACCGAAGGCTGGAGAAACAAGCTTATGTTGGAGGCATCCGTGAAATTTGCCGAGATTTTCGTCCTGCCGACGGCATCTGCCAGTGTATGATAATTTCCCGTCCGGTATTTGCCCAGTAAGTCACTCAAAAGATCGCCCGATCCTAACAGAATGCAAGATCCCATATAACAATAATGATCTGCCTGGCACAAGCCGAAAACCGGCCCGAAAATTTCTTGCAAAATGTCGGGCCGGGGATTTTCCATAACCCGGTCTTCTTCCTGTTTCCCCAAAAGGGCATATTGGATTTTTGCCTGATGTATGTAACGGGAATGAATAACTGCAATCCATTGGGCATTGCTTCTGAAGGGGACACAGGCCAGGGACACTTCACCGGGATACAACAGGTTGAACCATTCCAAAGTTTCGACATCCGGATTTTTTCGACTTTTCTTGTGCAATTCAAGATACCTGCCGTAATTGTCCATGTATGTCTGAAGATCAGAAAAACCCAGGGACATACCGGCCAACGTAGCAGCGGGCAATACTTCCAAAGCCGCCAATGACTGTGTTTGCTGACCTTTCAATGCAGAAAAAAAATGTTCCTGCCCGGCGGAAAACAGTGAGTATCCGTCCATTCTTAGTTGGTTCTCTTCCACAAATCCGTCCAGTACTGTCCAACCGGCCGTTGTGCTTAAAAAGGATGCATGTTTCTGAAGCGGAATGCCCAGATAAGCGGCAAAAAGTGAAGGAATACGTTCATGCGAAACAAACAGCCTGACAGGTTTTGAAACCGGAGTTTCTTTTACCAGTGCAGCAAAAGCCGGGTCATCCATCAGCGAAGTACCGTTTTTCAAATGGCGCAAGGATGATTCCAGCACTACCGGGGACGCTGACACCATAAGGATATCGGGCACATACGCAGCATAAACATGTTGAGCCTCATTCTCTACGTAAAATGTATATATAATCTGCCCGTCGTAGGACCTTGTATCATATGGAATCCCCGTTGACTCCACAAAAGAGGACCACCACTGAGGATCTTCGGCGTTTGCTCCTGAAAGACAAAACAGGGTGCTTAATGTATTCTTGGCAGAAGGATGCAGGGCACACAAAGCTTCTGCCTTGGCGATATCGGGGAATCCGGGAATCGGATTTTGAGTTAATGTTTGAAGAAAATTACTAAAATTTTTACCGGGATGAAAAAAACGCTCCAGATAACCGCCGGGTTCAAGAATGGTTTCCGTCAATATCCGGACACCGCTAAAATGCTGTACCAGGACGGCATCCATTGGAACAGCCCGGTACGTATCATTGCGTACAGTATGGTTATAGGGTTTCCTGAAAAGCATCAAAAAGCCAAAGACAGAAGCTCCGACTAATAAGAGTGATAACAGGGTTAAAAATATGATGGTACGTTTTCGCATAAAAGACAAAGATAAAACATCAGTTGGCAACCTCAACTAAAAATTTTATCCTTACCAGCCTGACTTCTTCCTCCGTATAATCCGGGCCCAGCTCTTTCACAGCTTCTGACAATGATTCAGATTGTGCTTCGTGACGAAAATAATCGAATATATTTTCCAGTTTGTCGTCGTCAATTGCCTGCTGCAAATAATAATCTATATCCAGTTTGGTGCCGGAATTCACGATAACCTCTATCTCTTCCAGCAATTCATCCATGGTGATCCCCTTGGCATCGGCAATATCTTCAAAATCCATTTTACGGTCAATACTCTGGATAATATATACCTTATTTACCGATTTATTGATAACGGATTTGACGACCATATCCTGGGGGCGGATAATTTCATTTTCTTCTACGTATTTGCTGATCAATTCCACAAAAGGCTTTCCGAATTTTCTGGCTTTACCTTCACCTACACCCTGACAATGTACCAATTCTTCCACCGTTACCGGATAAAGAATAGACATGTCTTCCAGACTGATATCCTGAAAAATGACAAAAGGAGCCAATTTCAATTTGTGGGCCAGATCCCTGCGCAAATCCTTCAGCAATGCCAGCAATGTGGTATCTCCTCCTCCACCACCGGCTTTGGACGCTGTGTCCGGCGTATCTCTTTCTTCTTCCATTTCCCTGTCCTCAAAAAGCATCAGGGGATACGGATTCTCCAGATATTCTTTTCCGGCGGGAGTAACAGATAAGGCACCGTACTTTTCTATGTCTTTATCCAAAAAATGGTGGATCAGTCCCTGACGCAGTACTGCATTCCAGAAATGTGCAGATCTGTCTTTACCCATCCCGTACACATCCAGTTTGTGGTGCTGGTAGGACTTGATCATGGAATTGGAAACTCCTGCAATAATGTTGGCTACATGTTCGGCGTTGAACTGTTCCAGCGATTTTTGTACTGCTTCCAACGCCAGGCACATTTCTTCCTGTCCGTCAAACTGCTTTTTGGGATGCAGGCAATTATCACAATTGGCACAATTTTCCTGCAGATAATCTTCCCCAAAATAATTCAACAGGATTTTTCTGCGGCATACGTTGGTTTCTGCATAAGCTACGGTTTCCATGAGCAACTGCTTGCTCACTTCCTGTTCCGCTATGGGCTTGCCCTGTTTGAATTTTTCAAGTTTCTGGATATCCTTGTAACTGTAGAAGGCTATGCATTGGCCTTCTCCGCCGTCCCTTCCTGCCCTGCCTGTCTCCTGATAATACCCTTCCAGGGATTTGGGAATATCATAATGGATGACAAACCTCACATCCGGCTTGTCAATACCCATTCCGAACGCAATGGTTGCCACGATAACATCAATATCTTCCATCAGGAACTGATCCTGTGTTTTTGAACGGGTAGCTGCATCCATTCCTGCATGGTAAGGCAGGGCTCGTATGCCGTTAACCTGTAAAAAGGAAGCAATCTCTTCCACTTTCTTGCGGCTCAGGCAATATACAATACCGCTTTTACCCGCATTCTGCCGGATGAATTTCACCAGTTCTTTATTCACATTTACCTTGGGCCTGACTTCATAATACAGGTTCTCCCGGTTAAATGATGTTTTGAAAACACGAGCCTCCATCATGCCCAGATTCTTTTGGATATCCTGCTGAACCTTGGGGGTAGCCGTAGCAGTGAGCGCAATAATGGGAGCCTTCCCGATCTCTTTAACCAGTGGACGGATCTTTCTGTATTCAGGACGGAAATCATGTCCCCATTCCGAAATACAGTGGGCTTCATCAATGGCATAAAAGGAAATGCTCATTTGCTTGAGAAGCTGAATATTTTCCTGTTTTGTAAGTGATTCGGGAGCTACATAAAGCAATTTTGTTTTTCCGGCAAGAAGTGACTCCCTGACTTCCAAAACCTGGGTTTTGCTCAGTGACGAGTTCAGAAAATGGGCCACACCGTAATTATCCGTAGAAAATCCCCGAATGGCATCCACCTGATTCTTCATCAATGCAATTAAAGGCGAAATGACCACGGCAGTTCCTTCCATCAATATAGCCGGCAATTGGTAGCATAAGGACTTTCCTCCCCCTGTTGGCATAAGCACAAAAGCATCACCCCCGTTCATCAAATGGGTTATGATCTCTTCCTGCTGTCCCTTGAATGAGTTGAAACCAAAATGCTTTTTCAGCTGAAAGTGCAATTCAGATGAAGTACACATATTTTACTACCTTTGTGCACTAAGTTATACGTTTGTTTTGTTCTTTCAAAATTTTATGAGCACATCTAAAGCGGATATTCAAAAAACGGCACTTGAAGTCATTGAAAAAGAACTGCTTGCAGTAAATGCATTGCGGCAGTCCATTGACGGATCTTTCCTGAAAGTTGTCGAAATTCTATACGCTTCCAAAGGCCGTCTGATCGTTACCGGTATTGGGAAAAGTGCCCTTATTGGTCAAAAAATTGTGGCCACGTTCAATTCAACGGGAACTCCGGCCATTTTTATGCATGCTGCCGACGCAATTCACGGAGACCTGGGTATTGTACAACCCGGAGACACGGTTATGTGTCTTTCAAAAAGCGGAGATACTGCCGAGATCAAAGTTTTGGTGCCGCTGATCCGCAGAATGGGAAACCTTCTGATAGGCATGGTTGGCAACCGGGAATCTTACCTGGGAAGATCGGCAGATTATGTACTGGTAGCCTCGGCTCCACATGAAGCTTGCCCCAACGACCTGGCCCCCACGGCCAGTACTACGGTGCAGATGGTTCTGGGAGATGCCCTGGCCGTATGCCTGTTGCAGTTAAGAGGATTTTCGCAAGCCGATTTTGCACGCTTTCATCCCGGAGGTTCTCTTGGGAAAAAACTGTACTTACGGGTTTCTGATATCATGGATCACACCCTTCGCCCCGGAGTTTTGCCTGAACAATCCATCAAGGACACGATATTTGAAATTTCACGCAACCGGCTGGGAGCAACAGCTGTTTTAGACCAAACCGGAAAACTGCAGGGTATTATTACAGACGGAGACGTACGACGGATGGTGGAAAAGAACAGCCATTTTGAAGCATTGTGTGCGGGAGATGTCATGACCAAAGATCCTAAAACCGTATTATTTGATCAGCTGGCTGTTCATGCTTATGAAATGATGCAGTCCAACAAGATTACACAACTGATCGTATTGAGGGATAACCGGTATGCGGGGATGGTCCATATACACGACATAATAAGAGAAGGTATCGTATGAATGCATTTGATCCCAACCTGCCGGGAGTTCCCAACGGCCGGTATTTTGCCCTGCCTTTTTCGCACGAAGAAGCTGAAATTGTATTGGTATCCGTTCCCTGGGACGTAACTACTTCCTACCGCGACGGAACACGTATGGGCCCGGAAGCCATAATAGACGCTTCCGCTCAAATAGACTTATTCAATGCCAGGGTGAACGAAGCCTGGAATATTCCCATTGCCACATTGGAAGAACACGAAGAATTGCCCATTTTGAACCGGACGGCCCGAATCCTGGCACAAAAGATAATCCAAAGCTGGGAAGACGGGATCGACCCCGGGGAAAACGGACTGGGCGAAGTCCTGGACCAAGTCAACTCGGCCTGTGCCCGGATGAACCGGATCGTTTACCTGCAATGTTCCGAACAATTGCGGGCGGGGAAATTCGTAGGACTTGTTGGAGGAGAACACTCTGTCCCGCTGGGTTACCTTCAGGCATTGGGGGAACATTACGGATCTTTTGGAATATTGCATATTGATGCTCACGCCGATCTTCGTGAAGCTTATGAAGGATTCACGTATTCACATGCCTCCATTATGTATAATGCCATGAAGTCCGTTCCGGCGGTGACCGCCCTGACACAAGTTGGAGTACGTGATTATTGCCGGGAAGAATACCAGATCATCCGCAGTGATCCGCGCATCTCTTTTTTCCCCGATGAATCCCTGAATGAAGACATGTACGAAGGGCTGACATGGCGAGAACAATGCCACCGCATTATGGAAAGCCTTCCCGAACAGGTATACATTAGTCTGGATATTGACGGACTTTCACCTGATCTTTGCCCTCATACAGGAACTCCTGTTCCGGGAGGACTGAGTTTTCAGCAGGTGGATTACCTGTTGTACTTACTGGCTTCATCCCCGCTGAAGATCATCGGATTTGATCTGTGTGAAGTAGCCCCGGGGGAGAACGATCCCTGGGATGCAATTGTGGGGGCACGTCTTTTGCACAAAATTTGCTGTTACTCCTATTTAAATAACAAGAAATAAACCTTACATTTGTTGATTGCTACTAAATCCGATCATTATTCAAAACCATATTTAACAATGAGAACATTAAAGATTCTATCGATCGTCCTTATGGGCGGAATGCTTGTTGCATCATGTAATAGCAGTACATCTGATGCAAATACCGATTTTTCAAAAGGAGCCGTTGACTCACTGAGCCGTGCCGTAGGTTATTCCCTGGCATCCATGGTCAGGCAATCCAATTTCGGTGAATTAAACAACGACGTGGTTATTAAGGCATATAAAGAACTGATGGCCAAAGAAGAAGAACCCACACGTGAAGAAATGATGGCCTGGAACGAAGACATTACGGCTTTCATGCAAAAGAAGAAAGTCGTTGAAGGGGAACGTAATATTAAGGAAGGAGAAGCGTTCCTGGAAGAAAACAAGACAAAAGAAGGCGTGGTTGTATTACCCAGCGGTCTGCAATACAAGATTATTCGCGAAGGTAATGAAGTCCGTGCCACCGCAACCGATACGGTTGAAGTGCATTATGTAGGCACTCTGATTGACGGCACCGAATTTGATTCCTCCTATTCCCGCAACGAGATGGCCAAATTCCCCCTTGACAGGGTTATCCCTGCCTGGACCGAAGGCATGCAGCTGGTTGGCGAAGGCGGCAAGATCATTTTGTATGTTCCTTCCGAATTGGGTTACGGAGCCAACGGCGCCGGCAATGCCATTGGTCCTAACAGCACATTGATATTTGAAGTGGAAATGAACAAGGTCTTTCCGGCCAAAGAATAACAACAAAAGTGGAACTCCAGGGAACTTTGATTGAAAAACGTCCGGTGTTTAAAGGAACCGGAGCCCGGGGTGACTGGGTTAAACAGGAATTTATCCTGGAAACACAAGAATCGGGGTACCCGCGTAAAGTTTGCCTTTCAGTCTTTGGAGAAGACCGGGTAAAGGAACTGGACACCTTACAGATCGGAGAAACCGTAAAAGCTTCGGTCAATATTGAATCCAGGGAATACAACGGACGATGGTATACCGATGTGCGCGCATGGCGCCTTGAAAAAGGGCAGGTAAATTCCGCTTCGCCTGAGTATCCGGCTCCCGGTCCTATAATGACGGAACCGGACGAAGGAGAGGATGATCTTCCGTTCTAGTTTCGTTTCGCCAGTAAGTAAGCTGACGTTTTGCATACCGGCGCGTATTGCGCTTGATAAGGCGTAACGCTTCGTTGTAAGAATATTCCCCGTCAAAATGAGCAAACAGCTCCCTGTACCCCACTGTTTGGAGTGCAGGGATTTTTTTATACGGATACAGGCTGCGTGCTTCTTCCAGTAATCCCGCTTTCATCATTTCATCAGCCCGTCGGTCAATGCGTTCGTACAATTCCGCACGGGGCCTTTCCATCATGATTTTTTCAATTTCGAACGGCCGTTCTTTTGCCGTATGTTTTAAAAAATAATGGTACGGTTTCCCTGAAGACAAACACACTTCCAGTGCCCGCAAAACCCTGCGTTTGTTGGCCTTATCAATACGGTTCCACGTAATAGGATCCAATTCTTTCAAGCGAAACTGCAGGGCTTCATACCCTTGCGGATCTTCTGCCGTCCGGGCCAATTCTTCACGTATTTCCGGATCTGACGGCGGCATATGATCTATGCCGTCTGTAAAAGCATCTATGTAGAAGCCCGACCCTCCAACCATTAGCAGGTATTCGTGAGAGGGCGCAAGTTTCATGACCAGATCCCAGGCTTCTCGTTCATAATCACCCGCAGAATACGTTTGATGTATGGTATGGCTGGCAATGAAGTAATGTTTAACCTGTGACAATTCCTCTTTTGCAGGCCGGGCCACCCCGATTTTAAGTTCTTTGTATATCTGCCGGCTGTCGCAATTGATTACCGGCGATTTCAGCAAACGTGCTATCGCCAGGCTTTGCGAGGTTTTTCCCACACCCGTGGGACCCATTAATATGATAATTTTTGTAGCCATTCCAATGTATTCAACCTGTCAGCGTAATCCGTAAAAGCGGGAAACTGGGTTTTTCCCAAAGGCACCTCTCCGGTTCCGGCAACGCATTGTATCAAATCACGGTTCTTTTCCAGAAAAAAAGAAATGTCTTCCCGTTTATTGTATTTTGTGTAGTGTACAACTGCCACCGGCGGATTCAGACCCTCACTTTCTTCAAGAACAAAAAAGTCTTCAGGATAAGGGTTTTCTTGTCCGGCAGGATCTTTTAACATGAGGGCACAGGCTCTTGCATGACGCAGCGCACTCATGTAATTCTTATGTGAGCTTAAAACCGGACCCATAACCGTTGCTGTCTTTTGCACGAACGGAAGAAAATCGTATTCAAAAGGAACCATCAGTAAGGAAACATTCCGGCACCCGAGGCCGAAATACAAGAAACAATCCCGGACAAGTCCTTCCAATTCTTCTTCAGACTCGGTTCCGTCGAGCACGGCCACTGAACTTCTGCCGGTCCGAATGAGCACAGGAATTCCGGGAAATGCCTGCCGGTAATAAGCCTCGGCATTAGAGCCTCCCGTAAAAAGGATGGCACGGGTTCCGGGATCCGCACGGGACACAAAACGTATCCGGATGCCATTCAGACAGGAATTTTCCATATTGTAAAGCCTGTCCACAATGGCCGGAAGCAGAACATTGTCTTTTGAAGATAATTTTACTTCCAGCGTAACGCCGTCGGGATGTGCACTTGCATAAGCCAGGGCACAAACAAGATCGTGCCAGCAGACAAGGGGAATATTGCCTGCCGCAACAATGGTTATCAAGCGGGGAGCTGTAGCCGGCACTTCAAAATCCAGCAATTGAAGCAACAGGGACTTGTCCTGTTCCAGGCTTTCTTTCAACGCATTCAAGCGGTGTTTTACAAACAGGGGACAAAACCAGGGATTGGCTTCCCCGGCTTTTGCGATCAGCCGGTCATCACATAGAGAAAGAGCGGCGGATGCCTGTTCGATAAATTTTTCTGCAAACCCCATAATTTTCTGCCTCGATTTTGCAAAGATACGTAAAAGACGTATTTTCGCATGATGTGCCCCGGCGAGATATATAAAACCCTGGAAGCTCCCTGCGTGGGCCTTTATAAGGAAAAGGGAAGTCGTTTTCTGTCCTACGGATTTCCCGTTTCAGATGAGGAAGAGATTCGGGAACTGCTGGGAACCCTGAAAAAAAAACATTTTGATGCCCGCCATATCTGTTATGCTTACCGCTTAGGTCCTGACGGCGAACCCTGGCGGGCGAACGATAACGGAGAGCCTTCTTCCACAGCCGGAAAACCCATACTGGGACAATTGATATCCATGGATGTCTCTGATGTATTGATGGCAGTGGTCCGTTATTTCGGCGGCATAAAACTGGGCACGGGAGGGCTCATAAACGCATACAGAACGGCGGCTGCCAACGCATTGGAAAATGCCGTGATCACTCAGAAGAAAGTGCTTCAAACCGTTGAGCTTCAATTTGATTATGACCGAACGGATAAAGTCATGAAAGCCATACGGGATACAGAAGCTGTAATAACCGAACAGAATTACCGGGACAGCTCCCTGCCCTGCCGGATAATCGTTCAGGTACTTCCCTCACGGAAACAGGCTCTTTTATCATCCCTGGACCCTACCTAGTCATTGTAATATTTCATCTATGAAATCTCTCATATCAATAAACGACTTCAACAAAGAAGAAATGTTGCAGGTACTTGATCTTGCGCTGGAATACGAAGCCGATACAAACCGGCCCCTGTATACAGGAAAAATTATTGCCTGCATTTTTTTTGAACCTTCTACCCGAACGCGTCTGAGTTTTGAAACAGCAGCCAACCGCCTGGGAGCACGTGTTATAGGTTTTTCCTCGCTAGACGCTACCAGCGTTACCAAGGGAGAAAGCCTGAAAGATACCATCAAGATGGTTTCCAATTATTCAGACATGATTGTAATGCGCCATCCGTTAGACGGAGCTGCCAGGTATGCTTCAGAAATCGCCGGATGTCCCGTAATCAACGCCGGGGACGGAGCCAACCAGCATCCGACTCAGACACTTTTGGATATGTATTCCATCCGAAAAACACAGGGATCACTGGAGAATCTGTCCATAACCATGGTAGGGGATCTGAAATACGGACGGACCGTTCATTCGCTGTTGCAGGCCATGAGTCATTTCAAACCCCGCTTCCGGTTTGTATCCTGCCCGGAACTGGCTATACCTCAGGAATATATTGACTTTTTGGATTCCCGAAACATACCTTATACACAACACCACGAACTGGAAGGCCAGATGGATGATACCGACATTCTCTACATGACCCGCATACAACAGGAGCGTTTCCAGGATCCAATGGAATACGAACGTGTCAAAAACCTGATGAGCCTGGATGTATCCATGCTTAAAAACACCAAATCTAATTTACGGATATTACACCCGTTACCAAGGGTTAACGAAATTTCAACCAACGTGGATGACCGTCCGGAAGCCTACTATTTTGAACAGGCACGTAACGGGGTATATACCCGAATGGGGACAATAACTTATCTAATGAACCAATTGTAATGTCATGGAAACAAAGAAAAAACTGAAAGTAAGCGCAATCAGGAACGGTACCGTAATAGACAGGATCCCTGCAGGGCAATTGTTCCATGTTATTGAAATTCTTGGTCTGGCCCGGGGTGATTTTCAGATGACGTTCGGGACTAACCTGGAAAGTAAAGTCCTTGGTGTAAAATCCATTATCAAAATCTCGGATAAATTTTTTGAAGAAGACGATGTCAACCGGATTGCTTTGGTTGCGCCGGATGCCATTCTCAATATCATCAAAGATTACCAGGTAGTTGAAAAGAGGCCGGTAGTGATACCTTCCGAGATCTGCGGGTTGGTCCGTTGCCTCAACCCCAGGTGCATTACCAATCATGAACCGGTAAAAACACGTTTTACAACCCGGATGACACCCGGAGGCCTGGTGCTTATATGTCATTACTGTGAAAAAGAAACCGGACAAAAAAACTTACAGATCATTAGCAATAATTAGTTTCTGATTGTATATTTTTACTTTATATTTGCATTCACAAAGAAATCGTAATAAAACAACACCAATATGAAAACCACCTACAATTTTAACGCAGGACCTTGTATCCTTCCCCCGGAAGCGCTGCAGGCAGGAATAGACGCTCTTAAAGATTTCAGCCGGACAGGCATGTCCGTTATTGAGGTATCACACCGTTCCAAAGAATGGGAAGCCGTCATGAA
>JAAYYL010000126.1 GCA_012515395.1 Bacteroidales bacterium
ACCGCCGCTGAGCAGTACCCGCGGCACCTATTGAACCCATTGACTGCAATATGCCGAAAACAAAATCACAAGTAGTAATCAAAAACAAACGTGCGTCTTTTGAATATGAGTTCATAGACACGTATACGGCCGGAATTGTTCTGACGGGAACGGAAATCAAATCCATCCGGGCAGGCAAGGCTTCGCTGGTGGATTCCTATTGTTATTTTGTAGGCAAAGAATTGTTCGTAAAAAACATGAACATTGCCGATTACTGGTGGGGGTCGTTCAACAAACACGATCCCAGGCGGGATCGTAAATTGCTGCTCAACAAGAGAGAGCTGGGCAAGTTATTCCGGGCAACCCGGGAAAAAGGCCTGACCATTGTGGTAACCAAACTGTTCATAGCCGAAAACGGCTACGCCAAACTCAACATCGCACTGGCCCGCGGGAAACGGGAGTACGACAAGCGGGAAACCATCAAGGAAAAAGACATGAGAAGGGAATCGGACCGGATGGCCCGGTTGTGATCCTTGTCCCTCGTTTACTCAGTGCTTCCTCCCGGATAAGGGATAAAGAAGGCTATACCAAGAATAATAAGCAATATTACGCCGGATATGATCAATGGCCACAATATACCCATGCTTTCCAGGGCTGACCATAAACCATTTTCCTGGTAATCAAGAAACCACTGTCCGGGGGTTGATAAAGAAGTAATCATAGTTTTATTGTTTTATTATAGATACAATTTTAACGAATAATGCTGCAACAGACAAGGTTTCTGTCTCCGAATCCGTTGTCAACGCGGGTTACCGGCGGCCAGAATTTGTGAGGAACAATCCATGGCAGCGGGTACGCCGCTTTTTCACGGGAATAAGGATGTGTCCAGTTGTCCGAACAAACTTCCACAGCCGTATGGGGTGCATTTTTCAACAGGTTGTCCTCCGGAGTTCCGGATGAACCGTTTTCCCCGGTCAGGGCTTTACATTCTTCCAGGATACTGAACATGGCTTCTGCAAAACGGTCCAGTTCTTCTTTTGATTCACTTTCCGTGGGTTCCACCATAAGTGTATCATGTACGGGGAAGGAAAGGGTGGGAGCATGAAATCCGTAATCCATAAGGCGTTTTGCCACATCGGTGGCATCTGCCCCGTAAGTCTTGCCAAAATGACGCAGATCCAGGATGCATTCGTGGGCTACAAAACCATTTTTCCCACAGTACAAAGTGGTATATCCGGGGGCCAGTTTTTTAGATAAGTAATTGGCATTCAAGATGGCATATTCAGATACCAGGCGCAGGCCGTCACGTCCCAGCAGTTTGATATAACCGTAAGTTATGGGTAATAACAACGGGAATCCGTAAGGTGTCGCGGCTACCGTTTTTCCGCCACCACAATCTGCCAGCGGATGACCGGGCAGGTATGGGGCCAGTTCTTTGGTGCAGCATATGGGGCCCACTCCGGGTCCTCCACCGCCGTGAGGCATGGAAAAGGTTTTGTGGAGGTTCAGATGGCACACATCGGCTCCCAGGATCCCCGGGTTGGTAATTCCTACCTGGGCATTCATATTGGCACCGTCAATGTAAACCAAGCCTCCGTTTTGATGTACGATGTCGCAAATTTCCCGTATGGCCGGTTCAAAAACACCGTGTGTAGAGGGATAAGTGATCATCATGCAAGAGAGGTTCTCACTGTATTGACCGGCTTTTTCCCGCAATTCTTCAATATCTATGTTTCCTTGTTCATCGCACCCAACTATTATTATGTCCAGGCCGGCCATAGCGGCACTTGCCGGATTGGTCCCGTGGGCCGATGAGGGGATCAGGGCAATGTTCCGGTGTCCCTGTCCGTTTTCTTTCTGCCAGGAGCGAATGACCATCAGACCGGCATATTCCCCGGATGCGCCGGAATTGGGCTGCAGTGAACAATCATCAAGGCCGGTGATCACAGACAGGTCGTGTTCCAGTTCTTTGATAAGCTGCAGGTATCCTTCAACCTGGTAAGACGGGGCAAAAGGATGAATGGAATTCCACTGGCTCCAGCT
>JAAYYL010000001.1 GCA_012515395.1 Bacteroidales bacterium
ACTACCCGAATAACACCGTAAAAATGGTGATAAAAACGGTCCAGAAACTGATGCCGTTTATGAAGAATATCTCACTGATGCCATTGAGTCCCTGACGGATGATATAGATGGCTGTCAGGACCAATGTGCCACCTATAAGAATCAGTCCTGCAATCCCCATGAAAGGCATGGAGTGAATCACTGCTGTCTGGAACAGGATGATAAGAGTGGGGAGCGAAAGAAAAACAAAGATCGCCAAGAGGTTGTGTACCAGACGTTGCACGGTGGTACTCAAACGTTTGAAACTGTAGGGTCTGATGTTGTGGGGAACGAAAGCCAGGAGGGTAAAGAAAGCAAAGCTATAATTTATGTATCGCATGTAGGTTTCATGTTCTCCCAGGTTGTAACACTTAGAGAGAAGCCAGAAAAAAACATAATGCAAGATGGCCGTTGCAAACAAAAGCCGGGTATATCCCCTGACATATCGCTTGTCATAAAGCGTTTTGTTGCTCAGAAAACTGAGGGTTTGCTGATGCAAATCAAAATCTATCTGACGCACCACCCGCCGTACCGTAAAAGGGATCAGGCCGGCGTAAACAAAGCCAATGATCAGGATACCCAGTTTAATCCATACCATAAGAACAGCTAAAACCGTTCAAATTTGGGAAAATCTTCCCTGTTTTTCAATTTTTTATCTTTAGCACAAGCCTGAATATTTACATCACAGCCGTATCTGCGTGGTATCCTACACCCCGCATTACCGCCTGATAGCTGCCGAAGAACCTCAGTCCCTGGGTTTCTGAACCAGGGCAAAGGACAATAGTCCCTGAGCACAAATTTCTCCGTGAACCCGGGCCTCGGCTTTGACAAAAAACACCATGGCCTTTTGTTTTGTGATGTATCCGGTGACTTCTACGGTATCTCCCGGACGTACCTGTCTTTTGAACCGGACCTTATCCAGTCCTGCATAAAAAGGAGTGCGCCCCACCAACAGGTCTTTAACCAGCAGGCTGCAGCATTGTCCCATGATTTCACACAGAATGACGCCGGGAACTACGGGATACCCCGGGAAATGACCTTTCAGGAAAAATTCTTCGCCCGTAACGGTGTACCGGGCGTGGGCCACTTTGTTCTCGTCCACTTCCATCTGGTCCACAAGAAGCATATGCTCCCTGTGAGGCAGAAATTCCATAATTTCTTTTTTGACCATAACTTTACGGTTTAAATTTACGTAAAGCCACACTGGCATTGTGTCCTCCAAAACCCAGCGAATTAGACAGGGCTATGGTGATGTCTGCCTTCCGGGCTTTACCGGGAACGTAATCCAGATCACATTGCGGGTCCGGATTCTCCAACCCCACAGTTGGAGGTACAACACCCTCTTTCAGGGCGAGGGCACTGGCTATGATCTCTGCGGCACCGGCCGCTCCCAGCATATGTCCGGTCATGGACTTGGTTGAACTGATGAGTGCTTTCCGTGCCTGTTCTTCTCCAAGGGCCAGTTTGATAGCCATGGTTTCGGCCGGATCATTCAGCGGTGTGCCGGTGCCGTGTGCATTGATGTACAGAAGATCTTCAGGGGTAAAAGCCGAGTTGGATAGTGCCAGGCTCATGGCCTTTGCCGCGGCAGATCCGTCCGGACGGGGCGCGGTGTAGTGGTAAGCGTCGCAGGTGTTTCCGTATCCCGTCAACTCGGCATAAATGACGGTTCCCCGTTGAATGGCGTGTTCGTATTCTTCCAGAACGACAATCCCGGCACCTTCTGCCATGACAAATCCTTGCCGGTTAGCATCAAAGGGAATCGAAGCCCGTTTGGGATCTTCGGCCCGTGACAATGCGCGGCTGTTGTTGAACCCTCCCACTGCCAGCGGAACGACGGCAGCCTCGGCACCTCCCGTGATAACGGCATCGGCATACCCGTGCAGAATGGCGCGGTATGCTTCCCCTATGGCGTGGGTGGAAGTGGCACATGCCGTGACAACGGGCAGACAGGGTCCCTGGGCATTATGGGCAATGGCAATATTCCCTGCGGCTATGTTGCCGATCATGGTAGGGATGAACAGCGGGGAAACCCGGTTGGGTCCGCTTTCCAGGTATTTTTTGCACTCGGTGATAAACGTGTGGATTCCTCCTATTCCGGAGCCCACATAGACACCCAGACGGTCGGGATCAACGCCCGGGTTGCTTTCCTCCATGGCCTGACGGGCTGCTGCCAGGGCATAAAGGGTATAAAGATCCGCTTTACGTGCCGTAGCCGGATCTATGCCGTAATCGGCCGGGTTGAAATTTTTAACCAGTCCGGCTACTTTTACGGAAAGGTCAGCGGTGTCAAACGTGTCAATGCGTTGGATACCGCAAACACCGGCTTTCAGGTTGTTCCAGTAGGTTGTGATATCGTTGCCAATCGGGGAGATAATCCCCATACCGGTAATGACTATTCTTCTCATAGTAGGTGGTTGTATGTTATAATTTTAACAGTGCAACAGCCTGTTGTACGACTTCTTCAATAATATCTTTTGCGGGTTGAATCTTTTTCACCAGACCGGCACTTTGGCCGGCCATATAACATCCCATTTGTTCATCACCTTCTTTTGCGGCTTTCCGTAAAGCCCCCGCTCCGAAAGCATCGGCTTCTTCCTGGGTGATGTCGTGATCGTTTTCCATTTGGGAAAATTTTCGGGTAAAAGGGGTTTTCAGGGCTCTTACAGGATGTCCCAGCTTTTTTCCGGTTACAACGGTATCCGTATCTCCAGCCGAGATGATCTTGTCTTTATAAATTTGATGTATCCGGCATTCTTCAGCGGCCAGGAAGCGCGTCCCCATCTGTATGCCTTCGGCTCCCAGCATGAAAGCGGCGGCCATTCCGCGTCCGTCGGCAATCCCGCCTGCGGCTACAACAGGGATGGATACGGCATCGCATATTTGCGGGACAAGGGCCATGGTATTAAGTTCTCCCACGTGTCCACCTGCTTCGGCGCCCTCGGCAACGACAGCACAGGCACCCATTCTTTCCAGACGTTTGGCAAACGCCACCGATGCAACTACCGGGATGACTTTGATGCCTGCCTGCAGCCATCCTTCCATGTATTTTCCGGGAGTTCCTGCGCCTGTGGTGACTACTGCTACTTTTTCTTCAGTTACCACACGGGCCACTTCTTCTACATGGGGACTCATTAACATGATGTTAACCCCAAAAGGTTTGTCGGTCAACTCTTTACATAATCTGATCTGTTCTCTCAGGTACCCGGCCTCTGCATTCATGGCCGAGATCAGACCCAGTCCGCCGGCGTTGGAAACAGCCGCTGCCAGGTATGCTTCCGATACCCAGGCCATACCTCCCTGGAAAATGGGATGCGTAATGCCTGTCAATTCACATATTCTGCTTTGTATTGTTTTCATATATAATTAGTTCATGGTCCAGGTAAAAAGACATGTTCCGGCAGTAAAACCGGCTCCGAATCCGCTGAGTATGATAGTATCTCCGCTTTTCAGTTTCCCGCTCTTGTTTAATTCATCCAAAAGAATAGGGATGGAGGCGGAAGATGTGTTCCCAAGATGTTCAATGTTGTGGGAAAATTTTTCCACAGGCTGATGCAACTGGTTACGGATGGTTTCAATAATGCGCATATTGGCCTGGTGCAACACATAATGATCTACCTGGTCTGCTGTCAGTCCGGTTTCTTTCAGAATACGTTCTATGCCTTCAATAGAGGCATTCACTGCCATTTTGAAAACTTCTTTTCCGTTCATGTACATAGGAACACCGCGTTGTTGGTAAGTAACAAAAGGACAGTCTTCCAGTGCTCTTTGGTAATAAAGGATCTCGGGCCTGTATTTGGCTGTAATGTAAGAAGCTTTAAAAGCATTTCCATTGGTTACAATGGCTCCTGCTGCCCCGTCCCCGAAAAGAACGGCCGTGTTGCGGTCTTTCCAGCTGCACATGCGCGTAGGCTCCTCGGCACTAATGACAAGAATGTTTTTGGCTTTACCGGATTCAAGGTATACCTGGGCCATTTCCAGTCCGTACACAAAACCGCTGCAGGCAGCGTTCAAATCCACACAAGGGCAAGATGCGTTAATCTCTCCGGATATCAGGCAGCTTAAAGAGGGTGTGACGTAATAATTTACCACATTGGAGCATATGATATAATCCAGTTGGGAACCGTCCATATTGGCATCTTCAAGGGCTTTTCTTGCGGCTTCAACAGCCAGGTCTTTTAAATTTTCGTCAGAAATGATCCTGCGTTCTACTATGCCGGTACGTGTTCTGATCCATTGGTCACTCGTATCCAGAAAAACGGATAACATGTCGTTGGTGACAGACAATGAAGGAATTGCACTTCCCGTTCCAATAATTTTCATGTTTTTTTACTTAGTTTAAATGACGAAGGCAATTATTACTCAAAAACCCTGCCAGACGAAAACAAGGTTTGTTTCACAAATTTGCAACCGGTCGCATTAACAACCTGTTAAATAGGTTGTTACAAACACAAAACAGCCTTCTTAAAACAGAAAAACGCGGGCTTTTTCACAAATCTCACGTGTGGATTGGGGCCAGACTGAGGATTGTACTTCCCCAATGTGGCACTTCTGTAAAAGCAACATGCACAGACGGGATTGCCCGATTCCGCCTCCCATGGTTTGCGGTAATTTGTTGTCCAATAGTAATTTGTGGAACTCCAGGTTGGCCCTGTCCAATGCGTTGGCACACTCCAGCTGGTAGCGTAGAGATTGGGGATTTACGCGAATCCCCATTGAGGAAAGTTCAAAAGCAGACCCGAGTACCGGATGATGTACAATTATATCTCCGTTAAGGCCAAATAAACCGGGTTCTGTTTCCGTGCTCCAGTCATCGTAGTCCGGAGCGCGCCCGTCGTGGACCGTATTGTCGCCCAGAGGACCGCCTATGCCTCGGACGAACACGGCACCGTATTGGGCAGCGATTTTATCTTCCCTTTCTTTTGGACCGAGTTGTGGATACAGTCTCCGAAGTTCTTCCGCATGAATGAAATGAATGTCGTGGGGCAGAAAGGGCGTCATTTGGGGGAAACGTTCGCTTAATAGGAATTGGGTGCGTTTAATGGCATAATAAATGGATTTCACACATTTCACCAGAGTAGGGACGTTGCGTTCTTCGGGCAGGATCACTTTTTCCCAGTCCCATTGGTCTACATAAACGGAATGCAGGTTATCCGTCATTTCATCCGGCCGTATGGCATTCATATCCGTATAGATACCCAAACCGGGTTCAATATTGTGACGCCAGAGGGCATAACGTTTCCATTTGGCCAATGATTGTACGATTTCCACTTTTTGATTATTCAGAGTTTTAAGTGGAAAACTGACCGGGTTTTCAGTCCCGTTCAGATTATCGTTCAGACCGGTACCTTCTGAAACCAGCAAAGGGGCGGTGATTCTTCTGAGTTTGAGTTCTCCCGATAATTCCGTCTGGAATGTCTCTTTGATGAATTTGATAGCTTGTTCGGTTTGCCAGATATCCATTAAGGATCTGTATGACGCGGGAATAAACGTTTTGTCCATAGCTATAGTGTTTTGGTTCCTGAGCGAAAGTACAATATCACTTCAAGATGTCCCAATAATTATTAAAATCTTAATATTTCTTACATTTGTATAAAGGATAACAGTAAACCGCAAGGGAAACCACACTGTTTGCTTTAGAACTTCTTTTCATGATTTACAGGATCACTTTTCTGGGTACGGGTACCTCCACCGGAGTCCCCTTAATCGGTTGTCAATGCAGGGTTTGTCTTTCCAAAGACAATAAAGATAAACGCCTGCGATCATCTGTTCTGGTTGAACGCATTACGGACAACGGAGAAAGGATTAAAATACTCATTGATGCAGGACCTGATTTTCGCCAGCAAATGTTGACTCACGGGATCACCGGTTTGGATGCCATTTTGTTGACGCATGAGCACCGCGACCATATAGCCGGTCTGGATGATGTGCGCGCCTTCAATTTTTTGTCCAATAAACCTGTTCCGATCTATGCTGAACAACGTGTTCAGGATTCTTTGCGAAAACAGTTTGATTATGCTTTTACCGATTATAAATCTCCGGGTTTACCGGAAATGACACTATATACCATAGAAAACAAACCATTTTATATCCGGGACATCCCGATTATACCGGTACGCGCCATGCACGGCCCGTTACCCATTTTGGGATTCCGTATTGGACCCATTGGATACCTGACAGATGCAAAGACTATAGATGATAACGAATTGGAAAAATTTAAGGGTGTTAAGGTGTTTGTAGTCAGCACAGTACAAAGGACAGTCCACAGAACCCATTTTTCTCTTTCGCAGGCCATTGGGGTGGCACAACGAGTGGGGGCAGCGGAGAGTTATCTGACTCACCTGTCTCATTGCCTGGAGCCTCACCGGGAATTGCTTGCTTTGCTTCCACAAGGCATTGAGCCTGCTTATGACGGACTGGTCAGAGAAGTTGTTTTTAAAGATATACAATGATGTAATACATCATGATCCCGCTTGCAACGAGCTTTAATCCAATCCCGAAAAGGAACCCCAGGAAGGAGCCGAAAGCCGGTTTTAATGATCCGGATATCCCTTTGTCGGTTTTGTTGTACAATATTTCTCCCAGCAAGGCACCCAGGAAGGCTCCCAGAATCATTCCCAACGGAGGGAAAAATACAATACCCAACAACATTCCTGCTAAAGCAAACCTTGTTGCTGCCGGGCTTCCTCCTGTCAGTTTGGTGAAATATGCAGGTACCAGGTAGTCGAGTACTGTAACAACGGCTGCGATTATGCCCCATAATAGCAGGAAAGACCATTTCATGGTACTGTCGGGTAAAAAAAACAGCAACAACAAACCCAGAAAGCTCAAAGGAGGTCCGGGCAATACCGGAAGCAGACAACCTGCCAGACCTGCTATTCCCAGCATTACCGCCAATATCTGGATTACAAGATCCATTCTACAAAACGCTTTTTGGCTGTACGCAGGTCTTTGGCCAGGATCCACCTGATATCGGATCTCGTTGTCCGGAACCATTTATAATACTGGTAAAATGTAAGGGGAGAGGGCAGGAATACCAGGGACAAGGCCAGTGCAAGCTCCCATTCAAAAAGACCGAATACCGTAATGGCAAATGCCACGAATGTTATTGTCCACAGAAGTAATGTGGTAACAAAACGTACTGAATTGTGAAAAGCACGGTCTTCCATTCGGGAACACAACAAATAGGACGCAAGTAATGTAGGTGCATACAGAATGGAGCTGACAATAAAACAGGGGAACAACAACAGCATTAACAGAGATCTGTAAATAATCGTCATTACGGGGTTTGGGTTGGCAACAGAAGCCATGCTGATTTTTTTTCTTTTACGGCTTTCGGCAAATGCAGCGATTTCTTCCAGAATCTTAATGGTTTTATCAGCCTCCGCTTCCCTGCGGTTTTGAATCAATGATACCGTATAACGGTTGGCTGTCAGCCGGTTTTTTAAAACCCGGTGTTTCAGGCTTAATTGGTCAATTCGGTCGTAACAGGACATATTGCACAGCTCCAACGTGGCATCGTAATGAACGTCATCGGGTATGTAGAGTATCAGGTCTTTCAGATCTTCCTGAAGTCTTTCTTTCAGGTCGTTCATCATTACCGGCTCTTCCTTGTTTGGATGAGCTTTAACAAAATCCGTCACGTTTATGGGATGGCCAATTTGTAACAAAAGCGAGGAGCGGTAACGAAAGAAATTGCCGTATTCAATACCAATAGGAACAATGTAAACAGGTTTTTCTCCGGCAATTTCCTCATTGGCCAGCAAGGCAATCCGAAAAATTCCTTTACCCAGAGGCAGCAAACTGTGCATAGGCCGGTGTGCCCCTTCAGGAAGAATCACGAAAGGGACGTTGTGGCAGAGTACTTCGGCTGACTGCTTAATGATTTCGTCATTGTTTTTCAGTGTGTTACGACCGTCACGAATCCGGTTGATAGGCATGATCCGCAAAAAGAAAAAGATTTTTGCCAGGAGCGGTTTCTTGAATATATCTGCTCTTGCCACAAATACTTTCGGTCTGGTATCCAAATCCAGAACAGCCAGTGCATCCATCAACGCATTGGTATGGTTGGAGGCAAAAATCAGTGCTCCGTCAGAAGGAAGGTTTTCTATACCGTAATATTCCCTTTTCCCGTAAGATAATCTGAAAAATAGTCCAACGTAATACTTCAGAACGGTATAATAAATATTCCTTTCGTAGATCCGTTTCTTACGTTTAGTGCCCATTAGCTTTCTATACAGATGTTTTCCGGGTCAGACGCCTGTCCCTCCAGTTGAAAAGGAAAGACACACCAAGTCCCGAAATAATATGCCATACTCCCCACCAGGCGGTAATGAACAACATCCCTCCCAGTGCAAGTTCGGGAGGAAATATCTTGGGATTGAATAAAAGGACCAATCCCAGACCGGAATTTTGAATACCCGTTTCTATGGTCAACGTCCGCCTGTCTTTGCGAGGTAGCTTAAAGGCAGATCCCACTCCGTATCCAATACTCAAAGCGAGGGCGTTATGCAGCAAAACAATAATGAAAATGAAAAATATGTATTTGATGAAAAGATCAAAATTATTGCTGAATGACAACACGACCATGGCAATGAAGAAAATCAGCGAAAAATACTGCATGGGTTTCTTCATTTTTTCCGCGGCTTTTGGGAAAAAATGCACAAAAAGGATTCCCAGCACCAGAGGAATACCCAACAAAATAAAGACGGTTTCCAATGTCTGCCAGATATCAATATGCAGCGGTTGCAATGCTGCGTCTGCATAGCGGTTCAAATAACGGGTGTACAAACCGCCCCAGAACGCAAAACTGAACGGTGTCATAAAAGTAGCCGCGGAAGTACTGATGGCCGTCAGGGTGACAGACAATTCTGTATTGGCTTTGGAAAGGGAGGACATGAAGTTGGAAATATTCCCGCCGGGGCAGGATGCCACCAGGATCATGCCCATAGCAACCATGGGGGTGACATAATTCCTGAAAAGCATGATTAGCAGAAAGGTCATGGCAGGAAGCAGGAACCATTGACAAATCAATCCCAGGATTGCCGATTTGGGGCGGATAAATACTGTTTTGAATTCAGCCGGTCTGATACCCAGGGCAACCCCGAACATTACAAGAGCCAGTACAATATTGATGACCCTCATTCCCCCGGCCGAGAAATTGATCCGGATAGGGTCTAGATTAAGCAGTTGTTCATACATGTATACAAATATAGGAAAAAAAGCTTACGGCCGAACCGGGCGGCTTAATGAACTTCAAAGAGTACCGGGTCTCCTGAAACACTGTTTCCTGCTACCCACAACTCAAAATGGCCGGGTTCCACGGTAAGATCCATGTTCAGGTCCCGGAAAGCCAGCATACTTACAGGAAGAGTCCAGGTAACCGTCTTGCTTTCACCAGGATCAAGCGTAATACGTTCAAAATGCTTTAATTCCCTCACCGGCCTGGTAACCGAGCCGGTTTTATCACATATATACAATTGTGCAATTTCCGTGGCCGTGTATTTTCCGGTATTTGTAAGATCAAAAGTCAAACCGATCACCTCGTTTTTCCCGTACGAAACTTTATCCAGTGTGATATTTGTATATGCAAAGGCAGAATAAGAAAGTCCGAATCCGAAGGGGAACAGGGGAGCGGCTCCAAGATCCAGGTAAAAGCTTGTATTACCCAAAGAAGTTTGACCCGCCTTAGGCGGAATGTCTTTCAAAAGGGTTTCGTTACCCTGAAACGGACGTCCTGTTCTGGTGTGATTGTAATACAGTGGTATTTGTCCGGAAGACCGGGGAAAAGTAACGGGTAATTTACCGCTGGGAATTTCATGTCCGAATATCAGGTCAGCCAGTGCGGGACCTCCCATTGTCCCGGGATGAAATGCATACAGCAGGGCGTTGCTCCATGTGGTTTCTTTTTCAATGGTAAGCGGCCTGCCCGCCATGATGATGGTAATAACAGGTTTTCCTACAGCTTTCAGGGCTTCAATCAAACGGCTTTGGCCTTCCATAAGGTCCAGGTTAGCCAGACAATGTGCTTCCCCTGATAAAATGGATTCTTCCCCGGCGAAAACCAATACGGCATCTGAACGACGGGCTGCCATTACAGCTTTCCTGATGCCGGAGGGATCATTGTCACGTGAATTTGCAAGGGCCGGTTCGTAAAGAATGCTTATGGAATTGCCGTATGCATCCCGTATGGCTTTCAAGGGGGTAATGGTCGCACCTTCCTCCCCGTCAAAAACCCATGTGCCAAGCTGGTCATGAGCAGCATGAGCCATAGGTCCTGTAATGAGTAACGTTTTGATGCGTTTTTCATCCAAAGGCAGTGTCCCGTCATTTTTAAGCAGCACAACACTTTCTGCTGCGGTTTGTTTTGCCAGCTCCAAGTGTTCGGGAGCATAAAAGACTTCTTTATGTAAACTTTCGTCAACATAAGGATTCTCAAACAACCCCAGGCTGAATTTGACCCGCAAAATGTTTCGGACGGCCTCATCAATTAATGTTTCCGAAATTGTACCTTCTTTCACGAGATCGGACAGGTGGTTCAGATAGGCAAAAGACATCATATCCATATCTACTCCTGCTTTTATGGCAAGATGGGCAGCATGTGCAGGATCTTCTGCAAATCCGTGGGGGATCATTTCCGTAACCGAACTCCAGTCGCTAACCACAAAACCTGAAAAATTCCACTCGTCACGGAGCACATCACGTAAAAGAAAGGTGTTTCCGGTTGAGGGAACACCGTTGTTATCGTTGAATGAAGTCATAAGGGTCAGGGCCCCGGCTTCAACCGCCTTTTGGAAAGGAGGCAGGTAAACATTTCTCAGGACCCTTTCCGGGATGAAGGTGCTGTTGTAATCGCGGCCTCCTTCTGCAGCTCCGTATCCGGCAAAATGCTTTACACAAGCCGCCATGCTTCCCGGATCAGAGGGATCAGTTCCTTGATAGCCTTTCACCATGGCTTCACCCATAACAGATGTCAGGTACGTGTCTTCTCCAAAACCTTCAGCGATCCTTCCCCAACGCGGGTCCCTGGCTATGTCCAGCATAGGCGAAAACGTCCACCGGACGCCCGCGGCAGTGGCTTCCCTTGCTGCTATACGAGCTCCTTGTTCTACAACTTCCGGGTTAAAGGTAGCAGCCAACCCCAAAGGAATAGGAAAAATGGTTTTAAAACCGTGGATGACATCCCTGCCTACGATCAGTGGGATTCCAAGACGTGATCCTTCTACGGCAATTTTCTGATAAGCATTCACCCGTGACGGGTCCACCTCGTTAAGTATGGATCCTACTTGTCCGTTTTCAACGGCTTCTGCCAGGCGTTCGTCCATACCCGTGTTGGAAGAAGAGATCTGGTTCAATTGACCGATTTTTTCCTCTAACGTCATTTGTGAGATCAGGCGGGATATTTTCTTTTCTGTTTCCCGGTCGGTCCCGGTCCGGTTTTGTGTACAGGACCATGTAACGGAAGTACACAATAATATCAGGAAGATCTTTTTAAGCGGCATCATGGAAAGGTATTATTTTTTCTGAAAGACTCTCACATAATCAATTTCATAGGTTGCAGGCAGGGCCCCCGGGTCTACACCTTCGGCACCGCCCCAGTTCCCGCCCCAGGCCAAGTTCAGTTTTAAATAGAACGGCTTGTAGAAGGGCCAGGTGTCGTATAAACCTTTTTGGTCGTTTGTAAAGGTAAAATAACGGACTCCGTCAATGTATCCGTAAATGGCGTTTTCAGTCCATTCAACAGCATATACATGAAATTCGGTCTGGGCTGTCGGGATGAATTTTTCAGCGGTTCGTTGCGTGCCTATGGCGTGGTTGTAACTTTTACAGTGAATGGAACTGCTAACCCAATTGGGCCGGTACCCCACGTGCTCCATAATGTCGATCTCCCCGTCATCGGGCCATGCTTTAAAATCTTTTGGCAACATCCAGAAGGCGGGCCAGGTGCCTTTCCCAACCGGAAGTTTCAGACGTGCTTCAAAATATCCGTATGTCCAACTTTTAAAGGTGTTCATACGAATGGAAAGCACGTCCTCTCCCGATTGTTTTGCAATGATTTTCAATGTTCCATCGGAGACAATTGCACAAGTGTCTTTTCCCTCATGGATGGGAATATACCGTTGAATTTCATTGTTTCCCCAACCTCCGGCACCTGTTTCAAACCACCATTCTGAAGT
>JAAYYL010000127.1 GCA_012515395.1 Bacteroidales bacterium
AAAAACTGCCTGAACCAAATGAGTAATGCTGTGGAAGAACTGGCTTCCAACAAAGAAACTGTGAGTATGGCCGAGAAAGCCTACTCCATCAGCCGAAAACAATTTGAAGTGGGGATGGGCACCTGGCTGGATCTGAGTGCATCCGAACTGGCTCTGACACAGGCCCGCCTGGCATACCATCAGTCCATTTACAATTATTTATTCAACATGGCTGAATTGGAAAGAATATTAGGTATAAATAATTATCAAAACAATTAACAAATGAACAAGTGTAGTTTGATCCCTCTGTTCGCCGCTGCTGTACTTCTTGCCGGATGTCAGTTTGCAGGTTCAAAACAACAGGAAATTACTGAGGAAAAAGTTCCTGTGCGGACAATGCCCGTAATTGTGGAAGAAGTTCCCCAGACATACGAATTTTCGGCAACCGTAGAAGCAAATGTCATAAACAATATTGCCCCACAGATGTCAGTCAGGATCCAGAAGATTTTCGTAGAAGTAGGTGATTTTGTTTCAAAAGGTCAGAAACTTGTCCAAATGGACGACAACAACCTGGAACAGATACGTACCCAGTTGGACAATATGGAAGTGTCATTTCAACGTATTGATGAGTTGTACAAAGTCGGAGGTGTGTCGCTTGCCGAATGGGATGCCCAGAAAACAAACCTTGAAGTGATGCGCACACAGTATAACAATCTGGTGGAAAACACACAGCTGGTCAGCCCTATTGCCGGTGTGGTAACCGCTCGCAATTACGACAGCGGAGACCTTTACGGAATGGGATTGCCCTTACTGGTAGTGGAGCAGATTGCACCCGTCAAACTTATAATACACGTTTCCGAATCGTTCTTTACAAAAGTCCGCAAAGGAATGGACGTTGATGTTGCTCTTGATGTATACCCCGGAGAAATTTTCAAAGGAAAAGTATCTTTGGTATATCCGACCATTACAGCTGCAACCCGGACATTTCCCGTGGAAATTCTGATTCCCAATAATACCAGGAAAGTAAGACCCGGCATGTTCGCCCGCGTTACCATCGATTTCGGGTCAGAACCACGGCTACTGGTACCCGACAGAAGTGTCATCAAACAACAAGGTTCGGGAGAACGCTACGTGTATGTCCATAAGGATGGTAAAGCAGAATTCCGGATCATAGAATTGGGCAGAAGACTGGACACATTTTATGAGTGCCTTTCCGGACTGGAAGAAGGAGAATGTGTCATTACCACAAGCCTGAACAGACTTACCAACGGAACTGAAGTTGAACCGGTTAACGAATAAACCATTATGAGCATCTATCAATCAGCCGTCAGAAAACCGGTTACGACCGCTCTGATCTACGTAGCACTTGCCGTAATTGGAATATTCTCGCTCTCCAGGCTGGCCGTAGACTTCCTTCCCAGTATGAGCGATAACACCATATTGGTGATGACAACGTATTCAGGGGCAAGCGCCGCAGATATCGAGAATAACGTTACCAAGGTACTGGAAGGCACATTGAGCAGTGTAAGCAATCTGAAACACATTACTACACAGACCAAGGAAAATTCTTCGCTTGTCGTTCTGGAATTTGAATACGGAATAGATATTGCCGAGGCGACCAACGACGTAAGGGACAAATTGAATCTGATTGCAGATTACCTGCCCGAGGATGCCAATACTCCCGTAATTTTCAAATTCGGAACCGATGATATTCCTGTCATGATCCTTTCTGTACAAGCCAAAGAAAGCATGAACGGTTTGTACAAGATCCTGGATGACAGACTGGCTTCACCGCTAAGTCGTATTAAAGGTGT
Source organism: Bacteroidales bacterium (assembly GCA_012515395.1). Taxonomy (GTDB): domain Bacteria; phylum Bacteroidota; class Bacteroidia; order Bacteroidales; family UBA932; genus DMER64. The sequence continues at coordinate 1,794 of JAAYYL010000127.1, forward strand.
GGGAACAGTGTCCATTTCAGGAGCACCTGTCAGGGAAATCCAGGTATATTGCGATCCCTTTAAGCTGGAAGCATATAATCTTACCGTTGAAGGCATCGCTTCCACGATAGCTTATGAAAACAGGAACACACCCGGGGGAAATCTGGACATAGGCTCTGAAACGCTGACCATCAGGATGGAAGGCGAGTTTAAAGACCCCGGAGAGATGGAAAACATCATTGTGGGTCATTTCCAGGGAAGAAACATTTTCCTGAATGATGTGGCCCGGGTGGAAGACACCATACAGGAACGTTCACAGGAAACTTATATTGACGGGGTCCAGGGCGGAACGGTTGTGATCCAGAAACAGGCCGGATCCAATACCGTACAGATCTGTAAAAAGATTACGGAAAAATTACCTGAACTTGAAAAAAACCTGCCTTCCGATATTACTATTGGAGTGGTAATGGACTCTTCCGATAATATTAACCGTGTAATTGACAGCCTGATCCAAACCATAATGGTTACACTGATTCTGGTTGTGCTCATTGTGTTGTTCTTCCTTGGCCGTTGGCGCGCTACGCTCATTGTAGCTATTGTGATCCCTGTGTCATTGGTAGCGGCATTTATTTACTTGCTAATTTCAGGGAATACGTTGAATATCATTTCACTTTCATCCCTGAGTATTGCCATTGGTATGGTAGTGGACGATGCCATAGTGGCATTGGAAAATATAACCCGTCATATAGAAAGAGGTACGAAACCCAAATCAGCGGCAATTTATGCTACTAACGAGGTGTCCATATCTATCATTGCTTCTACGTTGACCTTGCTGGCGGTATTTATTCCCCTGACTATGGTAGGAGGCATGTCCGGTGAGATCTTCAGCCAGCTGGGCTGGATCGTGGCAATCATCAGTTCCGTCTCAACCATTGCCGCACTCACCCTGACCCCCATGATGTCTTCACAACTTCTGAAGCTAAAAACAAGAAAGACAAAAGGGTTTGACAAATTTTACGGTCATGTTGAAAAAGCACTGGGCGCTCTGGATGTTGTATATGCCAAGGCTTTGAATTGGACCGTTCGTCACCGGATTACGGTTATTCTGGCTTCAGCGGCTGTTTTTGTTGCTTCGCTCTTTCTCTTTTCGGTTGTTCCCACGGAATTTTTTCCTCAACAGGACAACGCCCGGTTACAACTGACCGTAAAGTTGCCTATCAATACGCGATCAGAGATTACAAAGGAGTTGTCTTTCCGCATTCATGAACAATTCCGCAGGGATTATCCGGAAATCGAAGCCATGACGTTTACTGTCGGGCAGGCAAGCGAGGATAACTTGTACGGACAGCTTGGAGATAACGGATCTCACATAATGACGGCCAATATCCGACTTTCTCTTAAAACGGAACGGGAACGTTCCATCCAGGAATTGTCAGATGCCATGCGGGAAGATCTCAGAAAATATTATCCGGAGATCCGTACTTTTAACGTAGGGGCCGGAATGGGAGGACCTACCGGAGGTGAAACCACCGTGGACCTGGAAATATACGGGAATGATTTTGCAGCGACAGATGCAATAGCATCCCAATTGGCAGAACTTATGGAAAAGGTTCCCGGGACTTCCCAGGTAACCGTTTCCAGGGATGAATATTCTCCTGAATACCTGGTAGATTTTGATCGTGAAAAACTGGCTGAACACGGATTGAATTTATCCACAGCATCCCAGTTTGTACGAAACAGAATAAACGGCGCCACGGCTTCTTATTACCGGGAAGAAGGGGACGAATATAACATCAAGGTCAGGTACGCTCCTGAATACAGGGAATCTCTGGATGACATCAGAAACATCCTTGTTTACAACAATCAGGGACAAGCCGTCAGGGTACGGGACATTGCCACTATTGGTGAAACCATGCAACCTCCTACCATTGAAAGGAAAGACAGGGAACGTATCGTGACGGTAACTTGTGTGGCAGCTAAAGGAGCCGTTTTGAGTGATTTGGTGGAGGCAGCCGGACAACAGATAGATAAGATCGACATTCCTTCCGATGTCATGATAGGCATTGCCGGGAGCTACGAAGATCAGCAGGAATCATTTGCAGATCTGACTATGCTTATGATGTTGATCCTCATACTGGTATATATTGTAATGGCCGCCCAGTTCGAATCATTTACCAGTCCGTTCATAATCATGTTCTCCGTTCCCTTTGCACTGACCGGAGTACTGGCCGGGCTGGCCGTATCCGGGACCGCTTTAGGGATCATGAGCATGGTGGGCCTGATGATGTTGTTCGGGATCGTTGTGAAAAACGGGATCGTACTTATTGACTATATCGTATTGTGCCGGGAAAGGGGAATGTCCGTTATGGATGCCGTAGTTACCTCCGGACGGTCCAGGTTACGTCCCATCTTAATGACAGCCCTTACAACCATTTTTGGGATGGTTCCCCTGGCTGTAGGCAGAGGTGTAGGTGCCGAAATGTGGAACGGCCTGGGTATTACCGTTGCCAGTGGTCTTACCGTATCCACTTTTGTGACTCTATTCCTTGTTCCTGCCATATATAGCCTGAGTGCGGAAAGAGGTGAAAAACGCAAAAAACGCAAAAATTCATGAAAGCTGTATTCATATCATTTTACCAGGCATTTTATGACGAGGTCATGGAAGCACTGGAAAAAAACCAAATAACAGGATTTACTTTCTGGGAAGAAGTTCGCGGTCGCGGATCCCGTGGCGGAGAACCTCATCTGGGCTCCCATGCCTGGCCGACTTTAAACTCGGCATTACTCACTTTTGTGCCGGATCATCTCGTGGACAAGTTGCTGGAGGATTTGAGGAAAGCAGACGAATCCGCCCCCAAACAAGGCTTACGGGCCTTTGTACTGGAGGCGGAAGAAAGGACGGTCTAAAAACGTTAAAACAAGCTGACCCCGTTGTAGAAAGCCAGGATTCTGGAACGGAACAGGAAATTGTATTTTGCCTGTGCCGTTTCAGAACGGGCAGCAGAAAGACGTAACCGGACCTGGTCAAAAGTATAGATGTTGGAGCGGCCTGCTTCGTATTTTTGCTCTTCGAACTCATAGGCCAGGGAGGCAGCTTCCACGGCCGTTTCTGATGATTTGTATTTTTCATGCGCAGCTACTGCATTATAATACGCCTGCTGCACTTCTTTGTATAAATCCTGTTTTGCCTGGCTCAGCAACAGCTCCTGATTCTCAATGTTCAGTCGTGCCGACCTCACCCGGTTACGGGTAGCCATCTTGTTAAACAAGGGAACGCTCAGGCTTAGTCCAATGGACTGTGCACTGTTCTGAGCCAGCTGATCGGCCAGTGAGGCATTGCTCATTCCGGCTGCCAGGCTGTAATTATAATAGTAGGAATTGCTGTATCCGGCACCCAGACGCAAACTGGGATAATAGGCTCCTTTGGCTGCTTTTAAGGACATCTCACTCCCTTCAAGTCTGTATTCTGCCGCTTTTATGGCCGGTCTTTGCAGTAAAGAAACATGGTAAGCCTGTGCAGGCATTACCAGTCCGGCTGCTTCCCGGCTGATCATATCAGACACATCAGGGAGGGCCACATCAAAATTTTCCACATCCGGCAGGTTCATGGTCTGTGTCAGATCAAGCAAAGCCAACTGGAAGTTATTAGCCGATTCGGTAACCTGCATTTCCTGTTGAGCCAGTGACGATTTGGCATCGTAAAGATCACTTTCAGAACTTTTTCCGGCTTCTACCAGGAGTCTTGTCTGCTCCACCTGTTTTTTATTGAGTTCAAGCTGATCCAGAGCGATTTCATACAACTCCCTGCTAAGCAGTACCTGAAGGTAATAGCCGGTAACGGCCAAAGACAAGTCCTCCCTGGCCCGATTGAGATCTTCTACGGCTGCCTGTAATTCCAGTTTGTCAGCTTTAATCTGATTGGTTACCTGGAACCCGCTGAAAAGGTTGACACTGGTATTAATCCCCAGTGATGAATTGGAGCCGGTCTGATCCTGGTATACACCATCCCTGTCCGGAGTACGTCCAAAATAGAATGTCTGACCTACGTTGGCCGAAAGATCAGGCAACCGTGAAAACCTCGTGGTTTCTACCGTTATTTCCTGGTTTTCTTTTGCCAGTTCATAACGTTTTACACCAATGTTGTTTTCCATGGCATATTCAATACACTCTTCCAGGGTCCAGGCTTTCTTCTGGCTTTGAGCTGTAAGCAGACTCCCGGAAAAGAACAGCATGGCACTTAGGAGTACTATTTTTTTCATATACCTTTTCATTTATTCGGTTATTAACGTTCCGCGGATCTGTTCTTCCGTATTCAGACCTTCTTTAATCTCAACACTTATTCCGTCACTCAGCCCCAGGACCACTTCTTTTTCTTCAAAGAGCTGTTTGTCTCCGTCCATGCCTTTAAAGACATTCACGAATGTTTTATCTTCTTTGAACACAACAGCGCTTTCAGGAATGACCAAAACATCGTAACGGCTGTCCAGGATAATCTGTGCATTGGCACTGTATCCGGCACGGACAAAAACGTCTTCGGGAACACTTACGGCCGCTTTTATTTCAAAAAGTATGGCTCCGTTGTTTTCCGTACTTTTTGGAGAAATGTATTCCAAAACAGCTTTGAAATGTTGTTCCTGTAAAGCACCTATGGTAATATCCAGGGGCATTCCCTCACGTATCCGGCCGACTTCCGTTTCGTCAATGTTTCCGCGAAAGATCATATCGTTCATATCTGCCACAGTAGCTATGGTTGTTCCGGCATTGAAGGTGTTTGCCTGTATCACTGAATTCCCCACTTTAACGGGAACATCCAGGATCATTCCCGAGATGGTGGAACGGATCTGCGTATTGCTGGCCTCTGAAGACCGTTTTGCGATCCCGTCCCTGACAATCTCCAGGTTGTCCTGGGCATTGCGCAGCTCTTCCTGTGCCAGTTTCAACTGGGTTTCCACATTCTCGTATTCTTCACGAACAACGACTTTGGATTCGTACAATTCTTTTGTTCTGTCGAAAACACGACGCGCCTGGGTTAAATTCAGGTTGGCCTGTGTAACCCTGGATTCTGCGGCATTTAACGTTCCCATTTCCGGAATAACCTTGATCCTGGCAATGATCTCTCCCACCTGCACCATCTGACCTGCTTCTTTGTACAGCTCAGACACAATTCCGGATATTTGCGGCACAATGGCCACCTCGTCCCTGGGTTCCACTTTTCCCGTTGCCACGGTTTTTTGTTCAATATTTCCCTTTTCGGGGACCACCAGTTCGTATACCTCTTTCTTTGGCCTGGATTTTTTCCACAGGTAAACAAACGTGAATACAACCCCTGCCACCAGGGCGATGATCAACACATAGCGTAAAATTTTCTTCATTGCAAACGTTATTTTAATCTTTTTAGTTTTCTTCCCGGATCGCATCTATTGCTTTTATCTGTAATGCCCTGTATGCGGGCAAAATACCTGCAAGCACACCACACAAAAGGATTATGGCTGCTGCTGACAGAGCTACGGTAAAATTGATTTGCGGATTTTTGAAAAACACTTCACCGGTCATGTTCTGAAGCAGGAATTTATCTGCCAGATCAAGGACCAAAACACCGAAGGCAAGGCCCAGAAAACCTGCCGCAACAGTCAATACCGTACTTTCCTTAATGATCTGAAAAATTATGGAAGCCGGTTTTGCGCCTATGGCCCTTCTTACACCAATCTCTTTGGTGCGTTCACGTACCGTTACCATAATAATATTGCTCACACCCACCACTCCGGCCAGTAAAGTTCCCAACCCCACGATCCAGATTAGCACGGATATACCTGTGAACAACATTTCAAATTGCTTGAATATCCGTTCCACATTGATACTTTCAAGTGCAAAATCATCTGTGGGAGCAATATTGTGTCGTGCCTTCAGCAATGCTTCAACCTGTGGTTCCAGGACACTCATACTTACATTTTCATTCGCCACAACGCCAATCAAGTGTATGATGGTTCCCGAATTCTGTATCTGCTGCATAACCGAATAGGGAATGCTAATGACTTCGTCATCACGTCCGTTTATGTTTACCCCCCTGACTGAAGGCTCGGAAACCCCAATAATCTGAAAATTGATGTTGTAAAGTTTCAGGTATGTACCGATGGGATCCTCTCCTGCCCTGAAAAGTTCTTCATAGACACGTCTTCCCACAACACATACCTTCCTGCGATCCTGAACGTCCATATGATTGATATAACGTCCGTAGATCATATGTTGAGGCATCATTTGATTGTACAAGGGTGAATTCCCTTTGGTGTTACAACTTGTGCTTTTGTCCCGATACACTACCGTCACATTCTGTCCCATCAAAAACGGGACTGTGTATTTTATATCTTTTATCTGAGCTTCCAGAATATCCAGGTCTTCCTCCTGCATATTCCAATAACGTCCCTTCCTGAAGCCTTTGTATGGTTCCGAGGTGTTGTTGGTAAAAAACAGTGCGGAATTTTCAGAAAAACCCTGAATGTCCGATGCCACGCCTTCGGATAGCCCGTTCCCTGCTCCAAGCATGACCACAAGCATGAAGATTCCCCAGAAAATGCCGAAAGCGGTAAGCAGACTTCTTCTTTTGTTGCGGGTGATGGTCACCCAAATTTCCTGCCAGCTGTCCAGATCAAACATATTTACTCGTATCTTAAGGCTTCAATCGGTTTTACCTGAACGGCCCGCCGTGCCGGCAGGTATCCGGCCAAAAGACCGGCTATGATTAAAACGATCGTAGCAGCTATGATTATTGATGGTTCTACTGTGGGATTGGTAAACATCACCATGTCTTCCTGGGAAGTAGGTGCATTCGGGGTCCCCATAAAATTGTTTAACAACTCGGTAACCGCGATTCCGCCCAACATGCCTAGGTATCCGAAAAAAGCCGTTATCATTAAACATTCTGTCATGACCAAACGTAAGATAGTCCCGGGGGTGGCACCAATTGCTTTTCGTATTCCAAACTCTTTAGTGCGCTCTTTAACTGTAATCAACATGATGTTGCTGATGCCAACCACCCCGGCTATCAAGGTTCCTAACCCTATAATCCACACAAATAACGTTATCCCGTTGAAAATTCCTTTAAACTGAATGTATTCCCTGGTAATGTTATAAAGATATATTGCAGATCGGTCTTCCCGGTCAAACCGGTGTTTACGTCCCAGTGCTCCTCTAAGGTTATCTTCAAAGACTTCATTTTCTTCCGTCGTTTCCAGTCCGTTGAGCAACATGGCTACCTGTGAATACCCGTTTTCGGGGTTGTAAATCAGCTGGGCCGTTGTAAGAGGAATGCAGCTGTTGGGATTCTGGGACATATTATTGTCGTGGTAAATACCAATCACCTGGTACATAACGTTGTCATATGTAATGAATTTGCCCAGCGGCTTTTCTTCTTTGAAAAGCAACTCTGCTGTCCTTGAATGCAATACAATCACTTTTCTTGCCTGTCGAATGTCTGCAGTGTTTATAAACCGTCCGTTACCCTGTCGTATCTTTACGGTTTCAATACTGCTGTAACCCGGCATGACACCTTGCAATACACCGGGCGCATAATCTCCCTTGTAGAAGAAATTCTGATTGGATCGGGTGATCAGGGGAGAAATATTTGAAACCTGTTTAAATTCATTTTCAAGATAAGGCCCTTCGGTACTGTCCAGCTTGATACGTCGGCCCGCCTGCAAACCCTGGTAAGCTTCCGACGTTCTTCCGGGCCACAATTTGACAAAGTTGGTAGCCATATCGGCAAAATTGAACAAAATACCGTTCCTCAGACCATTCCCCGCTCCCAACAATACTATAAGCATGAAAATTCCCCAGGCCATGGAAAATCCCGTCAGGAATGTCCGTAATTTATTTTTTCTTAACGTGCTGAATATTTCCTGGAAATCATCAAACATAACTGCCTGCTTTATTGATGTTCTATAGATCCTATTACCCCGTCGCGGATCTTTATGATCTTATGACTCATGGCAGCCATTTCCGGGTCGTGTGTAACCATTACGATGGTCATCCCTTCCCGGTTGACCTGTTGCAAAATTTCCATCACTTCAATAGACGTTTGTGAGTCCAGCGCTCCTGTGGGTTCATCGGCCAGGATGACCTGCGGATTGGTTACCAACGCACGTGCTATGGCTATGCGCTGTTTTTGTCCGCCTGATAATTCGGAAGGCAGGTGATCCGCCCATTCGGTCAAGCCCATACGATCCAGGTATTCCATGGCAATCTTGTTCCGTTTGTTTCTGCGTACCCCTTGGTAGTACAAGGGAAGAGCCACATTCTCCAATGCGGTTTTGAACGTTATCAAATTGAAAGACTGAAAAACGAACCCTATCATGTTGTTCCTGTATACTGCGGAATTTTTTTCGGACAAATCCTTTATCAGTTTTCCGTTCAAGTAATAAGATCCCGAATCGTAATCATCCAGTATCCCGACAATGTTCAATAATGTGGATTTACCGGACCCGGAGGATCCCATGATGGCAACAAACTCTCCTTTGTCAATTTGCAGGTTCAACCCTTTCAGAACATGTAACGCGGCTCCGTTGTAATAGGTTTTGTTGATATCCGTGAGATGGATCATTGTTTTTAATTATAGTACTAATTATTTACAAGAATTTTGTGCGACAAATATATATACATTTTTTGATACCTTGCAACACAAGGTACTAAAATTTTACAAAAATATTTGATTTCATTAATATTTCTTATATTTGATCTCAATTCAATCGATTTTTATGCATAGCTGTCTGTCATATATTCTGGAGTATCTGGGCTATGCTTCCTGTTATTATTATTCGTATTGCCGCTCCTGACGGGGATACAAAGGTGCTTTTTCCCGCTCAGGAGCTTCCCGGTTTTGTTGTACACATAAGACGTGCCAGGCAGCACTATGGTTACATCTGACGTGTATCTTTTTTAAAATAATTTCTAAAACACATATCAGAACCGTTATGAACCCCATAAAATTTTACCAATCCCAACCCATTCCACTGGAACTGCATAAAGTCCGCATTGTACAAAAACTCAACCTGGTACCGCTTGACAGGCGATTGCTTGCCATAAAAGACGCCGGTTTCAATACCTTTAAATTGTCTACCCGGGACGTCTTTCTGGATATGCTTACAGACAGCGGAACAAACGCCATGAGCGACAACCAGCTGGCGGCTATGATGCAGGCAGACGACGCTTATGCCGGATCGCAAAGCTTTGACAAACTGCAAAAAGCCATACAGGATGTCCTCGGAAAGAAATTTATTCTTCCTACACACCAGGGCCGTGGCGCCGAAAATGTTATTTGCCGCACATTTATCAAGCCGGGCAATGTCATACCCATGAATTACCATTTTACCACTGCCCTGGCACATATCATGGCCGTTGGCGGAAGGATTGCCGAATTGCTTCATGATGACGCCTTAAAGCTCCAATCGGATAATCCTTTCAAAGGCAATATAGATATTGAAAAACTGGAAAGATGCATACAGGAGGAAGGCGTTGAAAATATTCCGTTCATTCGTATGGAAGCCTCAACCAACCTGATTGGAGGACAACCTTTTTCTATCAGGAACATGATGGATGTACGAAAAATCGCAGATAAATACGGGATCATGATCGTTCTGGATGCCAGTCTTATTGGAGAAAATGCTTACCTGGTCAAGCAACGTGAAGAAGAATGGAAAGAAAACCCCATGGAAGAAATCATAAAAATGATGACTTCCCTGGCTGACCTGGTGTACTTCTCTGCCCGTAAATTATCCTCATCCCGGGGAGGGGCAATATGTACCAACCGGAAAGCATTATATCAAAAAATGGAAGCCCTGATTCCTCTTTACGAAGGCTTCCTGACTTACGGAGGTATATCCATCCGGGAAATTGAAGCCATGGCGGTAGGTCTTTACGAAACCCTTGATGAAACAATGATAGGACAAAGCCCCGAATTTATCCGCTTTATGGTTAACGGCTGTATGGATAAGGGGATACCTATGGTTACTCCTCCGGGAGTACTGGGCGCACATGTGGATGCCATGCAATTTTGTGATCACATACCCCAGGAACAATACCCGGCCGGAGCATTGGCGGCGGCTTTCTTCCTGTGTTCCGGTGTCAGGGGAATGGAACGGGGATCTGTATCGAGCGCGCGGGACGAAAACGGGAACGAAGTCCTTGCCGATGTGGAGCTTTTGCGACTTGCTCTGCCTCGCCGCGTATTTACTTTATCCCAGGTAATGTATACCATGGACCGCCTGGAATGGCTGTTTCACAACCGAAAACTTATTGGAGGGCTTCGTTTCACTTACGAGCCGCCCGTGTTGCGTTTCTTTATGGGATCCCTGGAACCTGTAGAAGACTGGCCTGCCCGTCTGGTGGATAAGTTCCGCAAAGACTTCGGAGACAGTCTTTGACAGACAACGGCATTTTCCTTTCCCGGAAGAAAGGGAAGTGCCGTTTTTTTTTATCTTTGTGCTATGAGAGTATATCTTATAGCATTTCTTTATATTGCTGCTCCACTGCTTATAATATACCTGTACCAGCATTCCCGTTTCTTTTCAAAAATCGGGACGGTCATGCTTGCATATGCCGTTGGTATTGTAATGTCTTTATCCGGGCTTATGAATGCTCCCGATCAGGAAGCCGCACTGTTGGCAGGTATGCAGAACTGGGTTATGAACCTGACGGTGCCCATAGCCATCCCGTTGATGTTGTTTTCTTCGCACTTTACACTCTGGTTTAAAACACTTAACAAAACCTTTGCCACGCTCATTGCCGGCATCGTTTCCATTCTCCTTACCATTACCATTGCTTTCTTTATATTTCATCATGCCCGGATCCCCGAATTATGGAAAACATCCGGCATGCTTGTAGGAATGTATACAGGCGGAGCCTTAAACTTTGC
>JAAYYL010000128.1 GCA_012515395.1 Bacteroidales bacterium
AAACCTTTGAGTGGTCAACCGGACTGGATATGTCTTTCTCCCAAGCAAAATCATCCTCCCCTTCCCGGGATTTATTCCCTTGCCAACGAACTGAAAGTCATCGTAACCGGTCCGCTGGATATGGAATGGGCCGAGTTCAACAGGAAAAAAGTCAACCCGGAATGCCACCTGTTCCTTCAACCGGAATGGAGTCGCAGGGAATCTGTCATGCCGCACATCGTTTCCTATATCAAAGCCAATCCCGAATGGAGAATATCAATCCAAACACACAAATACATTAATATACCCTAAATTCACTTTTTATGAAACGTATCTTATTCTCTATCATGGCCCTGGCTGTTGTTACATTTACGGCTTCGGCCCAGGAAAAAGAAGAAAAAACCGAAGAAGGATTTCAATTTACAGTCGTTAAGGAAAATCCGATCACCCCTGTTAAAAACCAGAGCAGCACAGGAACGTGCTGGTGTTTTTCCTCCCTTGGATTCATGGAATCCGAACTCATCAGAATGGGAAAAGGTGAGTACGATCTTTCTGAAATGTACGTGGTTTCCAAAACATATACCGACAAAGCCGACAGGTATGTTCGCCTGGACGGCTTTCTGAATTTTGCACAGGGCGGGGGTTTTGACGATTACCTCTATGTTATCCGCAAATACGGGATCGTTCCCAATGAAGTGATGCCGGGACTTAATTACGGGGAAGAAGTGCACCGTCACAGTGAATTGACTGCAGTTCTTAAGGGCATTGTTGATGCCGTTAAAAAGAACCCTAACAGAAAATTGTCAACGGCCTGGAAAAATGCATTTCAGGGAGCCCTGGATGCCTACCTGGGAGATATTCCCGAAACGTTCGAATACAAAGGCAACACGTACACGCCAAAATCATTTGCCGAGTCTCTGGAATTCAATCCGGATGATTATGTCAATATTACATCTTATACACACCATCCTTTTTACACGCAATTCGCACTTGAGATTCCGGACAACTGGCTCTGGGGAACTTCCTATAACGTCCCCATGGAAGAATTGATGGCCGTCATTGATAATGCTGTTATGGAAGGCTACACCGTACTGTGGGCATCGGACGTTTCCGAAACGGGATTCGGGAGGAACGGGATTGCCATGTATCCTACTACCAACCCGGAAGAAATGGTCGGATCCGACCAGGCCAAATGGCTGGATATGTCTCCTGCAGAAAGGAACAACGCTTTCAGGAACCTGAAGGCTCCGGTTTCCGAGATTAAGGAAGTCACACAGGAAATGCGCCAGGAAGCCTACGACAACAAACAGACTACGGATGACCACGGTATGCAGATCTACGGAATAGCCAAAGATCAGAACGGAACAAAATATTATATGGTAAAGAATTCCTGGGGAGATGATGCCGGAAATTATAAAGGACTGTGGTACGTTACCGAAAAATTCGTTCAGTACAAGACTATGGATATTCAAGTACATAAGAATTCCATTCCTAAGGATATCCGTAAAAAAATGGGCATCAACTAACCTTGTTCATGATGAAAAAGACATTCCTTTTAATGATTGTTGCTGTTGTACTCACAGGTTCGTTGAGCGCCCAGCAATATGAATTCACTACCGTTACCGATAACCCGTCAACAACCCTTAAAAACCAGGGCCGTACCGGGACATGCTGGTGCTTTGCCACGCTGTCTTTCCTGGAAAGTGAATTGATACGTATGGGCCAACCGGTTATGGATCTTTCGGAAATGTACGTTGTACGCAACACCTACAAAACCCGTTTCTTTGATAATTACCTGAGAAGAGGCAACGGAAACCTCGGCCCCGGATCTTTAAGCCATACAGCCACAAATACCATTGCCCGGTACGGGATCATGCCGGAAGAAGCCTACCCCGGAATTGCCTACGATTCTCCGGGACACAACCATTCCGAGTTACAGGGATATCTGAATGCTTTGGCTGAGATTCCCGTAAAAGCAAAGATAATTAGCCCTGAAAGCAGAGAACTTCTGGATGCTCTCCTGGATGTTTACCTTGGCCGGGTGCCTGACACATTTGTATACGACGGTCAGGAATACACACCCTTGACTTTTCTGGAATATACAGGATTGAATATGGACGATTATGTAGAGATAACCAGTTACACACACCACCCGTTCTACGAACAGGTACCTGTAGAAATACCCGACAACTGGGAACACGAACGCTACTACAATGTACCTCTGGATGAGTTCATGGCTATTGCAGACCACGCCCTTGAAAACGGTTACACCCTGGCCTGGGACGGAAATATTTCACGTGACTTTTCACAGGAAAACGGAGTGGCAATTGTCCCGGGAAACGATCCTTCCGTCGATGAAATTGAAGTGACCCAGGAAATCCGCCAGCAATGGTACGAAACTTTCCGGACTACCGACGACCACTTGATGCACGTCACCGGAATTGCACACGACCAATACGGTGTGAAATTCTACATTACAAAAAATTCATGGGGCGAGACCGGGAAATACAAAGGTTTCGTACACATGTCAGAAAATTATTTCCGTGGCAAATGTATCGGTTACATGATACATAAAGACGCCATTCCCAAAGAATTCCGTAAAAAATTGGGACTTTGAAAAAATTGCTGCTACATATTCCCAATGCCATCACCTGCCTGAATTTGCTTTGTGGTGCATTGGGAATTGCTTTTCTTTTTAAAGACAGGATAGACATCGCTTTCTGGCTGTTGATAGCTGCTGCCGTTTTTGATTTTCTGGACGGATTTGCAGCCCGGTTACTGCATGCTTACTCTCCCTTGGGGAAGGAACTGGATTCCCTGGCCGATACCATCAGTTTCGGCCTCTTACCGGCTTTTATGCTTTATGTGGTATACCTGCCTTCGGCCCCCTCGGAATGGCTGGCATTCATCCCTTTCCTTGTAGCCGTATTCTCTGCTTTACGTCTGGCAAAATTCAATGTGGATACGCGCCAGACAAGCAGTTTTCTTGGATTGCCCACTCCTGCCAACGCATTGCTGATAGCAGCTGCCGTTTACTATACCCGGGCCAACCTTTCCTGGCAAGAACTCATGCAGACATCATGGTTCATTCCGTGTATGTCAGTAGTTCTGTCTTTCCTGCTGATCAGCAACCTACCCATGTTTTCTCTCAAACATAAAGGATTCGGATTAAGGGAAAACAAAGTAAGATACATTTTCCTGGGATTGTGTGCTATTCTGGTTGTAACATTGCTCTCAACCGGAAACCATCCCGGACTGGCCATGATGGGATGTATAAGTCTTTATATAATGATGTCCGGTATCCTGAGGATCTCCGGACATCATCAATAAAGGTTGAAGAGGGCCCCTTTTAACTCAGTTCGGGCTGAGGTCCTATTCCGAATTTCTCTACCAGTACACTGGTCACGTTAGGTGACAGGAATGCGGGAAGTGTCGGCCCCAGGTGAATGTTTTTCACACCAAGACTTAGCAGTGCCAGCAATACAATGACTGCTTTTTGTTCGTACCAGGCAATGTTGTAGAAGATAGGCAGATCGTTCACGCTTTCGAGTCCGAATGCGTCTTTCAATGCCAGTGCAATAACGACAAGCGAATAACTGTCATTGCATTGTCCTGCATCCAATACACGAGGTATGCCGTTAATATCACCCAAAGGCAGTTTGTTATACCTGTATTTGGCGCATCCGGCTGTAAGGATCACATTGTCTTTGGGTAAAGCCAAAGCATAATCCGTATAATACTGACGTGATTTCATACGTCCGTCGCATCCGGCCATAACCACAAAACGTTTGATGGCTCCGGATTTGACAGCATCCACTATCTGGTCAGCCAATGCAAGAACCTGGTGATGGGCAAATCCTCCGATGATTTCACCTTTTTCGATCTCTTTGGGAGGTTGACACCGTTTTGCTTTTTCTATCAATTCGGAAAAATCTTTCCTTTCTCCTTCTTTCCTTGGTGGAATATGTTTTGCCCCGGGATAACCTGCCGAGTTGGTGGTATACATTCTTTCCAGGTAGGTTGCATCTTTCAGAGGAGGAACTATACAGTTGGTCGTGAAAAGAATTACTCCGTTGAAAGCTTCGAATTCCTCACGTTGCTTCCACCATGAATTGCCGTAATTGCCTACGAAATGATCGTACTTCTTGAATGCCGGATAATAATTGGCCGGTAACATTTCTCCGTGGGTATAGACATCCACTCCCGTACCTGCGGTTTGTTCCAACAGTTCTTCCATGTCTTTAAGGTCGTGCCCGCTGATAAGGATCCCCGGATTTTTTCCAACCCCGATATTGACTTTAGTCATTTCGGGATTCCCGTATGCGGTAGTATTTGCCTTATCCAGAAGAGCCATGGCTCTAACACCCGTTTCTCCAGTCTTTAGTACAAGGGATATCAGATCTTCTACCGATATATCGTTTCGGGAAACCTGGAACAAGGCTTCTTCCATGAAACGATAGATCTCTTTATCTTCAAATCCCAGATTCAGGGCATGATCCGCATAGGCAGCCATACCTTTTAAACCGTAAATAGTTAATTGTTTAAGGGAACGTTTATCTTCGTCAGCTTCGCTTAGAACCCCCACACTGTCTGCTTTCGTAAGGTAGTCTGCAGCTTCCGCCTGAATTTTGACTTCCGGCATATCGGGAACATCCACCCCGTTTTCGGCAGCTTTCCGCAACAGTTCTTTCTTCAATTCCAAAGCTTTATCAATGCGTTCACTAATGGCAGAATCATCAAAATTGGCATTGGTAATTGTACAAAACAAGGCATCCATTAGAAAATGATCGGGTACATCGGCAGCTATACCTTTGTCCCGTAATGATTTTTGCACAATAGCCACACCCCTGCCTACATAGAGCAGTAAATCCATGAGCGCTGCGGTCTGGGATTCCTTACCGCACACTCCTTTAACGGTACAACCCTGATTGCGGGCCGTTTCCTGGCACTGAAAACAAAACATACTCATAATAAATTGATTTAAAGTGTATTATTATTTATTGAATCCATTCTTCGGATTTCACATTTCCCTTTACGGTAATAATGACTTTCTTGACAGGGATGTAACGCTGACACTTTTCGCGTGCCCGGCGCACCAGTTCCATCAAGCCTGAACAACAAGGAACATCCATGACCAATACAGTCAGTGTTTCTATTTTAGTTTGATCTATCATCACAGCCAGTTTTTCAATGTATGATTCGCGGTTGGAATCAAGCTTGGGGCAGGCAATGGCTAAAACCTTATCTTTCAGGAAGCGGTTGTGAAAACCCGTAGCTGTGAAGGCTGTACAATCGGCAGCCA
>JAAYYL010000129.1 GCA_012515395.1 Bacteroidales bacterium
CCGGATATGGAGGCATTGCTTTTAATGAGTGTTCCAATCAGGCCGGCAGTTGCCAGCGCATGGATGATTCGCTTGTCCGGGAAATTATAGGATGTTTGGTTCAAGTACAAGACAGCCGGAATGACCCCGCAACTGCCACAGGTGGGAGCCGTAACGATAAGCGATCCCGATGCGTTTTCTTCCGCAACGGCCAAAGCATAGGAAAAAGCCATGGCGCGCCGTTGCATGGAGCCTTTGTATCCCTGGGCTTTGATGTGAAAAGAAGCCGCTCTGCGGGCCAGATGCAACGGACCGGGTAAAACACCTTCGTTTTCAAGCCCCCTGTGAATGGCATCCTTCATGGTTAGCCATACCTGTTCCAGGTAATCCCATATGTCCGGTTCTTCGTGCATTTTTACGTATTCCCAGAAATGAATCCCGTTTTTCTGGCAATACGGGAGTATCTCAGACATTTTGTTCAGGGGATAGATCACTTTTCTATCGGATCTTTTTCCGGTATCGGACAAGTCTCCCCCGCCAATACTGAAAGTAAGCCGGGTGTCCAGTATTTTTCCGTCACTGTCCAGCGCTTTGAATTCAATACCGTTGGGGTGCTGCTTCAAAACGGCAGTACGGTTCCAGATGATCTCTACCGGTTTGGGGCTGAAAGCATCTTCAAGGGCTTTATCCGTAAAATGGCCTTTACCGGTCGCTGCCAGGCTTCCGTATAAAGTGACAGAAAAGCCCGCTGCCCGGGGGTTACGCTCAGCAAATTCAAGCGCTGCCCTGCGAGGGGCCATGGTATGGGAACTGGACGGGCCGTTCCCGATTTTGAAAATCTCTTTTATGCTTTCCATATATATGTACAAAGATAATTGAATCTGAGTTTTTTGGCTATTTTTTTAATTATTTTAGTACCTTGCGATACAAGGTATCAAAATATTTATATATCTTTGTGGCGTAAAATTCTAATGAAACACATATACTGAAGAAAAAACTATGAAAAAAGTAATGAATGTAGGCATTGGCGGAAGCAGCTTTGTTATTGAAGAAGATGCATATCAAAGACTTGACCTGTATCTGGAGCGTTTCCGCAATGAAATGGAAAGCCCCGAGGCGCCCGAAGTCATGGAAGATGTGGAACAGCGGATCGCCGAACTTTTTTACGAATACACCAAAGGAAAAAGCGAAGTGGTCACACTGGCCGTTGTAGAACGCGTGATTTCACAACTGGGCTATCCCAACGAAGCCGGCACCCGTGAGGAAGCCGGAGAAGAAACGGGTAAATCGCGCCGTCGCAATGATCATACCCGGTACGAAAGGTATGACGGTACGGGCGAGAAACCCCGCAAACGTCTGTACCGTGATCCGGACGACACCATGGTAGGTGGTGTCTGCAGCGGTCTGGCGGCTTATTTCAACTGTGACCCGGTGTTAACCCGTGTCCTGGCCGTGGCGACTTTATTCCTGGGAAGCGTGGGCTTCTGGGTATACATTATTTTATGGATAGCCGTCCCTATGGCCCGAACGGCTTCTGAAAAACTGGAGATGAGAGGACTGCCCGTTACGGCAGAGAACCTGCGCCGCTTTAGCGGACGCCGTTAGTCCTTTTTTATGAATTTAAAGATTGCTGTTATGACTGAAAATAATATTGAAAACATTAAGTCACAGATGCGAAGAGGTGTGCTGGAATACTGCATACTGAGTGTTCTGGACAAAAACGATGCGTATGCCTCTGAATTGATCAACAAATTGAAAGATGCCCGGATCATTGTTGTAGAAGGCACTTTGTATCCCCTGCTTACCCGGCAGAAAAACCAGGGGCTTTTGGCTTATCGCTGGGAAGAGTCTACCCAGGGTCCTCCCCGCAAATATTACACCCTGACCGACAAAGGCCGAGAAGTACTACAGGAAATGGACAAAGCCTGGAAAGAAATTGTGGAAACTCTTGACATTCTGAGAAAATGAAAAAAGTTATCAAAGTAAGCATTAACAAAATGCCTTTTACGTTGGCAGAAGATGCATACAACGTCCTGAAAGTATACCTGGATCACCTGCGCCGGTACTATGCCGGTAAAGAAGGCGGTCTGGAGATTGTAGACGGAATTGAAGAGCGGATTGCCGAGTTGTTGGGCGAACGCACCCAGATGGGTGCCCGAGTTGTTTCCAAAGCCGATGTGGATCAGGTTCTGGAAATCATGGGACCGCCTGAAGTTATTGAAGAAGAAGGCGGAGAACCATCTCCGGAAATGCCTGGCGGAAGCCTTTCTCCCAAACCGGCCAAACGATTGTACCGCGATGTGGACCACAAAGTCATTGGCGGTGTTTGTTCCGGACTTGCCGCTTATTTCAATATAGAAGTGGTTCTGATCAGGGTTCTTTTTGCCGTTTTATTCTTCATCCCTTCGGGAATACATGTATTTTCGAATATTCATCATTGGGGACCGTTGTTTTTTAACTTCCCCTGGGTGTTTGTCGTTATATATGTAATACTCTGGATTGTAATTCCCCCTGCCCGTTCGGTAGAAGAAAAATACGCCATGCGGGGTGCACCGCTTTCTGCCCGGGGTGTACAGCATTCGGCTCCTGCACCTGCTCCGCGTTACAGTTATGAATCCCGCACGGGATACAACGAAGGCAACCGAGGCTGGTATGTTCTGGGACGGGTTTTTGCCGTTATCGTAGGCTTGTTTTTCCTGTTAACCAGTACCGCCGTACTGATTGCTCTGATAGTGGCTTTCACGGCTACCGGGTTTTTCCTGAACGTTATCCCCACAGCCCTCCCCGACCTGGTTTCGCTTTCTGTGAACCCCGTCCTGTTCAAAGTATTCCTGACGCTGGCCATCCTTGTACCGGTTATTGGATTCATACACCTGGGGTCGGTTATGGTGTTCAACATAAAAGGTCAAAGATGGATAGGCCCGACGCTGTTTTTCACCTGGCTGGTATCTGTTATCGGGTTAATAGTCCTGAGCTCTTTCAACTTTCATAATTTCAGGCACAATGCCGATTACCGGGAAACCGTTCCCCTGGAACTAACGTCAGACACATTGTACGTCGAATTTGAAGCGGACAATGATTTCCTTTTTGAACGCTACTGGCTGGAGGCCAACAATTCCCACTACAACCTGGGCTGGCTGGAAGGAAAACGGGAAGATCTGAACCTGGTGTGTTTCCCTCCCCTGACCCTGATACGGCAATCTGATGAGGAAACCCCTTCCATTTTAGTGAAATCCCGTTCTTTCGGGAGTTCGGAGCACCGGGCCGAGTTGGAAGCTGAAGCCATGAAACCTGTCTTCAACTTTAATGGGAACGTTCTGTCCCTGAACGCCATGGAGGTAAGCAAAGAAGAACCGTGGAAAGGGAACAGCGGATCGCTGAAGCTTTACATACCTTCAGACCAGGTAGTAATTGTACGCAAACCCGTGTATCACGAGTTTGGGGTTTCACGATCCAGAAAAGTGAATATTATCAGTTCCGAATAACCTGCATTTGTTTGCCGACCTTGCAAAAGGCCTGAATGCAGTCATCCAGTTGACGAGGCTCGTGTGCCGCAGAAATCTGAACGCGGATACGGGCCTCTCCTTTTGGCACTACCGGGAAAGAAAATCCGGTCACATAAATACCTTCATGCTGCAAAGCAGCCGCAAATTCCTGTGCGAGCCGGGCATCATAAAGCATTACCGCACATATGGCACTTTGCGTAGGCTTGATGTCAAAACCTGCCTCTTTCATTTTCTTGACAAAATATGCCGTGTTAGCGTGCAGCTTGTCCTGCAGGTTGTTGTCCCTGTCCAGCAAGTTGAAAGCGGCTATGCCGGCCGCTGCCACCATGGGCGGTATGGAATTGGAGAACAGGTAAGGCCTTGAACGTTGCCGAAGCAATTCAATGACTTCTTTTTTTCCGGTTGTAAATCCGCCTATGGCTCCTCCGAACGCTTTGCCCAAAGTCCCCGTGAGTATTTCAATTTTGCCCTTCAGGTTGAACAGTTCAGTCGTTCCGCGTCCCGTACGACCTACGACTCCGGCCGAATGCGATTCGTCCACCACTACCATGGCGTCGTATTTTTGGGCCAGCGCACAGATTTTGTCTACCGGGGCCACGTTACCGTCCATGGAAAATACGCCGTCGGTAATGATCAGGCGGAATCTTTGCTCCTGAGCCTCTATCAGACATTTTTCCAGGTCTTCCATATTGGCGTTGGCATAACGGTACCGTTTTGCCTTGCACAAACGGACTCCGTCAATGATGGAAGCATGGTTAAGGGCATCCGAGATGATGGCATCTTCTTCTCCCAGCAGCGGTTCAAACAAACCTCCGTTGGCATCAAAACAAGATGCATAGAGAATGGTGTCTTCAGTCCCGAAAAAGCGGGCAATGGTGTTTTCCAGTTCTTTGTGCAAATCCTGCGTGCCACATATAAAACGGACGCTGGACATGCCGTATCCGCGGTTTTTCAGGGCTTCGGCCGCAGCCTTTACCAACTGGGGATGGTTTGACAAACCCAGGTAATTGTTCGCACAAAAATTGAGTACGTTACTTTCTCTGACGAATATGGAAGATCCCTGTGGTGAAGTAATGATCCTTTCTTCCTTGTACAATCCTGCTTCACGGATCTCCGCCAGTTCATTCAGGAGATGTTGTTGAAAAGAAGAATACATAATGTTTTATTCTGTGGGCAACAGCGGCTGTGCATCTTCGCTTCCCGTGGGAAATTGGGGAAGTCCGGCGGGTTGCTGGGTTTCTTCCAGACGCTGTTCCAGGTCCGAGTTTTTCTTGCTCCTTCCGGTAGATATAAATGTGGTTCCCAACAGACAGAGTACCAATATGGCAATGGCCAGTGTCCAGGTAGCTTTTTCCAGAAAATCGGCGGTCTGACGTACGCCAAAAGTGGTGTTACCGGTTGCAAAATTGGCTGCCAGCCCTCCTCCTTTGGAGTTTTGTACCAATACGACAAGAGTCAGCAGTATACTGGCGATAACTATGAGAATGGCAGTTGCTGTATACATATTTTAAGTGTTTGTTTTTTGCTTGATTTCTTGAACAAGGGACGCAAAGTAAGTGCTTTTTTCCGGATATAGCAAAATAAGTTTGCCGTAACAGGCAATGGCCAGTTTGTGGTACCCCTGTTCCGTATAGATCCTTGCAAGTGTTTCGGTTACGAATTCATCATCTGCAAGCACGGGGGAAATGTCCTGCTGTTGCGTATCAATATTCTCGCCGGAACGTTTGAGAACTTCCGTGAAACGTGGATTTTCGCTTATGAACCTGTCTACGGGCGCCGTTACGTCCAGTTCCAGGGTTGCCAGGTCTGTTTTCCCAAAATAGTCGGCTCCGGGATAAAAGGCTCGTTCCGGCGACTGCTCCAGAATAAACTCGGGCTTCCTGCCTTTTGGATTGCTTTCCTGAACGGCCTCGGAGGAAGCTTCTTCTTTTTCGATCTCCAGGGTTTGATCCAGGATGAAAAAGTCATCCTCGGCAATGATTTCCTTGTTTTTCAGACTTTCCTGCAAGATAAAACTGAGCTTGTTTCTGGAATACACATAGGCTGCTGTTTTTTCGGATTCGGACAGGTAGGCGTCTCCTCCCAGTCCGCACAGGGATTTGAACAACAGCATATGACCCAGGGAAAACCAGGGATACCTTCTTACAACATCCTGCAAGATATAGCCGTATGAAGCCAGTTCCTGCGGGGTTGCTTTCAGGTATTTTTCATAAAAAGTCGTTTTGTCTGTCATTTGTCTGCACTTTACCAGTTCGCTACGGTCGCGTTGAAAATATCTTCTACGATCTTTTCTATTATGGTATCCACCAACGCTCCTTCTGCCGCATCGAATGAAATGGTTGAATCAAAATCTTCGTATCCCGAAAAGCTTTTGTCAAAATTCTCACCCGGATCGAGTTTGTTTTCAAAGACGATCCTGACCGTAACGGTTAGTCGTGTCATGGAAGCTACTTCATCCGATGTCACGGCCATGGGAGCTATGGTATAGCCGGTTATCTCGCCGGAAACGGCGTAGTCCCCGTTACTGTTAATCACCGACAACGGTGTGAGTTTTGTGTATTTATCCATCAGGGCCTCGGTCAGCAGGTTGCTTAAGGCCGGATTGATGCGTTCCGCCCTGTTTTCAATATACGAAACACTGATGGTTTGGGCATCCGGGTGAATGGATGTCCCGGAAAACGAGTACCACCAGCATTGTGTCAGCAGCAACGGGAGGGTCAACAAGGCTATATGTCTTCCAGCGGTGAGGATCTTTTTCATTTATTCGATTCCGTATTCTTTAATTTTACGGTATAAGGTGCGTTCGGCAATACCCAATTCTTTGGCTGTGGATTTGCGGTGCCCCTTATTTTTTCTTAAGACTTTCACGATCAATTCCTTTTCCAGAGAGTCAAGGGACAAATCCGGGCTTTCTTCAACTATTTCCAGGGGAAGAATTTCTCCTTCGGTGACTTCTTCCTCTTCTTCTTCCAATGGTTTATGTATAGGATGCGGCAACATTTTTCCCTGGCCCTGGGCCGGGAGCGGCCCGTGTTCTTCCAGTGCGACCAGTTTTTGTTTCATCTCGTCCATTTCCGACCGTAACTGGAATAATATTTTGTACAAGATATCCCTTTCCGAAAGGAAATCGTCGGATCCGCTTTTTTCCGAGTTGTATACCACCGGCAAGTGAAGAGGGCTGTCGGGCGGGAGGTAATGCTGCAGCGATTCGGCGCTTACCAGGCGTTTTTGCTCCAGCACGCTCAACTGCTCGGCCACGTTTTTCAATTGACGAACGTTGCCGGGCCAGCGGTAATGCTCCAGCAGGTTACGGGCTTCGTCGGTCAGGCGGATAACCGGCATTTTGTACTTCTCGGCAAAATCGGCGGCAAATTTGCGAAACAGCAGGTGGATGTCCCCCGGACGTTCCCTCAACGCAGGGACCATGATGGGAACGGTGTTCAGGCGGTAATACAAATCTTCCCTGAATTTGCCGGATTTGATGGCGTGGGGCAGGTTGATGTTCGTGGCTGCAATTACGCGCACATCGGTTTTCTGGACCTTGGAGGATCCCACCCTGATGAACTCCCCGGTTTCCAGGGCACGCAGCAGGCGAACCTGTGTGGAAAGGGGCAACTCGGCCACCTCGTCAAGAAAAAGGGTCCCTCCGTCGGCAACCTCGAAGTATCCCATCCGGTCTTCGTGGGCTCCCGTAAAAGATCCCTTGCGGTGTCCGAACAATTCGGAATCAATGGTTCCTTCGGGGATAGCGCCGCAGTTCACGGCAAAATAGTTGCCGTGCTTTCGGGCGCTGTTAACATGTATGATCTTGGGTATAAATTCCTTCCCTACGCCGGTCTCACCGGTAACCAAAACGGATAGATCCGTGGCGGCTACCTGGGCAGCTATATCCAGGGCACGATCGAGCAAAGGGCTTGTCCCTATTATTTCAAAACGCTGTTTAATTGCTGTAACATCCATCTTTGCAAAGATATAAATTTTGTACTATATTTGTAAGCTAATCCACATACCGGAAACAGATATTGTACGTATAATACCAATAATAAAATTCTAATTATGAAAAAATCTTTATTGCGCTTTCTGGGCATTGCCGCTTTTGGTGTAATGCTTATGGCTTGTAACAACCCCAAGGACATGGTTAAATACGCCGACGACGTAGAAAAATCATGTACTCCCGAAGTTCTTGAGGTGATAGCCGATAAAATCGATGTCAGTTACACATTGAAGTTCCCCGAAGGATATTTCCATCCCAAAGCCATGCTGGAAGTTACTCCCGTGTTGGTTTATGAAGGGGGAGAAGCAGCTGCTCCCGCACTCAGGCTCCAGGGAGAAAAAGTGCTGGACAATTACAACGTGATCCCCGTTGCGGGAGACGAGATCCAGCACAAGATCCAGTTTGACTATGTTAAGGGAATGGAGAAGTCATACCTGGAACTCAGAGGTGCCGTACTTTATAATGATAATGTCTGGGAATTGCCCGTAGCTTACAAAATTGCCGACGGAG
>JAAYYL010000017.1 GCA_012515395.1 Bacteroidales bacterium
AGAAAACAACTGGCTGATACGCCAGGGATTTTCGGTAAAAGGATCGCTCAAAGAGGTAAATGCCCGGGTGCTCAACGCGCTGACTCGGGGCGTGGAATCCATAGGATTTCGTCTGGACAAAGAAAAGGATTATTCTGAAAAAGACATGGCAACGCTGCTGGCAGGGGTCTATTTACCTGCCGTGGAGATTTCTTTTGAAGGGGTTTCCTGTAAAAAGCCTCAGGTGCTGGATGCTTTTCTGAGCTATATAAAAACGGAAGGCACAGATCCTTTACAGGTCAGGGCCCGTTTTGAGTTCAATCCGCTTGGCCGGGCTTATGACGAAGGCAGAAACCCGTCAGTGAAAGAACTTGATGTTTTAAAAATACTTATAGAAAGTAGCAGGGATTATCCGCATATTCGCGTAATATGCGTCAGGGGATATGACTACAGGAATAACGGTTCGGGCATCGTACAGGAACTGGCCTTTTCCATGGCCATGGGTAGTGAATACATTCGCTTGTTAAAGGAGAAAGGCATGGCGCCTTCCATAGCTGCGCGTTCCATTCATTTTCATACCGGGATAGGATCCCATTATTTTCTGGAAATCGCAAAATTTCGTGCTGCCAGGGTTTTCTGGAGCAGGATTGTGAAAGAACAAGGTGTCGGGGAACCGGAAGATCAAAAGATCCGGCTCCATGCCACCACCAATTTTTGGAACCAGACGGCTTACGATATGTATGTGAACCTGCTCAGGGGAACGACACAAGCCATGTCGGCAGCTATCGCAGGGGTGGATTCAATGGAAGTAATCCCGTTTGACCGTGTGGTTCATGATGTAAACGATTTTAGTGATCGCCTGGCCAGGAACATACAGACCATATTAAAAGAAGAAGCTCATTTTGACCGGGTAACGGATCCGGCGGCAGGGTCCTATTATGTTGAAAATCTGACGCATTCCATCCTTGCCGAGTCGGAAAAAATGTACAAACAGCTGCTGGAAAAAGGGGGCTTTTCTTCTGAAACCGGAAGGTTATGGGTAATGGAAAACATCCGGGCTGCCCGGGAACGCTCCTTGAAAAACCTGGCTTCCCGCAAAGAGATCCTGGTGGGTGTCAATCAGTATCCCGATGCTGCAGCACAAGCTCCCGCAATGCTTTCAGAGATAGCGGAAGAGAAATGGGTCCGGGCTGCTGCCCCGTTTGAAAAATTGCGTTTGGAAACTGAAAAAGCATCCGTGATTCCTCAGGTTTTCCTGCTTACATTCGGAAATCCGGCCATGTGTCGCGCAAGAGCGCAATTTTCTGCCAATTTCTTTGGTGTTGCCGGATTCAAGGTTACGGACAACAACCGTTTTGCTTCAGTGGAAGAAGGCATACAGGCCGCTTTGAGCTCCGGTGCCCGTATAGTTGTAGCCTGTTCATCAGACGAAGAATATTGCGATGCTGTTCCGCAGATAGCCCGTTCCCTGGGAGATGACATTATACTGACTGTTGCCGGAGAACCTGCTTGCAAAGAAGAACTCATAAAGGAAGGGGTTACTCATTTCATCAGTCTCAGAAGCAATGTGCTTGAGACGCTTCTTCAATACCAAAAAGAACTGGAATTATGAAAAAGTATTATACAGCCTCAGATCTGGAAAACATGGAACACCTGCAATATGCCGCAGGTATACCTCCTTACCTTAGGGGACCGTACAGTACCATGTATGTACAAAAACCATGGACTATAAGACAATATGCAGGTTTTTCCACAGCCGAAGAATCAAATGCCTTCTACCGCAGGAATCTGGCTGCCGGGCAAAAAGGCCTTTCCGTTGCTTTTGATCTGGCTACGCATCGCGGGTACGATGCCGATCATCCCCGTGTAGTCGGAGATGTGGGCAAAGCAGGGGTGAGCATCTGTTCTGTGGAAGATATGAAAGTCCTTTTTGACCAGATTCCGTTGAACAAAATGTCCGTATCCATGACCATGAACGGAGCAGTACTGCCCATCCTGGCCTTTTATATTGTTGCGGGGCAGGAACAGGGTGCCGGTCTTACCGAATTGACGGGCACTATCCAGAATGATATATTGAAAGAATTCATGGTCCGTAACACGTATATCTATCCTCCCGATTTTTCCATGCGTATCATCGGAGATATATTTGCATACACTTCCCGCAACATGCCACGTTTCAATTCCATATCCGTATCGGGGTACCATATGCAGGAAGCCGGTGCTACCAGTGAAATAGAAATGGCCTACACGCTTGCTGACGGATTGGAATACCTGCGTACCGGGGTTAAGGCAGGTATGGATATAGATGCATTCGCCCCCAGGATATCTTTCTTCTGGGCTATTGGAATGGACCATTTCAAGGAGATTGCAAAAATGCGAGCGGCCCGGATGATCTGGGCCCGGATCGTTAAAGGTTTCAATCCGAAAAATCCAAAATCGTTGTCTCTGAGAACACACTGTCAAACTTCAGGTTGGTCTTTGACCGAGCAGGATCCTTTCAACAACGTTTCCCGGACCTGCATAGAAGCCATGGCCGCAGCTTTGGGACATACGCAGAGTCTGCACACCAACGCACTGGACGAAGCCATTGCATTGCCCACGGACTTCTCGGCAAGGATCGCCCGCAATACCCAATTGTACCTGCAGGACGAGACGGAAATATGCCGCAGCATTGATCCCTGGGCAGGATCCTATTACGTGGAATCATTGACTCACAAGATTGCACACGATGCATGGGAGCTCATACAGGAAATCGAAGATCTGGGAGGTATGGCCAAAGCCATTGAAACAGGGATTCCAAAATTGAGAATTGAAGAAGCAGCGGCACGCACACAGGCACGCATTGATTCCGGGATTGATGTGTTGGTGGGTGTTAACAAATACCGTCTGGACAAAGAAGATCCAATTGAAATATTGGACGTAGACAATACCAAAGTACGTCTTTCGCAAATTGCCCGGCTGGAATCATTGCGAAAAAACAGGGATTCCGCAAAAGTGGAGGCTTCCCTGGAAGCTATCACCCGGGCTGCGCGTGATAAAACGGGAAATTTACTGGAACTGGCTGTTGAAGCAGCCCGCAACAGGGCCACTTTAGGAGAGATCTCCGACGCCTGTGAAAAAGTGGCGGGACGTTATAAAGCAGTAATACGTATGAACAAGGGAGTTTATTTATCTGAAGTAAAAGACGATGCTCACTTTGCCAAAGCCAGAGAAATGGCGGCTCGTTTTGCTGAACGGGAAGGCCGTCAGCCCAGGATAATGATAGCCAAACTGGGTCAGGACGGGCATGATCGCGGAGCAAAAGTAGTGGCTACCGGATACGCAGACATAGGTTTTGACGTAGATATGGGGCCTTTGTTCCAGACTCCGGAAGAAGCAGCTCGCCAAGCAGTGGAGAACGATGTTCACATCCTGGGTGTTTCTTCATTGGCTGCCGGACATAAAACACTTGTACCACAGGTAGTTAATGCATTAAAAGAATTGGGACGCGAAGACATCCTGGTGATCGTAGGCGGTGTAATTCCTGCCCAGGACTACCAGGAATTGTATGATGCGGGAGCCGTGGCCGTTTTCGGGCCCGGAACACCGGTCGCTTTATGTGCCGTCAGGATGTTGGAATTGCTGGAAAAGCAATCAGAGGAGTAAGTCTGTGAAATCTTCCGGAGGAATGTTGCGAAAGTAATCTTCCATCCGGAAGTTTTGCAGTTTTTTCCCAATAGCTTCTTTTGTGTGTGGACAGCCTTTCAGGGCTGCTTCAATGTCTTGTGTGGGTGCCAGAAAAAAATAATCTCCGAAAATCTTTGCATCTTCTATCACTCCGTTGCGAATATCCAGGATTACTTCCATATTGCCTCCGGCAAATCGTTTTTTACGGACTGTTCCATTGTTTGCGTCTTTTCCGTAGTTCCAGGAGTCCGTCCTGTATTTGCTGTCACATAAGGCACGGATGATTTCTTGTTCCTGTTGGTTCAACGGTTCATCTTTGTATGTTTTATCAGGGTTGCCTGCAATATGTTCTTTCAGGATATCCAGGAATCCTGCAGCATCCGTTTTTTGCTTCAGGTATTCGGAAATATTACACACAGCACGCGGGTTACTGGGTACACCGCGTTTTTTTTCACGTGCTTTTGTTTTCAGGGCAAGAGACAGGTCCTTGATAGATGCACTGAACAGCAGGGTGCCGTGCAATAAGATACGGTTTTTATGGAGCGCTATGGCATTGCCGGAGAACTTGCGTCCGTCTATGACCAGATCATTCCTTCCTTCCAGACAGGCATTCACACCCAGTTTATGCAATACATCCAATATGGGTTGCGTAAAACGGGCAAAGATTTCGGACGTGTCTGTCCCGGGAGGGTAACGGTCCACAAACGTATAATTGATATTTCCCAGGTCATGAAAAACCGCACCTCCTCCGCTAAGCCTGCGGACTACGGCAATATTGTTTTCCCGGACATATTCACTGTTGATCTCCGAGGGGGTATGTTGGTTGCGTCCTACAATGATCGCGGGAGCATTTCGCCATAGTCTGAAAACAGGTATATGCAAGCGGGTCAGTAAATATTCTTCAACGGCAAGGTTCCAGTACGGATCCGTTGTTTTATCTATTAAACAGCGCATGTTTTTCCATTTTTATGATGACAAAGAGATATATCCTGTATACGATCCATCCGAGCAACATTCCCGCCAGAGCCCCGCATACCACATCAGCCGGAAAATGCTTTCCTACATAAATACGGCTGTAAGAAACCAGGAAAGCCCAAATAAAAATGAATGTCGTGTACCATTTTTTCCGGTATACCAGTCCCGTAAATGTTGCCAATCCAAAAACATTTGCGGCATGGGACGAAACAAAAGAGTATAGTCCCCCTTTTCCCTCAAGCAAACGGATACTGTCTTCCCATTGGGGAACGTGACAAGGTCTTACCCTTTGAACCCATTCCTTGATCAGGGAAGACGATACCTGGTCCGTCAGTAAAAAAGTAAGTAAAATGCCCGCCAGGGCGATCAACGCTTTTTTCCATGGAAGTATCACAAAAAGCCCGCCCGTGATCAGCAGGTACAGCGGTATCCATACAGGTATGTTTGAAAAGGTTTTCATCACCGGATCCAACAGGGGACAGTGAGCTCCGTTGATGATAAAAAAGAGATCATGATCCAACCGGATTATTGATTCCACAAGGTGTTCCATATCTGCTCTTTGAGTTGGGTAATGTTTCTTCCGGTTACAGATGAAATTAACATTACGGGCAGGGAACGCGGTATACGTCTTCTAAGAGCTTTTTCCTGCTGTTCGTCCAAAAGATCTGCCTTGGTAACGGCCAGCATCTTCTGCTTGTCCATGAGTTCTGCTTTGTATTGTCTCAATTCCTGAAGCAATATTTTGTATTCGGCCGTAATGTCCGGACTGTCTGCGGGAATAAGGAACAACAACATGGAATTTCGTTCAATATGTCTCAGGAAGCGGAGTCCCAGCCCCTTTCCTTCATGAGCTCCCTGGATTATACCGGGTATGTCTGCCATAACAAAAGACCGGTTATCGGACAGGGATACAATACCCAACTGAGGAACAAGTGTAGTGAAGGGATAATCCGCGATCTTTGGTCTTGCGGCAGAAACAGCTGTTAATAAGGTGGACTTTCCGGCGTTGGGAAATCCTACAAGCCCTACATCGGCAAGCAGTTTCAATTCCAGGACAAACCAGTTTTCCTCACCCGGTTGACCCGGCTGTGCGTAGCGGGGTGTCTGGCGGGTAGCAGATTTGAAATGGTTGTTTCCCAGGCCGCCTTTACCTCCGCGGCATAAAATGAATTCTTCACCGGCAGTGGTCAATTCAGCCAGATATTCTTCAGTATCTGCCCGTTTAATGACAGTCCCCGGAGGTACATCAACGTAAATGTCATCTCCGTCTGCGCCGTGAGCCAGGTTGCCCCGTCCGGGTTCTCCGTTACCGGCGCGGATGTGTTTTCTGTATTTCAGGTGTATTAACGTCCAAAATTGCGGATTGACTTTCAGGATAATATGGCCTCCTCGTCCCCCGTCGCCCCCGTCGGGGCCTCCTTTGGGAACGTACTTGGCCCGCAGCAAATGCACGGATCCGGCACCTCCGTTACCGGAGGCACAGAAAAGTTTGACATAATCTACAAAATTGGTTTCAGACATTCACTTACCTGGTTGAAAGTATATTCCGGAGTTTTGGAGCTGTCAACGGAAACAAATTTATCTTGTTGTTTATAATGATCAATGATCGGTTCTGTTTGGGTATGGTATGTAGCCAGACGGTGACGTACCCTTTGGGCGTCGGTATCGTCCGGCCTGTTTTCAATGGTGGCACGGCGTAACAACCTCATTTCACATATGGAATCGTCAATATCGAGCAATATGAGCAGCTTCAGCGGATGGCCCTTTGCCTCCAGAAACTCATCCAAAGCACGAGCCTGGGGCAATGTTCGGGGGAACCCGTCAAACAGGAAACCGCGTGCCTTGGGATGAGCTTCCAGGTTGTTGGCTATCAAGGAAATGACGATCTTATCGGAAACCAGATCGCCCTTGGAAAGTATGGATTCCACTTCCTTGCCAAGCGGTGTTCCCCGTTCAATTTCGTTTCTAAGCATATCTCCGGTGGAAAGATGGACAAACCCGAATGCTTCCACCATCAATTTAGCCAGTGTCCCTTTCCCCGAACCGGGAGGGCCTGCAATAATAATATTTACCATCATTCAATCTATTACGTAAAGGTCTTTGTATTGTCTTCCCAGATTGTTGTAATCCAGACCGTATCCTACAACAAAATCGTTGGGGATCTTGATGCACGCATAATCTATGGGAATATCTGCCTTGTAGGCGTCAGGTTTCAACAGAAGGGTGCAAATCTTTATTTGTTTGGGATTTCTTGTTTTCAGATCTCCAAGCAGGTTGGAGATGGTAGTTCCGCTATCTACGATATCTTCCAGCACAATGACGGTCCTGTCTTTAATGTCACTGCACAAACCCAGCACCTGGCGGACAGTTCCGGTACTTTCGGTTCCGCTGTATGAAGAAAGTTTGACGAAAGTGACTTCGCAATTGAGCGTAATTTTCTTCATCAGATCTGCCGTAAACATGAATGACCCGTTAAGTATACTAAGGAATACGGGTTTTTCTTCGTTGCTCAGATCCCGGTTCAGTTGTCCGGCTATGCGGGAAATAGCTTTGTCAATTTCCGCATACGGGATATATGTCCGGAAAGTTTTGTCTTGAAGGGTTATGCGTTCCATGGAACAAAAATAATGATTAAATTTGAACTTTTAACAGCAATAGATCATGAATCCTCAAGTCAGCATCATCATGGGCAGTTTATCGGATATGCCGGTAATGGAAGAAGCGGCCCGTTTTCTTGAACAAATGGAAATCCCTTTTGAAATCAATGCCCTTTCGGCACACAGGACGCCGGACAAAGTTGCGGATTTTGCCAGAAATGCATCCCAAAGAGGCGTTCGGGTGATCATTGCCGGAGCCGGTGGGGCGGCTCACCTTCCCGGAGTCATAGCAGCTTATGCTGATATTCCGGTTATCGGAGTGCCCGTTAAGTCTTCCAACTCGTTGGCCGGATTGGATTCCATATTATCCATTCTTCAAATGCCCGCAGGAATTCCGGTTGCCACCATGGCATTGGACGGGGCACGCAACGCAGCGATTTTTGCTGCCGGTATCCTGGCCCTGGGAAATCAGGAGCTGGCTGCAAGGATGAAAGATTTCCGCAGTTCACTAACAAGAAAAGTGGAAGAAGCGAATGAATCCATCAAAAAGATCCAATACAGGTACAAGATCTGAACAATAGTTTAACAACAACGCTCATCAGAGGGGAGCGAAAGAGGGGAAAGCGTCATGAGAAAATTTTGTTGTGTGCTCTTTTGCAGCACAGTATGGGGTTTGACTTTCGGGCAGACCCCGGAACTCTTAATGGAAGAACTTGCTCAATCAGGCAAGTTTAACAAAGATGACTGGGAAGAAATACTGGAATCACGATTAAGTCTGAATGAAGCTACGCAGAAAGAACTTCAAATGACCGGATTTCTTTCCATGTACCAGGTTCAATCCCTGCTGGATTACAGAAAACGTTACGGGGATTTTCTTACATGGGCCGAGATCCCGATTATCCCGGGTTTTACGGAAAAAGATGCGAAATGGCTCGCCTTGTTTTTTACCCTGGAACCGAAACCGCGTTCCATGCCTTTGGACCTGCGTTCGTTTATCCTGCACGGCAAACGTTCACTGATGCTCCAGACACGGACCTTTTTTCCCAGGGGCGGGTATTACGCTCCTGTAACCGAACAGGAATACCTGGAACGTCCCAATTCCCGTTACCTGGGCCTTCCCTGGTACCGGTATGCCCGTTACAATTACAACTATTACGGAAAACTGCAATGGGGTGTTACTTTGGAAAGTGATCCGGGAGAACGATCTTTGGCTGACTACGTATCATGCCATCTGAGTCTGAAAAACAAAGGATTTCTCAAATCTTTGGTCGCCGGGGATTTCCGGGCGCGTTTCGGTCAGGGATTGTTGTTATGGAACGGTTCTCATTTTGGAGCGTCATGGTCTCCTTCTTCATTATTCAATAAGGAAATGGGGCTTACCGCATACACTTCCCGGGACGAGAACAGATCCTTCAGAGGAGCCGGGGCTACCTTCTCGGTAAAAAATTTTGACATATCGGTATTTGGATCGTATCGCAGGCTGGATGCCCGTATCATTGAGGAAGGATTCACTTCGCTGGTGGAAACCGGCTACCACCGAACCCCTTTGGAAACGGAGAAAAAAAACACACTCGGGGCATGGGCAGCAGGGGTGAATGCCTCCTATAAGGGAGACGGGTGGAAATTGGGAGCTACTGCTTTGGGATACGGCTACAGCAAACCCGATGCGGGCAATATTACTTATTATAACCGATTTAAAAACAGGAATTTGCCTTTTGGCGGCATGTCCGTAGATTACTCGGCAAGATGCGGTAACTGGCTGGTGTTTTCAGAAATGGCAATGGATGCCGGACTATCACCTGCCTTTTTGGGCGGGGTGATCCGCTATGGCAGTGAAGGTGCCAGGGACGCACTGGTTTTAAGGCTTTTTTCGCCGTCTTTTACCTCGGCTTACGGAACGGATGCCGGCAGGAATTCTACCTCTTCCAATGAAATCAGCGTTCAATTTTCTTCCTCCCGGAATGTTCTAAAAAAATGGACCCTGACAGGCAATGCATGGTTTTATTATTTTCCTGTATCCAGGTATCTGTGTCATGACAAGTCTTACGGATGGGATTACCGCATAAGGCTCCAGCGGGAGAACCACCTGTTTTCGCTTCGCCAGCAAAGGTCCATTTCCGACAAAGGGATCACCGACAAACAGTCCCTTCGTTTGCAAACCGCTGTTCCCCTGACAGAGAGTCTTTCCCTGGGATTGCGGGCAGACGGGGTCAACAGTGTTTTACACGGAACGGAAAATGAATGGGGAACGGCCGCTTATATTCAATTGGCATACCGGGATAAAAAAGAACGTTTCAACGGATCTTTACGTGTCAGTTTCTTTTATACCGATTCATGGAATACCAGGATCTACGTTTACGAGTCTGATGTGCTTTACGGTTTTTCTATACCGGCCTTGCACGGAAAAGGAATCAGAAGCTATTTGAATGTCAGGTATACCCCGTTCCCTTTTTTGGATTTGTGGTTCAGGATGTCCTGTACTTTTAAGAACGAGCCGGATATGGATACTAAGATTCAGGTTCGGGTTCGTTTTTGACAAACGGAACAAAGTCATCGCCTACAAGCAGACGCAGGGAAGCGGGAATGATCTTGAATAGATAGGGAGGCGTTCCCATAGGCTCCCCGTCGGTTTCCAGAAATCCCGTATTCTTACTGTTAGGGAGGATTTCCACCGTTTTCCCCCGTCCGTGAAGTGCTTCTTTAAAAGAGTATACCTCGCCGGCAATAAAATGTTTGATCCTCAGCCCCAGAGAAACTTTGTTCATAGGCCCAACCAACGTGATGTCAAACAAACCGTCATCGGGAATCGCCAGGGGCAGTGCTTTCATGCCGCTTCCAATGAATTTCCCTATTCCCACACTGCAGGTCAGCACAGGTCCTTCATAGAACATTTGTCCGTCAACCAGTATACGAAGGTCCTTGCAGCGATAAAACAGAAACTGGTTTAACAGACTGTTCAGGTATTGTGCTTTTCCCCTCTTGTTTTCCTGTTCTACTTTTTTTTCATAATGCCTGATTACTGCTGCATCCAGTCCCATTCCCGCGGCATTGGCAAAATAACGGGTTCTTTCAATTCCGAAATCCTGGAAAGACACCCATCCTACATCAGTAAGGACGCTTTTTCCTTTAATGATCGTTTCCATGGCTTTCTCGTAATCAGTGGAAATATTGTATGAAGAGACCATGTCATTGCCGGTTCCTATGGGAATGATCCCCATGGTTATGGATTCTGTGGGCACATCCTGTTGGTAAAAGATTCCGTTTATCACTTCGTGAAAAGTCCCGTCTCCGCCTATTACCACAAAATGCCGGATCCCTTCACGGATGGCTTCTATGGTAATGGTAACGGCATGATACTTGTGCTTGGTGAAAACACATTCAAAATTCAGGTTGTGTTTTATGAAAAAATTAGAAATACGGGGCCACATCACGGCAGTTTTTCCCCCGCCGGCAATGGGGTTAAGTATGATCATCCAGGGTGTAGAAGACATGATAGCAGGCATTGAATTGAATGTTCAAAAATAAGAATATTTGTGGTATTTGTAGTATATTTGTCAAATTGAAATCATATCAGCAAGACTCATGGGTAAAGTAATCGCCATTGCAAATCAGAAAGGAGGAGTAGGAAAAACAACCACGGCCATTAATCTGGCGGCTTCACTGGCCGTAATGGAAAAGAATGTTTTATTAGTAGATGCAGATCCGCAGGCGAATACGACTTCCGGACTTTGTTTTGATCCCAATGCCGGAAGCGGTGATACACTTTATGAATGCCTGATTGGGACAGTGCCTGTTGAAAAAACCATTATCCAGACTGAAATTGAAGGGCTCAAACTGATCCCTTCACACATTGACCTGGTGGGAGCTGAAATTGAATTGCTTTCTGTCCCCGAACGTGAACAGGTCCTGAAACAGCACCTGGATTCCATCCGTCAGCATTTTGACTATATCTTTATTGATTGTTCTCCATCACTGGGTCTGATCACGGTAAATGCGCTGACTGCTGCTGATTCTGTGATCATACCTGTTCAATGTGAGTTCTTTTCCCTGGAAGGGCTTGGAAAATTGCTCAACACCATTAAGATCGTGCAAAGCCGTTTGAACACCAATTTGGCCATTGAAGGTTTTTTGCTGACCATGTATGACGTGCGTCTTCGTTCCCACAATCAGATTGTGGAAGAGGTCAGGCACCATTTTCAGGATATGGTATTTCAAACCGTTATCCAGCGCAACGTTCGGCTGAGTGAATCGCCTTCACACGGGAAACCCGTGATATTATACGATGCCGCATCGGTAGGCAGCAACAATTATCTGAATCTGGCCAGGGAATTTCTAAAGAAAAACAAACATGACTAAAAAACCGGCTTTAGGAAAAGGTTTGGGAGCCCTGATCTCTGAATCACCTTCAATAGGTGACTGGAAACCCCGGAATCCCGTTGTGCTTCCTCAGATGGAAGGGACTTCCATGGTAGATATCTCGCAAATTGAAGTAAATCCGGAACAACCCAGAAAAGAATTCAATGAAGA
The DNA here is from genome assembly GCA_012515395.1 of Bacteroidales bacterium. Lineage (GTDB taxonomy): Bacteria > Bacteroidota > Bacteroidia > Bacteroidales > UBA932 > DMER64. The sequence continues at coordinate 11,745 of JAAYYL010000017.1, forward strand.
ATCCCTTGCCGAGTTGGCTGCTTCCATCAAAACACTCGGTCTGATCCAGCCCATCACGCTTCGGAAACTTGCTGCAAACCGTTACCAGGTTGTCAGCGGTGAAAGAAGGCTCAGGGCAGCCCGGATAGCAGGTTTGACAAAAGTCCCCGCCTATATCCGCCAGGTAGAGGATAGCGAATTGCTGGAAATGGCGCTTGTAGAAAACATTCAGCGTGAGAACCTGGATGCAATGGAAATCGCGTTCGGATTTCAACGATTGATAGAAGAGTGCAGCCTGACGCAGGAGAGATTGGCTGACCGTGTGGGAAAGAAGCGTGCCACTGTAGCCAATTATTTGAGATTGATACAGTTACCTGCAGAGATTCAGTTGCTCATAAGAGCAGGGGCTTTGACCATGGGGCATGCGCGTGCGTTGCTTTCCCTGGAAAATGATGAAAGCCGTGTGGCGCTGGCTCGCAAAATAGTAGATAAAGATCTGTCTGTCAGAAAGGTGGAAGAAATGGTGCGTCCTGCAGAGACTTCCGGGACCAGGTCTGAACCCAAAGAAACAGAATTGCCGGATACCTATTACCGTGTTCTGGAAAAGATCGGCAGGTATTTCAATCACAATATCAGCGTGAAAAGGAATCCGAAAGGAGAAGGGGTCTTGTCCATTCATTGCTCCAGTGACGCGGAAATGGAAGCTTTCCTGGATGCACTGGAAAAGAACAATATATAGCCGATTCCCGTACTTGTGAAACGTTGTTTGATCATCCTACTATACTTGTTTGTTTCCGTAACTTTTGTTTACGGACAATTTGCCGTTGACATGGGTGATCAAAATACACAATCCCGCGGTGACACTACGGTGCAGGCAAAAGAACCATTCAAGCTGAAAACTTATTTTACAGCCCTGGCCGGCAAGGATTCCTTAAACCTGGGCAGGGTTTTTTCAGGGGCAATTGTCCTTCCGGGATACTCGCAAGCCTATAACCGTCAATACTGGAAGATCCCCGTAGTTTATGCCGGTATGGGTGCCGGGATATACATGGGATACCGTTATAACATGAAATACCTGGATACGGAAAATGATACGTATGCTTTATACAGGAATTTATTTTATGTAGGAGCAGGCTTGTTTTACTGGGGCAGTTTGCTGGACGGTGTGATGCAGTTCAGGTATGAAAAAGAAGTATTGCCGGCAAGGGCCACTCTGTATTCGGCACTGTTGCCCGGGCTCGGACAAATCTACAACAGGGACTATTGGAAAATTCCCATCATTTACGGAGGCCTTATTGCCTGCGGGTATTTCTGGCAATACAACGGTATGCAGTACCAACGTTATAAAACCATGTACAACCACGCCACAGCCAACCCTTCCGAATACGACGGATGGATGACTCCGGAAAACATAAAATGGTACCGGGATTCTTTCAGGCGGTACCGGGATTATTCAATCATTGCCACTGTCCTTGTATACGCGCTTAACATCATAGATGCCAATGTTTTTGCGCATTTTCAGGATTTTGACATCAGTGATGATCTGACACTTCGTATTGAACCGGGGATCATTCCCGTAGCCATGTATGCATCCGCCTCTTATCCGGGTGCAGGAATACAAATGAGACTTACTTTTTAAAAAATGAACCTTTTATGAGATCCAAATGCATCTTTTTTCTGATAATTTTCATGACTTTGTTTTCCCAGAGTTCGCAAGCCCAGATTTTCCGTAAACCCACTAAAAAACAGCTGACTCAGCAGGTGGATTCCCTGTTGAAACTGACCGATTCCCTGCAGCAGGTCATTTTGACTATGGAAATGCCTGTAAACGATACGCTGATGACCGAGGCAGAGATCAATGAAGGCGGATTTGATAACCCCCCCGTAGATTTAACGTTTGAATTCGATTCTCTGACTACCGAACAAAGGCTGAGTCTGTATTACCATCAGAATGTTTTGAATCAGATGCCCGATCCCATGACACTGGAAAACCTGGATACGGCCTCCCTAAGGTCCGATATTCCCGACTCGGTCTATATAGACAGGCTTACCCGGATGAATTGTTTTATAAAATTGCCGTACAACAATATTGTAAAGAACCACATCATTCACTATACCCAGAAAATGCCGGACCGTATTCCCACGATTTTGGGGTTGGCTCAGTATTACATGCCGTTGTTCGAAGAGATTTTCGATTCCTATGAAATGCCCCTGGAACTTAAAGCCATGGCTGTCATTGAGTCCGCACTGAATCCCCGGGCCGTATCAAGGGCACGGGCAAAAGGAATGTGGCAATTCATGTACCGGACTGCCTTGAATTACAACCTTACTATCAATTCATATGTAGATGAGCGTCTGGATCCGATCGTATCCGGAGATGCAGCAGCACGCTATTTGCTGGATTCCTACCGCATATACGAAGACTGGGTTCTGGCCATAGCCTCTTACAACTGCGGAATAGGAAATGTCAACAAAGCCATTCGCAGGGCCGGCGGGTCAAGGGAATTCTGGGACATCTATCCGTTTTTACCCCGCGAAACCCGCGGTTATGTGCCGGCTTTTGTAGCGGCCCTGTATACCATGCGTTATTACAACGAACACAACATCAAGCCTCTTCCCGTTGAAATGCCGGCTCATGTAGACACTTTTGAAGTGAACAAAATGCTCCATTTTGAACAGGTAACGTCATTTTTGGATATTTCCGTTGACCAGCTGCGGGATCTGAACCCTCAATATGTCAAAGATATAATTCCGGGAGTGGAACGTCCCTATATTTTACGTATCCCCTTTGAATATAGCGGAGAATTTGCTGCGCTGCAGGATTCCATATTTTCTTTCAAAGACAGTGTGTATTTCAACCCGCTTATCTTGAATACACGTGCCAAGTCAACCGATACTCAGATTACCCACAGGGTTCGCAGCGGGCAGACGCTAAGCCATATAGCGTATCGCTACGGGGTAAGAATTGCTGACATAAAATACTGGAACGGGCTCCGTTCAGACAGGATCATGCCCAACCAGAGGCTGATCATTTACACAGACAGGAACGCTGCCCCACGCGCTTCGTCTCAAAATTCCGGTACGGCAGCGGCACAGGGAAACCTGATTACACACACGGTCAGAAGAGGGGAGACATTGGGTGGAATTGCCGAAAAGTACGGGGTAAGTGCAGCCAATATTCGTTCCTGGAACAATATGAGAAGCAGCACCATTTATGCCGGAGGCACCCTGAAAATATATACATCTGCCACGATTGCAACCTCTCATGACGGTAATTTTGAGTATTATACCGTAAAATCCGGAGACAGCCTATGGGATATTGCCAATAAATTGGGAATAACCGTACAGAACATCCGTTCCCTGAACGGGCTGGGAAGCGGTTCCAGAATTTATCCGGGGCAAAAGCTGAAGGTCCGGAAAATGTAACCTAGGCAGGATCTACATCTATCCGGCATTGTGCGGGAGAACAGGAATGCTGTTTGATAATTGCCGCCAGTCTGTCTTTTACGTTTTGAGCATTGAGGTTTCTGGGTATAATGAGCTGAATACGGTAAGCAAATACAATTTTCCGGGTTCCGACGGGACAGAATGGGCCCTCGGTACGGGCCGGAAAATCTGCTTTTACAAGCATTTCGCCAATCTCTGAAGCTTTTTTACCGGCAGTAGTTTTCCGGGCATGGGATACAGTAAGCCCAATCATGCGTGTATGTGGCGGGTAGTTGTAGCGGATCCTTTCTTCCAATAAATGCGATAAAGTAAGGTAATGATCTTCTTCCTTAATCCATTGGTAAAACGGATGATCTGTTTCAGCAGTTTGAAATATGACCGGGATTGCAGGTGTTTGTGATGATGCCCAGGTCAATGCATGAACCGCCAGATGGAGAGCCTGTTCCGTGGCCCTGAAATGTTTTCGGGACAATAGCTTTTCCGTATGAAGAAAACAGATCATGCCCGTTTTTTCTTCCAGGAAATGATGCAACCGGTAAGGCCGGCATACTTTTATACCGGAATCTCCGGGGGCATCTTCCAGGTAATCGGGATCGGATTCCACCAGCAGCACTTCTTTTCCATTGTCAATTACCTCCCGGGCCGTACGGACAGTCTTTATGTCCAGAACACCTTTCATGGCATTGCTGATCAGGGATTTGACTGTGTCGATAATAATAAGCGGGGCCCGGAGAAAGTTCTTTTCCTGTACTTCTGCCAAATGTTGAAATTTGTTTTTTTTCAGGTTGTAAAAGGTCTCGAGCGATGGAATTACAGAGCCCAAAATAACCTGAGCCCGGAACATTTGTCCCATCATCAGGGCTGTATCCCTGGAATGAAGATGCGGTGCTGCATCTTGTTTTTTGTGTCCCGGATGTTCTTCCATATCTACCAGGATCAGGCCCAAACGCGTAAAGGGAAGAAACAAGGCGTGATGCATACCGCAGACGATACAGGGATTCCCTGCATAAAGCTCTTTCTGGGCGCGGCTTTGTTCTTTCATAGGACGTTTTGAATGAAAGCAGAACAGGGTCTGTCCGAATAACGGTAACAACTTTTCGTAAATGTTTTCACAGGCAGCTCTGTCCGGTTCCAGGATCAGGCACTGTCCACCGGCTTCGATCATATTTTGGAGCTGTTTCCCGTAAAAACCAATCCGTTCAGGACCACTAATATACAGTGGTTTGCCAACCTTAGGCAAAAGGAATGTTTCTGTTCCGGAAAATACGCTGCGTCTTTTGAATTTCCACAGGCTCAATGCCTTTTTTGCTACCGTACCGGGGGGACACATGTAATAGCGGGCGATCCATTCCCAAAATTTTAAAGTTTGTTCAGGGATTACAGGCAGCGATTTTTCCACCCCTGTGACTTCTTTATAAGTTTCTTCAGAACCGGGTAAAGGTTCGTTTTTGTGTATACGCCATACAATGCCCGTGTAGCTTTTTTGACCCACGGGAGCCTGAACCTGTTTCCCGGGAAACACTTCCGGGGCAAATTCGCCCGGGATCTTGTATGTAAGAAGGTTTTCCAGGGCAAGTGGAAACAAAATATCGGCGTAAGTTTCCATTACATATTCCGGACTTTTTCCGCTACCTGTTCCATAAGCCAGTACGGAGTGGACGTGGCTCCGCATATCCCTACCGAGTCGCCCGGTTTAAACCATTGGGGATCAATGTCATTGGGATTCTCTATGGAATAACTTCGCGGGTTGGCTTCTTTGCATGTTCTATAAAGAACTTTTCCGTTGGAGCTCTCTCTGCCTGCCACAAAAAGTATCAGCGATTTTCCTGCGGCAAAGCGTGTGAGCGCTTCCTGCCTGCCGTCAACCTGAGCGCATATGGTATTGAATATTTTTAACAATCCCGGATCAATCCCTTTTTCCACCATTAAAATGCGCAATTTGTCGGCTGTTTTTTTGTATTCCCCGGGATTTTTGGTGGTTTGGGAGAACAGGGAAACGGGCCCGCCAGAAAAACGGACCTGATCAATATCTTTCAATGTTTCAATTACAATGGCATCACCGGAGACTTGTCCCAGCAGGCCGACCACTTCCGCATGTCCTTTTTTTCCGAAGATCAGGATCTGTCCGTCCATGGGTTTGATCCTGTCGTATTCTTTCAGGATCTTTTTTTGCAATTGCAGTACTACAGGGCAAGTGCACTCCAGAAGGGCAATGTTGTTGGAACGGGCCATGGAATAAGTCAGAGGCGGTTCTCCGTGTGCACGGATCAAAACGGTTGACCCTGTTGAAAGGTCGCTCATATCCTCCCTTGTGATTACACGTAATCCTTTGGATTCCAAACGGTGCAGCTCCTCGTTATTGTGTACGATGGCTCCCAGAGAATAAACCGTTTTCCTTTCGTCAAGCGCTTCTTCTGCACATTGAATGGCCCGTATGACTCCGGAACAAAAACCTGACTGTTTATCTATTTCAACCTGATACCCCATTTTTCCTCCATGATTTTTTTAAACCAATCCAGTTGTTCTTCTACGCTCATACTTCCGTTGTCCAGCAACAGGGCATCAGGCGCTTTCACCAGGGGATGTGTTTCCCGGTGGGAATCCACGTAATCCCGCTGACGCACGTTGGCCAGCACCTGGGCGAAGGTTGCCTCCATTCCTTTTGCCTTCAGTTCCCGGAGCCTTCGGTCGGCACGGATCTCTGCCGGAGCGGTCATAAAGATTTTCAACTCGGCCCGGGGAAACACGGCAGTCCCGATATCCCTGCCGTCCATAACGATTCCTTTTTTCTCTCCCCGTTTTCTAAGCTGAAAATCCACAAAATCCCGGACAAGCGGGATTTCAGATACCGGACTTACATGAGCTGAAACTTCCATGCTTCGTATTCGCTCTTCCACATCTTTCCCGTTTACATACGTTCGGTTCTGACCTGTTTGCGGATCTTTGACAAAAGTAAGCCTGATATCTTTCAGATGGTCAACGATGGCTTGGGCATTTGGTTTCCCTTCCGGACTTATCCATCCGTGATCCAGGGCGTACAAGGTAACTGCCCGGTATAGCGCTCCGGAATCCAGGTATGTATAATCCATTACCTTGGCAATGGCTTTGGCGAATGTACTTTTTCCCGTAGAAGAGTGGCCGTCTATGGCTATGATGATCTTCTTCATAATGTGACCCAAATGTAAATGAAAATCTCCTATTTGTGAAATTCCCACTATCTTTGTACCCCATAAAAGAGGATGTATGAGAATTTTGATTGTCGATGATGAGAAAAGTATAAGGAATACCCTGAAAGAGATACTGGAGTATGAAAATCATGAAGTAGTACTTGCAGAAAACGGAGAACAGGCACTTTCGGTACTGGAACAGGGAAAGGTCCAAATAGATACGGTTTTTTGCGATATTAAAATGCCGGGCATAGACGGCATTGAAGTGCTGGAAAAAATACAGGAAATGGATTTGGATGCGCCGGTTATCATGATCTCCGGTCACGGCAATATTGATACGGCGGTGGAGTGCATCAAGAAAGGGGCTTACGATTTCATTGAAAAACCTCTGGATTTGAACCGTATCCTGATCACTCTCAGAAATGCCAACGATAAAACCTCTTTGGTTCAGGAAAACAAAAAACTGAAAAAGAAAGATTCCAAAGTCCCTCCGCTCATTGGGCAATCTCCCGCCATAAAACGTATATGGGATATCATAGACAAGGTAGCAGCGACCGATGCAAGGGTGCTTATTACCGGATCCAACGGAACCGGAAAAGAACTGGTGGCACGCTGGCTGCATGAAAAAAGTACACGTTCAAAAATGCCCTTTATTGAAGTCAATTGTGCTGCCATACCGGGAGAACTCATTGAAAGTGAGTTGTTCGGACACGAGAAGGGGTCTTTTACTTCTGCCATAAGGCAACACAAAGGAAAATTTGAACAGGCGGACGGAGGAACCCTGTTCCTGGACGAAATCGGTGACATGTCGTTGGCTGCCCAGGCAAAAGTGTTGCGCGTATTGCAGGAAAACAAAATTACGAGGGTAGGTTCGGACAAAGATATCAACGTGAGTGTAAGGGTGATAGCAGCTACCAATAAGGATCTTGTGGAAGAAATAAACAAAGGCACTTTCCGGGAAGACCTGTATCACCGGCTGAGTGTAATCATCATGCACGTACCTCCTTTGGCTGAACGTAAAGAAGACATTCCGCTTTTAGCTGAATATTTCATGGAACAAATTTGTTCCGAATACGGGATGTCAAAGAGGACCATATCTGCCCGTGCCCTTGAAGAACTCGGGAAACTTAACTGGACAGGAAATGTAAGGGAACTTAGAAATGTTATTGAAAGGCTTATCATTCTCTCTGCAGATAGGATAGAAGAGGAAGATGTGAAAGCTTATGCCGACCCTTTGTTCAAATAACGGGCTGTTTTGGAATCCTTACATTGAAACAGGCTCCTCCCCATTCGGAAGAAGTATAAAATATCTCACCCCTGTATTGTTCTACTATTCCACGGCAAATGGCCAGCCCCAATCCGGTACCTTTGCTTTTTGTGGTAAAGTTGGGTTTGAACAGTTTGTGATAGTTTTCCGGAGAAACTCCCGGGCCGTTGTCGGCAACGCTAATCAGATACGTTTCCCCTTCGTCTTTCAATTGGATGCTGATTACTCCGATGGTTTGTTCCTGAACGGATTGAACGGCATTTGACAACAAATTCACCAGGACGCTGACCCATTGTGTCCTGCGTACTTTTACTAATGCATGGCGGACATCAGATTCAAAATGGATACGTATGTTTTCAAAGGTGGAAAACAATATCATCTGTTCTCTTATCAATGCGTTAAGATCCACATCTACCGGATCTTCAGTATTGAAGCGTGAAAAATTGGAAAATTCAGATGCTGCATTGGATAATATTTCTATTTGCTCCAGAAGCGAGGCAACTATTTTATCAAAGTGCTCCAGCCATTTGGGAGAGCCTTCCTGTTTCAGCCGTATCAGGTGCTGGATGCTCAGTCTCATGGGAGTAAGAGGGTTTTTGATCTCGTGAGCAATTTGCCGGGCCATTTCCCTCCATGCCTGTTCCCTTTCTGATTGTGCCAGACGTTTGGTACTTTCGTTCAAATCGTCTGCCATCTTATTATAAGCATTTACCAAAACCCCCAGTTCATCGTCGGAATTATAATGTATGTGTTCGGGTTGCCGTGTTACATCCAGGCGGCTGATCTTTTCTTCCAGTTCTGCAAGCGGCCTTGTAATCTGATTTGAAAATGTAAAACTGACAAAAACCGCTCCCAGTAATAGAAGCAGGTATAAGTTAACAATGGCGGCCACAATGGAAGAAGTATCCTTGGTAACGTCTGTTTGTCCTGACAGGTAAGGAATGTTGATGTACGCCACCAGATCTCCGTGCGTGTTGTACAAAGGAGCGTACATGGAATAATAGGTAAGCGAGCCTATCCGTTCTGTTTGAATGTATTGCGGCCTTTCTTCCAAGTGCATCATGCGGAACGCTTCCCAGTTCATCCGTGCCCCTAACAGGTGCCTTTCAAAGATTTCCGGCTGGGATGAACGCATAAGTCTTCCGTGAGGATCGTACAGATTGACATGGATTTGTATGTTGGAAGAAAGACGGTTAATCGTATTCATCAATTCAACCACATTTTCCATGGGATCAGGGGTTCGGTCTGCAAAGCGGATATATTCTTCCAAAGAAGCCTTGGCCGCATCCATTTGATCCTGCATTTGCCGGTTGTTTGTTTCTTCGTATAATTTCAGACCGAATCCGATGCTTCCTACAGCCATTAATACAAGGGCCACAACCAGGAGTCCCACCAGTAAGAACGTGATCTTGCGCCGGAATGAATTTCGGGGCAGGTTGATCCTAAGATCGTTTTCCTTCAAAAGACCAAGGGCTACGGCAAAAATCAGTCCGTAGAAAAGGAAAAGGTATGACAGGGACACAAGGTAAGGAACGGGAGTCCTTAAAGGCCGCGATATCGTGAGCACTTTATTCCCCGTTTTGTACATAAAATGAAAGCTCCGGTCTTCTTTCCGTGAACTGAACCCTTCCCGGGGCGGTTCGGAAAGTTTGCTGGCGTAAACGTATTTACCGCTGTTGGAAACCAGCCTGTCGTCAATATACTTGGCGTAAGAATGATCGTAGGGTAATTTGAAACGATCCAGCTGCGAGCGGTCGGATAACAGTGACGGGTACCCCAGCGCATCTTTTATATAACGCGAATCCAGCTCTATATAAAGATCCTGAGATCCGCTGTAACTGTAATAGGTGAAAACGCCTATATAGCTGATATTCCCCAGTTTATTATCTATGTTGTAAAACCGGGAATCTTCCGCAAGGGGCGTCCCGTTGCGTAAAAGTTCACTGTGAAAAAACTGGTAACAGGAAACCGGACGGGGTAATCCTGCCACAATAAGTACGTCTCCCGGTTCGCAAATTGTGATTTGAATCTGGTATTTTTGAAGGAAATCCTGGAAATACGTTTCCCTGATCCGGGACAAGATCAGATCGTAATCCTGCTCCATTTGTATCATAACCGAAAGTATGGGATCTATGGCAATGCGTTCTTCAACACGCCTGAGTTGCATTTCCAGTTCCAGATCCCTTTCTATGGACATTTTCTGTGTCCAGACCTTGTACAGATTCAATTCTTTTTCTTTTCCGTACATGCTGACCGTCAGAAGGCTGTATAAAGCAGCTATGAAAACGAACAGGTAAGTAAACCGGTTCCCGTTAAAAAAAGATGTTCCCGGAATCCTGTTAACAGATAGCAAGGTGCGAATCAACAGGAACAATGAAAGAAACAGCAAAGCCACTGCAACATAGGCCACAATGGTATACCAGGTAATCTCATCCAGTTTGAAAAGTTCCAGAACAATGTTCGAATCCATTGTCAGAGCTTTCAGTGTATGGTGTATCAGTAACAGGATACCGGTGGAAGAAGACACGATCAGTCCGTCTGTAAGTAAACGGAACGGTCTTTTCAGGTTTTGTCTTATGTTTCCCAGATCTGAACGGGCCAGGTAGACGGCCCATGCGCCTATAGACACACAAAGAGTGTTGAGGATCATGGCAGCCAGGGAATTTTCCATGGGGCCTCCTGCAAAAAGGAGTGGCGAAAAGAAAAGAATATCCAGTTGCAGGTATGACGAATAGACGTAGGTAAGGAAACGCAGCATGCATAGGCCGGCTATAAGAGTCATGGCAAAAACCACTTGCCGGTTCCGGAAATAAAACATCAGCATAGCCAGTAAGGCCATTGCTATTGCGATCCAACGGAGGAACACCCCTTCTGAATATGTTTGCATGGATGTGTCGCTCAGGATGGTGAACAACACTCCGTCATCTTTGCCGAAAACGATGAATCCCTCGTCAAGATTTAACGGTACTATGGAGCAATGGCCGGGCAATCTCAGATCCCTGTTGACCCTGGATTCCACAAAATTGTTGCTGAAAGGGAAATCGGTCCTGATCAGGATACCGGTGATTATAGTAACCTCCTCCCCGGAGTATGCCCTGACAACATACCAGGCACTGCCAAGATTCAGATACTGTTCTGTCTGATCCACTCCTGACAACGGTTGATGCATGCTTGTGTTCCTGGAAAAAAAGGAAAAATTGGGGAACATGGCCCCCGGGCTGTAACTGTCGTTAATGATGGGGAAGGTGTTGATCCAGGAAATCAGGCTGTCCTTATAATACTTATAGATGACCATGTCCTGATCCACATCTTTGCCTGAGAGATCCGCAACGGCTTCCTTTTCCAGTTCACGCAAAGCAACTGCCTCAATGGTATTTTGTTTGCGGTGTATGACTTTTTCCACATTTACCAATCGCATCATGCGACGGTTGTGTGATGTCAGTTCAAAAAAAGACAATACCAGGCATAACACCGAAATGATCAGTGGTATAAGGAATTTTCTCTTCCGTATCTTTTCCGGCAGTGTCGGTATCTTCATTCGTGGTGGTAGGCTTCTCCCTTAATGATCGTAAAACATCTGTAAAATTGTTCCATACACAATAAACGTACCAATTGGTGCGGAAAAGTCAGAGAAGACAAAGACCACGTCTCCTGTGCCCTTTCCCTTACCTGGTTTGAAAATCCGTATGGTCCACCCACAGCAAAAACAAGCGTGCGGGTTCCTTTTTGCATGTGTTGTTCAATTTGGAACGACATTTGCTTGGATGTACAAGTGCTGCCCTTCTCGTCAAAAAGTACCAGATGGTCTCCCGGTTTGATGTTTTTTAACAGCAAAAGGCCTTCTTTCTCTTTGATCTGTTGGCAGGACAATGAAGAAGTGTTCTTTACATCGGGCAATTCCAAACGCGTAAAACGAACGTAGTGACCCAATCGTTTTTCATAGTCCAGGATGCCTTCCAGCAGGTACTTTTCCTGCGTTTTGCCAATGCAAAGCAACACCATGTTCATTAGACAAAAGTAAGAAATTATGTGTAACTTGCCGTTGATTTAAGTTATTGTTATGATTAGGAAGACGATCTTTTCCCTGTTACTGGCATCTTTTTGCGTGATCATTCCATATACTGCATATTCCCAGGATGATGAATCAAAAATCCTGTTTACTTCCATTGGAGACGATCTGAAAAGCGGTGATGCAGCCGTGTTTTCTAAATGGTTTGCCGAAGATATGGAAGTAGATGTGTTGGGCAATGCGGGTGTGTGCAGCCGCAGCCAGGCAAGACAGCTGATGAAAAATTTCTACGAAAGATATACTCCCAAATCATTTTCAATTGTTCATACGAGCGGATCCCTTCCCATGCGCTATTGCATAGGAAACATGATAGCAGGCGGAGAACGTTTCCGGGTCACCCTGTTTGTCAAATCCCAAAGAGAAACCCATCACCTGCAGCAAATCCGGATAGAAAAAGACTGATCTATTTTTGTCTCATGAAGATCTGTACGGGGGTTCCGGAAAAATCAAAATGCGACCTGAGTTTGTTTTCCAGAAAACGTTTGTAATTTTCACGAACGTATTGGGGCAAATTGCAGAAAAACGCGAACGAAGGGCATGGTGTCGGCAACTGCGTTATGTATTTGATCTTGACAAATTTTCCTTTGTATGCAGGCGGCGGATAATTTTCAATTTCCGGCAGCATCACTTCATTGAGCCGCGAGGTGGGAATGCGTCGCGATCTGTTTTCAAATACTTTAGTGGCAGCATCCAACACATTCATGATGCGTTGTTTTTTTACCACAGAAGTAAAAATGACCGGAACATCATTGAAGGGAGCCAGACGTTCCCGGATGTTTTTTTCGTACTCTTTGAGCGTATTGGTTTCTTTTTCAATGATATCCCATTTATTCACTGCGATCACACAACCTTTTTTATTCCGTATTATGAGCTGAAATATATTCATATCCTGGGATTCTACCCCCAAGCTGGCATCCAGCATCAGAATGCAGACATCTGAATACTCGATGGCCCTTATGGCTCTCATGGAAGAGTAAAATTCCAGATCTTCCTTTGTTTTTGTTTTTTTTCTCAAACCGGCCGTGTCTACCAACATAAAATCATGACCGAATTTATTGTATCGGGTTGTTATGGCATCCCGTGTGGTTCCCGCAAGCGGGGTGACAATGTTTCGTTCTTCTCCCAGAAAAGCGTTTGTCAGGGACGATTTCCCCACATTAGGCCTTCCCACTATGGCGATATGCGGTATTTCGTGTTCTTCCTCCGGAGACATATTCTGAGGCAGCATTTCCAGTACTTTATCCAAAAGATCTCCCGTTCCGCTGCCGCTCACGGCAGCTATCGATACAGGATCTCCCAGACCCAGTGCATGAAATTCAAAAGTGTCGTAGATTTTGCCTCCGTGATCAACCTTGTTCACGGCAACGATTACGGGTTTGTCCGATTTTCTGAGAATCCGGGCAATGCTCTGATCGTAATCGGTTATCCCTGTCTGGACGTCAACCACAAAAATCACGGCATCTGATTCCTCTATGGCAAGCATTACCTGTTTGCGGATCTGTTCTTCAAAGATATCATCTGTATTTTCGGCATAACCACCCGTGTCAATAACGGAAAACTCCTTGCCGTTCCAGTCTGTTTTTCCGTAATGGCGGTCACGGGTCACACCGGCGGTCTGATCCACTATCGCCTGGCGTTTTCCTACCAGCCTGTTGAATAAAGTGGATTTTCCCACATTAGGTCTGCCTACAATCGCTACAATGCTCATTTTTTTCTTTTTTCAGTAAATTTCGTTCTTCCTGGTTGGGACATCGGATACCCCGGTCCTTCATGTTTTTATTCCGGCCTATGGAAGAATCCGGAAATTTTCCGTTTTTTCTAATAATTAAGGCAATACTCATACCGGTGATCCCAAGGGCCAGTACAGCAAGTGTTAGCAGGAAAACGGTCATGAGTTATACCTTAAACACTTGTATTCAGGGAGTAAGGGATGATCTGTGACTGCCAAAAGGGGCGGAAGCTGATGCCCTTTAAAAGCACTTTGTTTGACCTTCCGGGCAACCCAGGCCGCTTTTTCTGTTCCTCCGCCACCCAGTGTGGTATCATTGGCAGAGCGGCCTTCTTCAATGAGTCCGTACAAAATGGGGTCCAGCTCATCGTATTCGGGCATGGTGTCACTGTCTTTCTGGTCTATGTGCAACTCGGCGGAAGGTTCTTTATTGATGGTATGTGCCGGTATACGTTCCCCGTCCCTGTTCAGGTACGCGGCAAGATCGTAAACATCCGTTTTGTAAATATCCCCGATCACCATCAGAGCTCCGACCAGATCTCCGTACAATGTTCCGTACCCCATGGCCAATTCGCTTTTATTGCTTGTGTTGAGGACCAAATGTCCCTTTTTATTGGAATAGGCCATCAGCAGTACGGCACGGATCCGTGCCTGGATATTCTCCTCGGTAACATCATGCGGTGCGTGATCAAAGACAGGGGCCAATTCACGTACAAATTTGTGAAATATAGGGTCTATGGGTATGATGTTATAAGCGATTTCACTGAGTGTGCATAATTTCAGGGCATCTGTCAGGGAATGAACCGTAGAATATGGTCCGGGCATCATCAGTCCGTGTACATTTTCTTTACCCAGGGCATCCTGTGCCAGGCAAGCCACAACAGCGGAATCAATTCCCCCTGAAAGCCCCAGTACAGCCTTTTCTTTACCGGCTTCATGAAAAAATTGCCTGATCCCGTGGGTCAGTATATTGTAGATTTCTTCTGACGTTTTCATTACAGCGTGAATTTACTGCTGATTGACTGGTAATTGTAAACCTTGTTTATAATATCGGCAAATTCACGTGCGATGGAAAGCACTTTGATTTTGCTCTTGTCTACGTTTGGATCCGAACATAAGGGTATGGTATCGGTTACGATCACTTCCTCCAGGGCGGAATTGGCTATCGTATTGTATGCCAATCCTGAAAGCACCGGGTGGGTAGCCATTGCCCGAACACTGCGGGCCCCTTTGGACATCATCATTTCCGAAGCTCTGGCGATCGTTCCGGCCGTGTCAATCATGTCGTCCAGAATGATAATATTTCTGTCCTTAACGTCACCGATGGCAGTCATACTTCCCACTACATTGGCTTTTTCCCGTGATTTATGACAAATGATCAGCGGACATTCAAGTTTTCTGGAATAAGCATTGGCTCGTTTGGCGCCTCCCATGTCGGGAGCTGCAACGGAGAGATTCTCCAGGTTCAGGTTCTTGATATATGGCACAAAAACCGAGCTTGAATACACATGATCAACAGGAAAGTCAAAGAATCCCTGGATCTGGTCTGCATGCAGGTCCATGGTCATGACACGGTCACAACCTGCCGCTTCCAGTAAGTTTGCCACCATCTTGGCACCGATCGAGACCCTTGGTCTGTCTTTGCGGTCCTGCCTGGCCCATCCGAAATAGGGAATTACGGCTATCACTTTATAAGCCGAGGCTCTTTTGGCCGCGTCGATGGTCAGCAGTAATTCAAAGAGGTTGTCAACCGGGGGAAAAGTGGATTGAATGATAAAAATTGTGGAACCTCTGACGCTTTCGTCAAAAGCCGGTTGAAACTCACCGTCGCTGAACACCGTAACCGATGACAGTCCCAGGGGCATACCCAGGTGAGAGGCAATACGTTCGGCAAGATATCGGGATCCGCGGCAGGAGAAGATTTTAAATAAATGCAGATGATCCATTGTCCCTTAGGTTAGATGGGGCAAAGATAATAAGAAAATGGACAATCACCCGTTTTCCTCGAGTACAGATTCCATATATTCCAGAAGTTCTTCTCTGCCCCAAGCCGTTTTGGAAGATGCGGCAAATATCGGGGGAAGGGGTTCCCAATATTGGGACAAGGTTTCATGAAACGCATCGGTTTGATTTTGCAAAGCCGTTTTGGATAATTTGTCCGCTTTTGTCAGCACCAACGCAAAAGGAATTTGCCATGAACCCAGTTTTAAAAGAAATTCCAGATCGATTTTCTGCAACGGATGCCTGCAATCCAAAAGTACAAAAAGCAGCACCATTTGAGGAGTGTGCTGTATGTAATTCCGGATCATGATTTCAAGACTTGCCCTGAGTGTTTTGGAAATTTTGGCGAACCCGTAGCCGGGAAGGTCTGTAATGATCCATTTTCCGTTAATCAGAAACTTATTGATGCATTGTGTTTTTCCCGGTGTGGACGAGGTGTGTGCCAGTCCTTTTGTTTTGCATAACATGTTGATGAGGGAAGATTTTCCCACATTGGATCTTCCAATGAATGCAAATTCAACCGGGGCCTCTGCAATAAGTCCTTCTGTTTTGGTAAAGCTTCCCAGGAATGTGGCCTGATTTATTTCCATGAGGCTAAGATAACGTTTTTCTGAGATTTTAACGTAAATTTGTAACATGGAGAGGTTGGATCTGATTGATTTGCAAAAGCGTTTGGAACAAGCTGTTAATGACGCTTTTAAAGAGCCCTGCTGGGTGCGGGCTGAAATTAACAGGATGGATGTGCGTAACGGCCACTGCCACCTGGAGCTGGTCCAGAAAGAACCTCAAACAGACAGACTGCTTGCTAAAGCACAAGCTGTAATCTGGGCCGGTGTTTTTTCCATGCTCGGACCTTTCTTCAGAACAACTGCCGGCATGGAGCTTCGTGCAGGATTACAGGTGTTGTTATGCGTGGAACCCCGTTTCCACGCACTCTATGGAATGAGCCTGGTTGTGAGTGATATAGATCCTTCCTATACATTGGGAGGGCTGGAGATGGAAAGACGCAAAACGCTGGAACGGCTTGAAAAAGAAGGCATCCTTAACATGAACAGGGAATTGCCTTTTCCACGCCTGCCGCGAAGACTGGCCGTCATATCTTCCCCTACGGCAGCAGGATACCAGGACTTTACCAATCACCTGGAGGCTTCCTCTTTTGGGTTCATTTTACGGTTGTTTCCGGCACTTATGCAGGGAAGCGAAGCTCCCGAAAGCATCATAAAGGCCATGGAACAGGTGGCCGATGCTTCAGTTCCTTTTGATCTGCTGATCCTGATAAGGGGGGGAGGTGCCGTTGCTGACCTGCATTGTTACGACAATTACGATCTGGCTGCTCACATAGCGCAGTTCCCACTGCCGGTAATTACCGGGATTGGCCATCAAAGAGATACCCACATAGCAGACAGGGTAGCTGCTTTATCGCTGAAGACCCCCACAGCAGTAGCGGATTTTTTGGCAGGCCTGATGGAACAGGAAGAAGACAGCCTTATCCAATTGTCTCACCGGCTGGAACGTGCCGTCCACAACCGTATCAGTCGCGAAAAGCAAGATCTGCTGCATATGATAAAAGACATTAAAGGTGCCGTCAGATGGCTAATACAGCAGCATACCCATACATTGGACATACTGGAGGAGCGCATTCGCAAAAACAATCCGCTGACATTGCTGGAAAAAGGCTATTCCCTGACATTGTGTGCGGGAAGAACCGTACGCGATGCATCCGCGCTCAAAGCCGGTGACAAAGTACATACCGTCCTTAGAAAAGGGGCTTTTGATGCAACGGTGGAAAATATTGAACAATAATCCTATATGAAAAAGAAAACAGAGCTGAGTTACGAACAGGCAAGGGAAGAACTGGACATACTGGTCTCATCGTTGGAACAACCGGATGCTGATCTGGGGATGATTTCAGCAAAAGTGAAAAGGGCTTTGGAACTGGTTTCCTATTGCAGGGATTATTTACATCAGGTTCAGGAAGATGCAGAAAAAACACTTGATTCGAATGAAAAGGAATAACATTCGTTTGTTGATTCCGGCAACAATACTGCTTCTTATGGCAGTTGTTCAGCCGCTGGAAGGTCAGGAACGTCTGAAACTATCGAAAACCGATACACTTTCCCATCCGCTGTTATCCCTGCTAAAAGAATCTGCATCCCAGGTGTTTCACGATCCTTCCCCTCCTCGTTTTGTAATGATTGACAGCACGGGAAAATATCTTTTCGGAATGGGCGGGTATGTTTCCTGTTACGCATATTACGACGGAACAGGCTTTTTGTCCAGGGACATGGTCACTGCTTTGATCCCCATGGACCATTCTTCCCTGCGCAGTGGCCGCTTCAGCCTGGATGCAAGCAATTCCAGGATTTTCTTTCAACTCATAGGAGATACTCCTTTAGGGAAAGTGCAGGCTTATATTGAAGGCGGTTTTTCTGCCCAGGGGAATACTTTTTCCATGAAACATGCCTACCTGTCAGTAAAACATCTGTTGATAGGGCAGACCTGGAGTAATATCATGGACCTGAAAGCATCTCCGGCTACCGTGGACGGAGAAGGCCCTTCGGGGTTGAACGGACTCAGGCAGCCGCAGATACGTTACGGATGGATGTGGACTAACGGATTCAGGTTCTTCGCATCCCTGGAAGACCCGGAAATAACCATGCTGGATGTACCTGAAAATATGGTGTTGGAAGATGTGCAGATCATGGGACAACGTTTCCCGGATTTGATACTTTCCACGGGGTACGACAGACCCAAATGGCATATGCAGCTGGCCGGTGTTTTACGTTTTATGGAGAAACAGAGGGGATACGGACTTGCCCTGTCCGGTCACATGGACCTGACGCCGCGTGATGTAATTATGTTCCAGGCCACAGGCGGTGCGGGTATAGGGCATTATATCCAGGACCTCGGAGGGTTGGGTTATGATGTTTTTATAAATGAAAGCGGAGATTTGGATAAGATCAGGGCTCTGGGTTATTACGCCGCCTGGGAACACCATTGGAACGCCAGGTGTTTTACCGGATTGGTTTATTCCGCTGTTCATGTTGAGCCGTACAAGAATGCTCCGGATTATTTTTACCGGAAAACAAATTATGCTGCCATAAATACTTTCTGGACAGTCTACAAGCACGGAATGCTTGGAATTGAAGCCATATATGGCGACCGGAAAGATCATGACGGCCGGAAAGGATATACATGGCGACTGAATTGCATGTTGCGTTATAATTTTTGACGATGGAAAATCTTGAAATCTGGGAACAGGATCCCTATCTGAAACCTTTCAAACCCGTTATATGGAGGCGGCACCAGATGCGTCTGGAAAAAGCGCTGGTTTTACAAGGGTCGTACGAGAGGTTCTGTGACGTTTTTAACAACCACTTGTATTACGGTATTCATAAAACGCCCGGAAAATGGATTTGCCGGGAATGGGCTCCCAATGCAAGTGCTATATACCTGATAGGAGAATGCAACGGTTGGAAAAAGGATCCTTCCTATGCCTTCAGACCGGTTGGAATGGGGAACTGGGAGCTGGAACTGCCCGGGGAAGCCTTGCAGCACGGACAGTTGTACAAATGGCTCATGGAATGGCCCGGCGGATCGGGCGAACGCCTTCCCGCTTATGCCCGGCGTTGTGTTCAGGATCCGGAAACCAAGATATTCTCTGCCCAGGTATGGGACCCCCGCACTCCGTACAAATGGAAACATAAGAATCCGCCCCGGGTAAAAAACCCGTTAATATACGAGGCTCATATTGGTATGAGCGGTGAAGAACCTTCTGTTGCGGACTTTGATTGGTTCCGGAAAAAAGTATTGCCCCGGATTGCAAAGCTCGGATACAATACACTGCAGCTGATGGCTATCCAGGAACATCCCTACTACGGTTCGTTCGGATACCAGGTTTCCAACTTTTATGCCGTTAGTTCACGTTTCGGCACTCCGGAAGGGTTAAAAAAACTGGTAGACAACGCACATGCCCTGGGTATTGCAGTCATACTTGACCTGGTACATTCCCATGCCGTAAAAAACGAAATTGAGGGCCTCAGCCGCTTTGACGGAACGTATGACCTGTATTTTCATGCAGGTCCCAGGGGGGAACACAATTTATGGTCTTCCCGTTGTTTTGATTACGGCAAGGGCTCCGTTATGCATTTTCTTCTTTCCAACGTAAAATACTGGCTGGAAGAATACCGTTTGGACGGGTTCCGTTTTGACGGAGTTACTTCCATGATGTATTACGATCATGGTCTCGGCAGGGCCTTTACCGAATACGGGCACTACTTTGACGGCAACCAGGACGAGGATGCCATCACATACCTGGGTTTGGCCAATAAACTGATACACGATTGCAATCCCAATGCCGTTACAGTTGCCGAAGACGTAAGCGGTATGCCTACACTGGCCTATCCTTTTGAAAAAGGAGGCATTGGATTTGATTTTCGAATGAGCATGGGTGTTGCCGATAACTGGATCAAATGGATCAAAGAAGTCAAAGACGAAGACTGGCATGTAGGTGATATTTTTTACGAACTGACCAACAAACGCAAAGACGAACATACGATTTCCTACGCAGAATGCCACGATCAGGCTTTGGTGGGAGATAAGACCGTTATATTCAGGCTTATAGATAAAGAAATGTATACTTCTATGAGCAAAGACATACAATCGCTTGTGGTAGACAGGGGAATGGCCTTGCATAAAATCATTCGCCTGCTATCACTGGCAACCGCAGGAGACGGATACCTCAATTTTATGGGTAACGAATTCGGCCATCCGGAATGGATAGATTTTCCAAGGGAAGGCAACGGGTGGAGTTATCATTACGCCCGCCGGCAATGGTCTCTTGCCGATAACGGTCTGTTACGCTACGGACAGCTTGAAAATTTTGACAGGGATATGATCACGCTGGCCGGGGCACAAAATTTGTACGACAATGCCCCGCGTCCTGTAGTACAGGATATCGGATCACAGGTTTTGGCCTTCGAAAGGGGACGGTTGCTCTTTGTTTTCAACCTTAGTCCTAGCGGGT
Source organism: Bacteroidales bacterium (assembly GCA_012515395.1). Classification (GTDB taxonomy): domain Bacteria; phylum Bacteroidota; class Bacteroidia; order Bacteroidales; family UBA932; genus DMER64. Next base: position 32,430 of record JAAYYL010000017.1, read on the forward strand.
CATACAAAGATTACGGAATGGAAGTCCATCCGGGTAAATACCGATGCATATTGGATACAGATGATCCCTTGTACGGCGGATTTGGAAGAAATGACAAAGAAACCGTCCATTTTACGATTCCCCAGAGAGGTACAAATGTCCTCTTCCTGTACCTGCCCGCACGCAGTGCAATGGTATTTAATAGAGAATAAATTAGTATCTTGCAAGGTTATGCAATAACAAAAAAACTATGGCATATTTACAGTTCAATAAACACGAATTGGGAAACCTGGAGTATTCACTGCCCCGGGAAATTCTGGCAACAAACCGTGCCGGAGGATACCTCAACACCACGCTGGTTGGATGCAATACCCGGAAATATCACGGATTGTTCGTAGTGCCCGTTGACGAACTGGGCGGAGGCAGTTATGTCCTTTTGTCTACTTTGGATGAAACCCTCATTCAGCACAACCAGGCCTTTAACCTGGGCATTCACCGTTACCCCGGAATATACGAACCTCGCGGGCATAAATATATTATTGATTTTGAGATAGACAGAAGCATTGTGCTGACATACAGGATCGGTGGCATGATCTTTCGCAAAGAAATGGTTTTCCTGCATAACAAAGAACAATTGCTGATCCGGTATACTCTTTTGGAGGCTCATTCACCCACGACATTGAGACTTAAACCATTTCTAGCTTTCCGTAACATTCACGAATTAACATATGCCAATCTGACAGCAGACATTTTTCATACCAACGTGGAAAAAGGGGTGGGATATCGTTTGTACAAAGGGTTCCCCCGTCTTTATATGCAGCTGAATGTTCAAAATGAGTTCATCAGGTATCCGGACTGGTATAAAAATATTGAATACCTGCAGGAAAATGCCCGTGGTTATGAACATCACGAAGACCTTTTTGTCCCCGGATATTTTGAATGTCCCATACGCAAAGGGCAAAGCATTGTCTTTTCCGCGTCGCTTGTCCCGGCCAATCCTGTCCGGCTTAAAACCATATTTACCAATGAAATAGCAAAAAGACCATCGCGGGATTCATTCCGGGATTGTCTGAAACTTTCGGCTTCCCAGTTTTTGATCAACAGGCACGGAAAAACAAGGGTTATTGCCGGATATCCCTGGTTGGGAGAATGTGCCAGGGATACGGCCATGGCACTTCCGGGTTTGACACTGGCAGCCGACAATGCTGACAACTGTGTGTTTACTTCTGCAATGGACACACTGATAGCTGACCGGACACATTTGTACCGGTCTGCCGATGGCCCCTTATGGATCTTCTGGACATTGCAGCAGTATCTGGCGGTTACGGGAAACAGGAAATCTTTATGGCATTCTTACGAAACCTTTCTCAAAGAGGTGTTGCGTAAATACAAGAACGGCACGGATACCGTACAAATGCATGCCAACGGTTTGATATGGGCAGAAAAAGAAGGGACTGCACTTACTTGGATGGATGCCTATATTGAAGGAAACCCGGTTACCCCCCGTGCCGGATACGCGGTGGAAATTTGCGCCCTTTGGTACAATGCCGTATGTTTTGCATTGGAACTTGCCCGGGACAACGGGGACAAGGAGTTTGAAAATGAATTCAGGGACATCCCCGAACTGATCAAGGAAAACTTCTTACCCACTTTCTGGTGTGAATCGCTGTCGCAGCTGGCAGATTACGTGGACCGGGAAGGACAGAATATTTATACCAGGCCTAATCAGTTGTTTGCCTGTTCCTTGCCTTATACTCCGCTCAACGACGAAAAGATCAATACCGTACTGGAAATATGTACCAAAGAATTGCTTACTACACGCGGTCTTAGAACATTATCCCCAAAAAATCCGTTATTTGAAGGTCACTACGAAGGGGACCCCGTGAAAAGAACGACAGCATACCACCAGGGATCCGTTTTCCCCTGGCTGCTGGGTCATTATATGGATGCGCAATTCCGTCTTCACGGCAAAGCATTCGCTTCTTGTGCCAGGGATATCATTCATGTTTTTGAAGAAGACATAGCCGAGCATGGTGTAGGTTCCATTGCCGAGTTGTACGACGGCAATCCGCCTCACCGCCCGCACGGATGCATTTCGAACGCCCGCAGTGTTGCCGAATTGTTACGAATAATGAAGATCATAGAAAAATACAGAAAACTATGAAAGTATTAATGTTCGGATGGGAGTTTCCCCCGCATATAGCCGGCGGACTGGGCACTGCCTGTGACGGCCTTACACGGGGACTGGCAAAACAGCAGGTTGAAGTGCTGTTTGTAATGCCGTCTGCCTCGGGAGATGAGGATCAGACAGCCGTTCGTATAATCAATGCAAGCGACGTGGCCGCTTTTCATACCAAACAGGAAGCTCGCCGGATCTTTGATAAAGTGCAATTCCTCAAAGTAACATCCAACCTGATCCCTTACCTGGGGCCCGATGAATTTGAAGAAAAAGTTGATCTGGAAAGGGAAAAGGAATGGAATGAATTCAGGATCTCATTCGGACAGAAATACCAGTTTTCCGGTAAGTACGGGAAAAACCTGATGGAAGAAGTCATGCGCTATTCCCTGGTAGCTGCCGCCATAGCCCGGCAAAACCAATTTGACGTGATCCATGCGCACGATTGGCTTACCTACATGGCCGGAATCGCTGCCAAACGCGTATCCGGAAAGCCATTGGTCATACACGTTCATGCCACAGAATTTGACCGTTCAGGGGAAAACATAAATACGCAGGTTTATGACCTTGAAAAAAGAGGTATGGAAGCGGCAGACAAAGTGATAGCCGTGAGTCATCTCACGCGCAACACCATTATAAACCGTTACCATATTGATCCTGAAAAGGTGATAACCGTTCACAATGCCGTTGATTTCAGTACCCGTGAGCAACGGGAGATCACACGCGGCGTACCTGAAAAAATTGTCACGTTCCTGGGAAGAATCACTTTCCAGAAAGGTCCTGAATATTTCATAGAAGCAGCCTACAAAGTGCTGCAGAAAACCAAAAACGTACGGTTTGTCATGGCTGGCAGCGGGGATATGTTCAACCGGGCTGTCCGTCGTGTGGCAAAACTGGGAATCTCCCCGAATTTTCATTTTACCGGTTTCCTGAAGGGTGAAGATGTCAAGAACATGTTCGCATATTCGGATGTCTACGTAATGCCTTCGGTCTCTGAACCATTCGGAATATCACCATTGGAAGCCATGCGGGCCAACGTGCCAACGATCATATCCAAACAATCCGGAGTGGCCGAGGTCTTGCATCACGCTATAAAAGTAGATTTCTGGGATGTGAATGCACTGGCCGATGCCATTTACGGGCTGCTTACCTGGCCCGCCCTTTCTGCCATGACAGTGAGATGCGGTCTGGAAGAAGTCAACGCTCTTAAGTGGGACAATGCCGCCCTGAAGGTCAGGGAAATCTACGAATCCGTTACCCGGGAAAAATCAAAAATCCAATAATATGAAAAAGACACTTTGCTTGTACTTTCAGGTGCATCAACCCTACAGGTTACGTCAATACAGGTTTTTTGACATAGGTAAGAACCACGACTATTTTGATGATTTTGCCAACAAGACCATCATGTCGCGGGTGGCTGACCGCTGCTACGTGCCGGCCAACCGGCTGATGCTGGATTTGATAAAAAAATACGACGGTGCCTTTCGGGTCGCCTTTTCCGTAAGCGGGATCGCCCTGGAACAAATGGAGCAATTTGCTCCCCGGGCGCTGGATTCTTTCCGGGAGCTGGCAAAGACCGGCTGTGTGGAATTTCTTGCCGAGACTTACTCCCATTCCCTGTCATCTTTGATTTCTCCAAAAAAATTCCGGGACCAGACCACCATGCATGTGAAAGCAGTGGAAAAATATTTCGGACAAAAGCCGACCGCATTCAGAAATACCGAGCTGATCTACTCGGACACCATCGGAGAAATGGTATCCGGAATGGGGTTCAGCACCATGCTGACAGAAGGTGCGCGTCATATAATGGGATGGAAAAGCCCGAATTATCTTTATGTCAACGCACTGAATCCCAAATTGAAATTGCTTCTGAGAAATTTCAGGCTTAGTGATGACATCGCTTTCCGTTTTTCAGACAAAAACTGGGGAGACTGGCCGCTTACGGCTGAAAAATACGCTTCCTGGATAGCAGGTACACTGGAAAAAGACGATATCCTGAATATTTTTATGGATTATGAAAGTTTTGGAGAACACCAGAAGGCTTCTTCCGGGATATTTGACTTCCTGAAGGCTTTACCTGGAATGGTGTTGAATCATTCCAACCTTGAAATTCTTACTCCTACACAAGCTGCAACAAAACACCAGCCCATTGCTCCCCTGAACGTTCCTTATGCCATTTCCTGGGCAGATGAGGAACGGGATATCAGCGCCTGGCTGGGAAATGAGCTGCAAAAAGAAGCTTTTGAAAACTTATACAAGATAGAGAACCAGGTCAGGGAAAGCAACGATGAGAGACTGCAGCGTGATTTTCGCAGGCTGCAGGCAAGTGACCATTTTTATTATATGTGTACCAAATTCTTTTCGGACGGGGATGTACATAAATATTTCAATCCTTACGATACCCCGTACGAGGCATTTATTAATTATATGAACGTGCTGAGCGACATTACGCTGCGCACTACTAAAAAGAAAGTATGAAGAGTGAATTGAATCTTAGTCCCGATTATTTGTTTGAAGTGAGTTGGGAAGTCTGCAACAAGGTTGGAGGAATCCACACCGTAATTGCAACCAAGGCGTTGAATATGTCAAAAGAGATGGAAAACAGGCATATTCTCATAGGCCCTGATGTCTGGAGGGAAACAAAACAAAATCCCGAGTTCCTGGAAGATCCCCGGTTATTGCGTTCATGGAGAGACCGTGCCGCACAGGAAGGGCTCAGGATAAGGGTGGGACGCTGGAATGTTCCGGGAAATCCCATAGCCGTACTGGTAGATTTCTCATCGTATATATCAAGAAAAGACGAAATCTTTACCGAGTTCTGGAAAAAATACAAACTGGATTCGATCAGTGGACAGTGGGATTACATTGAACCCGCATTGTTCGGGTATGCATCCGGGATCGTCATAGAGAGTTTTGTGCGCTTTAACCTGGCTCCCCATCACAAAAGTGTGGCACAGTTCCACGAGTGGATGACCGGAATGGGCCTGTTGTACCTGAAATCCGTGAAGATTCCGGTTGCCACTGCCTTTACCACACATGCCACTGTTGTGGGTCGTTCCATTGCCGGCAACATGCTGCCCCTGTACAATAACATGGAAATGTACAATCCGGCTGAAAAGGCCCGTGAATACAACATAATTGCCAAACATTCGCTGGAAAAGACAGCCGCTTCCAACGCAGATGCCTTTACTACTGTCAGTGACATCACTGCCCGGGAGTGCCTCCATTTTTTGGAAAAGAAAGTGGATATTGTAACTCCCAACGGATTTGAAAACAGCATAACTCCCAAAGAGGACGTATTTGAAGAAACCCGTCAACAGGGTAGGCAAAAGTTGCTGGAGACGGCCTCACGCATGTTGCACCGGGATGTAGACCCGAATGCCTTTCTGGTAGGAATCAGCGGTCGCTATGAATACAAAAACAAAGGGATAGATGTTTTTCTGGAAGCCTTGGCAATGCTGGACAGGGAGCGGGGATCCGTTGACCGCGAGATCCTGGCCTTTCTTATGATTCCGGCTTACCATAAAGGCCCCAGGAAAAATTTTGACGATCCGTTTACCACTCATATTCTGAATGAGCCGGAATACGATCCGGTACTCAATGTCTTGCGGGAGCAGAATTTATGGAACTCGGAAAAAAACCATGTCAAAGTGTTTTTTATTCCCAGTTACCTTAACGGGGATGACGGACTGATTAATAAGACTTATTATGAATTGCTTATAGGTCTGGACCTTTCCATATTCCCGTCTTATTACGAGCCATGGGGATATACTCCTCTGGAAAGCCTTGCCTTCCGTGTGCCTACCGTTACAACATCCCTGGCAGGCTTTGGCCTGTGGGTTGACAAGATGTACAAGCAGGAACATCCTTCCATTGAGATCATTCACCGCGACGACAACAACCACGAATCTGTTGTCAGGGATGTAGCGGCTGTTGTAAGGAAGATGAGTCTTTTAACTCCGCAGGAAGCAGAAAAAATCAAAGAAAACGCAAGGGATGTTTCTACGATCGCCTTATGGGACAACCAGCTGAAATATTACAGAAAAGCCTATGCCATTGCACTTGAAAAAATTGTGGAGAACATGGGCGCTTTTCCTGTCAAGAGAGATGAATGTTCCACTTTGCACAGGGATATACTCAGATCCGCACCTACCTGGTCGCCTGTGACCATCCAGAAACAGCTGCCGCAAAGGCTGCTCTTTTTGGAAGTGTTGTCCAGAAATCTGTGGTGGTCGTGGAATCAGGATGCCCGAAAGCTTTTTTCCGGGATCGATCCCGAACTATGGCGCAAGGTGGAAAAAAATCCCATCGTATTACTTGATAAAATTTCCTATAAGAAATACAAAGCCCTGGAAAAAAACAAAGTGTTCCTGGAGCAGTTGGACAGCGTAGAAAAACGTTTTAATGAATATATGAACTCCCGGAAGGAAATGAAAGGGCCCCGGATTGCTTATTTCAGCATGGAATACGGTCTGGACTGGACCTTGAAGATCTATTCCGGTGGTCTGGGTATTTTGGCCGGGGATTACCTGAAAGAATCTTCAGACAAGGCCGTTCCCATTACCGGCGTGGGACTGTTATACCGGTACGGTTATTTCCGTCAATTCCTCTCGGCACAGGGAGATCAGGTCAGCGACAGGGAAGTGATAGATTTTCAGAAAATACCTGTAATTCCGGTTAGGGACAGCCGGGACAACTGGACAACCATAAGCATCGCATTTCCCGGAAGGAATGTTTATGCAAGGATTTGGCGTGTAGACATTGGCAAAACATCGCTGTATCTGCTGGATACCGATTTTGAAGACAACCTGCCCGAAGACCGTCCCATCACCCACCAACTCTATGGAGGAGACTGGGAAAACAGGCTCAAACAGGAATTGCTTCTGGGAGTTGGAGGTATACGGGCACTGCGTGCTTTGGGGATAGATGCAGACATTTATCACTGCAATGAAGGACACGCTGCTTTTACCGGGCTGGAACGTATCCGTGAGTATGTGGTTGAAGAAAATCTGTCTTTTGAAGAGGCCAGGGAAGTGGTAAGGGCATCATCGCTCTTTACCACGCATACACCGGTTCCTGCCGGACACGATGCCTTTACCGAGGACATGTTGCGTCCCTACTTTTCTCATTACCCGGACAGGCTCAAAACATCCTGGGAAACCCTTATGTCATTGGGCAAATCTGTTGCCTGCGAAGTACATGAGAAATTCTCCATGAGTTTCCTTGCGGCCAACCTGTCCCAGGAGATCAACGGAGTAAGCAAGCTGCACGGTCATGTAAGCAGGGAGATACTCAATCCCCTTTGGCCCGGATACCTTCCTCAGGAATCCCATGTGGATTATGTAACCAACGGGGTGCATTACCATACGTGGACTGCGTCTGAATGGAAGCAGGTCCATTCCCGGGTTTTCGGCCCGGACTTCGGTACCCATCATTATGACAGAGACTGCTTCAAGGAATTTGTAAACGTCAGTGACAATGATGTCTGGGAAGTTCGCAATAAGCTTAGAGCTAAGCTTATGGACAGGATCATAGCTGCGTTGTCGAGCACGGAAAAGGCCCCTGAGTTTTATTCTCCCCGGGACGTGGTCTCTATTCGGGCCGCGCTGAGCAAAGACATTCTCACAATAGGTTTTGCCCGTCGCTTTGCCACCTATAAAAGGGCACATCTGTTGTTTACCAACCTGGATCGTCTGGACGCACTGGTAAACAATCCCAAACGTCCGGTACAGTTCCTTTTTGCAGGAAAAGCACACCCACACGACAAAGCCGGTCAGGACCTCATTAAACGAATTGTTGAAGTCTCCCGAATGCCCCGTTTTATGGGAAAAGTACTTTTTCTGCCCAATTACAACATGGAAATGGCCAAACGCCTGGTACAGGGAGTGGATGTATGGATGAATACGCCTACCCGTCCTTTGGAAGCCTCCGGTACAAGCGGAGAAAAGGCTTCTTTGAACGGTGTCATGCATTTCAGCGTTCTGGACGGATGGTGGGTGGAAGGATACCGGCCGGGAGCCGGCTGGGCCCTGTCCGAGGAAAGGACTTATGAAAACCAGGAATACCAGGACGAAATGGATGCCGCTATCATTTACAATATGCTGGAAAACGAGATTGTTCCTTTGTTCTATAAACGGAATAAAGAAGGAATCCCCGTGGATTGGATCCGGCACATTAAAAACACTGTCGCTTACGTAGCCGGAAATTACACGACCAATCGCATGATGGAAGATTACGAAGTGAAATTTTACAGGCCGCTCCAAAAAAGATTGGCCCAAACGATCAAAGACAATTATGCCCAGGCAAGGGAAATGGCTTTCTGGAAACGCAAAATGGAACGGGAATGGGCTTCACTCGAGGTGTTGTCTTATACGCATCCCAATGACAGTAAAGACATTCTTACATTGGGAAGTGAAAGCGAATCCCGTGTGAAAATTTATCTGGGGGCACTTTCCGCAGAAGATATTGGTGTAGAAATGGTCATTACCACACGGGGCAAAGACGGAGAAATAATCATTGACGAGATCATTCCGTACACTTTGGAAGAAGTCAATAACGGTGAAGCCGTATATGTATGCAAACTGGTCCCTCAATCCGCCGGTTCTTATTACATCGCTTCCCGTATCTATGCCAATAATCCCAAAATGCCTCACAGGCAGGATTTTGCTTTAGTAAAATGGTTGTAGCGGCAACAGGTTTCTTTGACGGGGTCCACCTGGGACACAAAGCCGTTTTGTCTGCGTTGGTTGAAACGGCGCGGCAAAAGGGAGGCAAGAGCCTTGTGGTAACCTTCTGGCCCCATCCAAGGGCCGTTTTGCAGCAGGACGCCCAACGCTTCCGTTTGCTGACTACCCTGGAGGAGAAGAAGAAAATGATCCTGGACATAGGAGTGGATGATTTTCAGATCATTCCCTTTACCCGGGATTTTTCGGCCATTCCTGCCGGCTCTTTTTTCAGAGACTACCTGTTGGATCATTACGGAGTGAAAATACTTGTTGCCGGATACAACCACAGACTGGGTTGTGACGGGGTATACGATCCATCAAAAATGGATCTTCAGGCAAATCAGATGGGATTGCGGGTCATAAGGGTTCCCGAATTTGTTACTTCTGAAAGGGAACATATCAGTTCAACGAAAATCCGGGCTGCGATTTCATCCGGGAATATGGAATCCGCCAACCGGTGGCTGGGTTACCCGTATAGCTTACACGGTGTTGTGGTGGAAGGCAACCGTATTGGAAGAACATTGGGTTTCCCCACGGCAAACATGCAACTTTACGAACCATTGAAACAGGTTCCGGCTAACGGTGTATACAAGGTTGAGGCCCGGGTGAACGATCAATGGTACCACGGCATGATGAACATCGGCTTCCGTCCCACTGTGGCCAATAATTTGGAACATACCATTGAAACCCATATCTTTGGGTTTGATGATGACATATACGGACTGGACATTACGGTCCGGGTACTGAAACACCACAGGCAGGAAATTGCATTTCCTACACTGGATGCACTGAAAGAACAACTCATAAAGGACAAAAAAGCATTGCTATGAATTCCGAAACCCTGGTAACCCTGTTGTTAACCGTACTGGCCATAACTTTTGGGATCATCAACGCCCGGCAGAAGAAGAGGAATGCCACGGCAGTTCCGCCCGTAAGGCGTGATCCGGATGATTGGCAAGAATCCGTGCCCACCATAGACGGCAACGTTTTGCCCGAAGAAGCCGCACCTGCCACTTCCCCGGATGCGATATACGACCAGTATATTGAGAAAAAATCCGCACCGGATACGGCAAAATACGGATTCAATGCCAAAGAAGCCGTACTTTATTCAGAGATCCTGAAGCCAAAATTCGACGAATTTGGTTGATTCATAAAGAAGTATTATATTTGTCATTAAGAAGAGTCCTGCACATGCAGGATTCTTCTTCTGCTTTAATTAATTAAGAATTTTATGACCAAGACTCATTATCTCACGGCCGAAGGTCTTGAGAAATTAAAAGAAGAATTGCACCGTCTGACTTCCGTAGAACGTGAAGCAGCTGCCCGTGCCATAGCTGAAGCCCGGGATAAGGGCGACTTGTCTGAAAATGCCGAGTATGATGCTGCTAAGGACGCTCAGGGCTTGTTGGAACTGAAGATTTCCAAATTGCAAAACCTGATAGCAAATGCCAGGGTGGTGGATGAGTCCCGACTCAATACGCATACAGTGCAGATCATGAACAAAGTGAAGATTCGCAATTTGAAAGACAAATCCATACTTGAAGTTACATTGGTAGGTGAAAGTGAAGCCAACCTGGAAGAGCGGAAACTGGCTGTTTCATCTCCTATAGGAAAAGGCTTGCTGGGTAAAAAGAAAGGAGAAATTGCCCAGGTCCAGACTCCTTCCGGGATCATTGAGTTTGAAGTTCTAGAAATATCCCTCTGATATGGCCAGTATATTTTCACGAATCATTGCCGGAGAAATTCCTTCCTACAAAGTCGCGGAAGACGACCGATTCTATGCATTTCTGGACATCAACCCCAAAAAGCCGGGACACACATTGGTTGTGCCCAAACAGGAAACAGATTACATATTTGACCTGGATCCCGACCAGCTGGGAGACTTGTTCCGGTTTGCCCAACGGGTAGCCCATGCCATCGCCCGGGCCATTCCGTGCAAAAGGGTAGGAGTAGGTGTGCTTGGCCTGGAAGTTCCTCATGCACATATACATCTGATTCCCATGCAATCAGAAAAAGACATGAACCTGAGCAATCCCGTATGTTCTGTTCCGGAAGAGGAAATGGAGCGTATTTGCCGTGCCATTGCAGCAAAATTCGAATAACACCACCATGAAATATTTTAAATCTATTATAGCAACCGCCCTTTTGGGAGCGTTGCTGATTACATCATGCAACAAAGGCAACCAGACACAGATCAAAGGTATTGTCAAGGACTTTCAACAGGAAGAATCCCTTGTTCTCAAACGCCTTGATTTTACTTCGGAAACCGTTTTGGATACCCTTACGGTTCGGGAGGATGGCAGTTTCAGCTATCGTTTTGATCCGGGCAACGATATGCCCGGATACTATTACCTCTATGCAGGTAATAAGAAAATTGCATGGCTTATCCTGCAAAACGGTGTTGATGTGGATCTTGAAGTCACCCGGGACGGAAGAATCCTGAAACTGGAAGGGTCGCCCGAATCACTTCTGCTGCAGGAAGTGAATGAAAACCTGAAAACCGCTGCCATAAAATTCGATTCCCTTTATACACATTACGAAAATGCTCCGGAAAAAGAAAAGGAAGCACTAAGCCTTGAGCTGGGACGTCTTTTTGTAAAATACAAACAGGAAACCATACGGTTCCTGTATGAACATCCCCGGTCTTTTGTAAATACTTCAGTGGTTTTTCAGTCATTACCTCGTCAGGTATTTATCTTTTCAGATACCCGGGACGCTGCCTTATTGCAACGTGTTTACGATTCGTTGTCGGTAGATTACCCGCTTTCACCCTATGTTAACGCCATAAGGGACCGATACGAAAGCATGCAGAAGGCAATGCAAATGGAAGACGCCTTTTTGAATGCCGAGGTTACTGATTTTCCGAATATCTGTTTGCCCGGGCTCGATGGGCAGGATGTTTGTTTATCTTCTTTGAAAGGGAAAACCATAATACTGTCTTTCTGGCATTCTTCCAATGTTGACATGAGACTGGACAACCGCGAATTGCAGGAAATGTACAACAGGTATTCTCCCCGGGGCCTGGAAATCTACCAGGTGGGTCTGGATACCGATAAAACTGCCTGGGCAACCGGTATCAGGGATCAGGATTTGCCCTGGATCAGTGTATGCGACGGTTTGGGAATTTATTCACCTGCAGTGACAACATACAATGTGGTCGAAATCCCGACGTTTTTTATCATTGACAAGGAAGGCAATATCCGTCAAAGACTTAGCAATGTGCAGGAAGTGATACGGGAAGTTAAAACTCTGTTTTAGGACGGATTGCCCGGAATTCTTTCAGGTAAAAAGGCGTGTAATAAGCTACATCTTCAAATTTTTGATCCCGGAAAGCTTTCAGGGCGGCTTTTGCCATCCCGTCTGCGTGGGAACTTACCGGTAAAAAACGAGCGTTAGCGTGCACAATGACATCGCGGCATTTCATGGCTCCGTCTCCTGAAAATACAACGGGACCGGCATCAAGGGCTTCCCTAAAGCTTTCTTCCGTCACTTCTAATGCAACAACAGGTCCCTGACAGTTTGCCATTTTTCCAAGATCTCCTGTTTCTACAATGGAATAGGGTGCCGTATAGACTTCCATTCTGCGGGCATCTATCATGGGAAAAATGCGGTAAGGCAGATCTCCGTGATCATTATCCACGGTCAATTGTGCGATCAACTCCAGAGAACTTACCGCGATCATAGGAAGGGAAGAAGCAAAACACAATCCTTTTGCCGTGGATACCCCCACCCGCAAACCGGTATAAGAACCCGGTCCGCCGCT
>JAAYYL010000018.1 GCA_012515395.1 Bacteroidales bacterium
AAAATATCTGAAGGATATTCAGGTGTGCGGCCGGGCGAACTGCTTGCCTTGTTCAACAGTGCCGGATTGCTGGAATTGGCCGTTTTTTTAGGGAATTTATCGTCCCTGGAAAACATAGGCCTGTATGATGAAATACAAATACAATTTAATAAATGAATACGAACAGAGAAGAAGTTTTAAACCGGTTCGGGAAACTCCTGGATATTATGGACCGGTTGCGGGAAGAATGTCCGTGGGACAGGGAGCAGACGTTGGAAACCCTACGTACACTAACGATAGAAGAAACCTATGAACTAAGCGAAGCCATCCTGAAAAATGATTTGCAGGAAATCTCCAAAGAATTGGGAGACATTCTCTTACATATTGTTTTTTATGCAAAAATCGGGCAGGAACAAGAGGTGTTTGATATGGGGGATGTTATTTCACAACTTTCAGATAAACTGATATACCGTCACCCCCATGTTTTCGGAGACGTGAAAGCCGGAAATGCAGATAAAGTCATTCAGAATTGGGAACATTTAAAAACCAGGGAAAAAAACGGCAATAAATCGGTTCTTTCCGGGGTTCCCGCCGGTTTGCCCGCTCTTATTAAATCTTTCAGGATTCAGGACAAGGCCAGGGCAATGGGTTTTGATTGGGAAGAAAGAGAGCAGGTGTGGGATAAAGTAGACGAAGAAATTTCTGAATTCCGCACGGAATGGAAGAACGGAGATCAGGACAGGATGGAAGCCGAGTTCGGAGACCTTTTGTTTGCCTTGGTAAATGCCGCCCGTCTGTATGGTATTAATCCCGAAAATGCCCTGGAACGCACCAATAAAACATTCATATCCCGTTTCAACTACCTGGAAGATAAAACAATAAAGCAGGGCCGCTCTCTGAAAGAAATGACATTACAGCAAATGGATGAAATCTGGGAAGAAGCCAAAAAACATACAAAAAGTAAGTAATGGAGCACTGGCTGAGTCGTTCTGAGTGGCTGATAGGGAAAGACGGACTTCAAACCCTTCACGAAAGTACGGTGATGGTGGCCGGTCTGGGCGGTGTGGGGTCTTATGCTGCCGAAATGCTTGCACGTGCCGGGACCGGTCATCTTATACTCATAGACAACGATGTGATCACCCATACCAACCGCAACCGCCAGTTGCCCGCACTGACAGTCACTGAAGGGCGATTGAAAACCAAGGTCATGGAAGAAAGGTTGTTGCAGATCAATCCGGAAATCAGGCTGACTTTGATCAATGAATACCTTGATCTGGAATCCATTCCCACGCTTCTGTCCGGCCTGAGACCGGATTATGCGGTGGATGCCATTGACACCCTGTCGCCTAAGATAGCCTTGATCTGTTACATGATGGAACACAAAATACCGCTGGTCAGTGCCATGGGGGCCGGAGCCAGGATGGATGCCACGGCTGTAAGGGTGGATGATATTTCAAAAAGCTACAATTGTCCTTTGGCCTTTATGTTAAGGAAACGATTACGTAAACTTGGCGTAAGAAAAGGCTTTAAAGCCGTGTTTTCAGTTGAGACGCCTAATGAGCAGGCCATCATTCCTTACGAGGGGAAAAACAAAAAATCACAGGTTGGTACCATTTCTTACCTTCCGGCTGTGTTCGGATGCGTTTGCGCACAGACCGCCATCTGTGATCTGTTGGAAATTCGTACATTTGTAAACAGTAAAAAACACAATAATGAAATTTGAGATCAGGGAAATATCCACGAGAAAGGAAATGAAGCGCTTTGCACGTTTCCCTCTGAAACTTTATAAAGGTCATCCACAATACGTACCGACTTTGCTTACCGATGAAATAAGCAATATACTTGATTCTCCAAGCCTGGCTTACTGCAAACGGAAAATCTGGATCGCCTGTGATTCCGAAGATACTATTGTAGGAAGAGTCGTAGGGATCATTAACCCCCGTGCCAACGATCTGTACAATAACAAACGGGTCCGGTTCGGATGGTTTGACGTCATAGAAGATTTTGAAGTGGCAAAGGCACTGATAAACACGGTGGCTGAATGGGGAGTCAGCGAAGGTATGACGGAAATTCACGGTCCCCTTGGTTTTAATACATGGAACAA
>JAAYYL010000019.1 GCA_012515395.1 Bacteroidales bacterium
AAAACACGGGAATAGGTGATGCTTTTTTCACCAATTACTTTGACACCCTTGTGGGGGTGGATTATGTACGGGAAATGATACTCCGGGGCAAGGATGCCGCCTTTATTGCCGAATACTGGCAGGAAGAACTGGAAGCTTTTAAGGCAAAACGTACTAATTATCTAATATATCCCGAATAATATGAAGCGTCTGGTACTTTTATCATTGGTTATGCTTTTCCTTGCTCCGGGAAGTGTGTCAGCCCAGACACGCAAGGAAGAAAAAGCCGCCCGTAAAGCAGCCCTGGAACAACAGGTCTGCGACCTTGTTGAAAGCGGTACATTTGCCATTTCTTTTGATCGCGCCAACCCGGCACGGGGAATGTCAAGGACCTTGTCCCCGGATTATGAAATGAAATTTGAAAACGACCGGGTAACTACATACCTGCCCTATTTTGGAAGGTCGCACACCGCTCCCATGGACCCGACAAAACTGGCTATTGAACTCATTGACCAGGAAGTTGATGTGAAAACGGAAAAAGACACAAAAAAGGGGTATTCCTTAACCTTTTCCGCAAAAACCCAAACGAACGAAAACATCACGTTTTACTTAAAGATCACATACAGCGGAATGGCAACCCTATCTATTAACAGCAGTACCCGGGAACCCATCTCTTTCCTGGGAAATTTGAATATGTAACTATTTGTTTATGACTACTTTATTTGCTATTATCATGACCTCCCTGGTTCATCTTATTCCCGCACCGGTAAGCCTGGAGCCCGGGGAAGGTTTTTTTACCCTGAATAACCAAACACAATTGTTCCTTACCAGGGAAGCTTCCATGGCGGGGGGAGCGGCTTTATATTTTTCGGAAACCGTAAAGCCGTCCATGGGCATTAATCCTGCTTTTTCAAAAAGTCGGCCCCTGGAAAATGCCATTCTCTTTTCATTGGATAAAACCTTACCTGCAGAAGGGTATACGCTTTCCGTAACCAATCGGTTTATTGAAATATGCGCAGGGGATGATGCCGGTTTTTTCTATGGCGTACAGACATTATTGCAATTGTTGCCCCCTTATGTTTATCAACCGGTATACAAGCCAGATCAGTACACACCTTCCCTGACAGCAGATATTCCCGGTCTGACGATCAAGGATTATCCCGCTTTTGAACACAGAGGAATGATGCTGGATGTGAGCCGCCAGTTTTACACTGTAGAATACATTAAACGTTTTATTGACAGGATGGCCGTTCACAAACTGAACCGCTTTCACTGGCACCTGGCAGACGATACGGGATGGCGCATTGAGATCAAAAAATACCCCTTTCTAACCGAGAAAGGAGCCTGGAGGGGACCCGGAGAAGTCCTGCCCACCACTTACGGACATGCCGGTCAAAGATACGGCGGTTTCTATACACAGGAAGATATTCGTGAAATCGTCTCTTATGCAGCAGCACGTCATGTAGAGATAATCCCGGAAATTGATCTTCCGGGGCATTCCAAGGCCGCCATAGCCAGTTACCCCGATATCCTTTGCGATCTGACCGGGGAAGTGGAACTGAGCATCCAGGGAGTCAGCAACAACGTCTGGTGTGCTTCCTACGAGAAAAATTACCAAATGCTTGAAGACATAGTCCGGGAAATGGTCCGGCTGTTTCCTTCCCGGTATTTTCACGTTGGCGGTGACGAAGTGGTTACCAGCCAATGGGCCAGCTGTACCCGTTGCAAGGCTTTCATGCATGAACACAATATGGAAGACCCTATAGAAATGCAGTCCTATTTCGTTCAACGCATGCAGCAGATCCTCAACAAATTCGATAAAACGTTGGTAGGTTGGAACGAAATTATGGAAGGAGGAGAACTTGACAGGGAAAAGACGGTTGTTCACGCCTGGCAAAGTGCGGAAAAGATCAAGGAAGCCACCGCTGCCGGATACCGGGTGATCGCCCAGCCGGCCCAGTATTGCTACCTGGATATGAAACACACACCGCAGGAACGGGGTATGACCTGGGCTGCGATTTTTGATGTGGATAAAGTTTATTCCTTTGATCCCGTTGAAACAGCAGGGTTGAACCAGGCAGAAGCTTCCAGGGTCCTGGGTGTCCAGGGCGGTTTGTGGTCTGAATTGATGAACATGCCTTCCAATATTGCCGAATACCAGGTATACCCGCGCTTGTGTGCTCTTGCCGAGGTGGCCTGGAGTCCCCGCGAAAATAAAGACTGGGACGATTTTAACAACCGGCTCAGTCGAACGCATTTTGACCGGCTTTATTTTATGGGTATTCGTTTTAGGATAGCACCCCCCAAGGCTGATTACGTAAACGGATACCTGTGTGTTACGCACCAGTACCCGTGGATGGTTATACGCTATACGTGTGACGGATCCCTTCCCGGTCCCGGATCTCCTCTATACAATGGTCCTATTAAAACAGACCGTCCTGAACCTTACCGTTTTGCAGCATTTTTCAGGGACGATATCCGCAGCCAGGTTACCCTGGCAAACCTGCCTTATGACCGTTACCAGAAACCGGTAACACGTGTTACCGGGAATGTGGAAACACATCCTCGTACACCTTTGTCCCTTTTAGGAGACAATAATTTCGCTACTTATGTTAACTGTTTTGGTCCTTTGAAAGAAGATCAGTATTTACTGTTCGCATTTGAAGAGCCGGTAACAACCCCGGGTATCACGGTGCAAACCGGCCTGCCGCGGGTAGATATTGATATTGTTGATTTTGCTCAAGTAGAGTATTCCGTTGACGGGGTTCATTTTACGAAAGCCGCCTGCCTTTGGGAAAACGGAGGTTGCCGTTTTATTCCGGAGCAGCCTGTAATGGCTGTAAAAATCCTGTTTGACAACCGGAACCAACCCCTGACTTATTATTTACAAGATCTTCGTATAGAAAAATGAGCCTATGGACATTCTGCGTTTTTACCTAAACGGTGATCTCCGGGAAATTGAATTTTCCGCCAAAGACAGTCCGCCTCTTTCCTGTTCGGTTTTACATTACCTGCGTACGTATGAAAAACTTACCGGAACCAAGGAAGTATGCGGCAGGGGAGATTGCGGGGCCTGCACTGTTATTGTGGCCTGTAAAGACGCTGTTTCCGGCCGGGAAAAAAGGGTTTCCGTGGATTCCTGCCTGATGCCCCTGCCTCAATTGCACGGGAAGCACCTGCTGACCATAGAAGCCCCTGATCAATACCTGGATACAGGACCGGTAAAAGAAGCTTTTTTAATGGAACGGGCCAGTCAATGCGGTTTCTGTTCTCCGGGAATGGTGCTTTCCACCTATATTCACGTTAAGAACCAACTTCCTTTTAAAAGGGAAGACATCCAGCGTTCTTTATCCGGAAATCTCTGCCGTTGCACCGGATATCAGGCAATCATGGATGCTGCATTATCGCTGGAAAAACGTCAGGAAACTTCCTGCAAACATGAACTTCCCTTATCTTTTCCGGATC
>JAAYYL010000020.1 GCA_012515395.1 Bacteroidales bacterium
AAAACACGGGAATAGGTGATGCTTTTTTCACCAATTACTTTGACACCCTTGTGGGGGTGGATTATGTACGGGAAATGATACTCCGGGGCAAGGATGCCGCCTTTATTGCCGAATACTGGCAGGAAGATCTGGAAGCCTTCAAAACAAAAAGAAAGAATTATTTAATATATCCCGAATAATATGAAACGTCTGGTTTTTTTATCATTGGTTATGCTGTTCCTTGTTCCGGGAAATCTGGCAGCCCAGACACACAAGGAAGAAAAAGCAGCCCGCAAGGCCGCTCTGGAAGAACAGGTCTGTAACCTTGTAGAGAGCGGAACGTTTGTAGTATCTTTTGATCGCGCCAATCCGGCCAGGGGAATGTCCCGGACCTTGTCCCCCGATTATGAAATGAAATTTGATAACAAGCGGGTATCCACATACCTGCCCTATTTCGGGAGGTCTTATACCGCTCCCATGGACCCGACTAAACTGGCTATTGAACTCATTGACCAGGAAGTTGATGTGAAAACGGAAAAAGACACAAAAAAGGGGTATTCTCTAACCTTTTCCGCAAAAACCCAAACGAACGAGAACATCACGTTTTACTTGAAGATCACATACAGCGGAATGGCAACCTTATCTATTAACAGCAGTACCCGGGAACCCATATCATTCCTGGGAAATTTGAATATGTAACTATTTATTTATGACCACTTTATTTGCTATTATCATGACCTCCCTGGTGCACCTGATTCCCTTACCTGTAAGCATGGAACCCGGGGAAGGGTTTTTTACACTTAACGACCAAACGCAATTTTTCCTTTCCAAAGAGGCTGCTATGGCAAAAGGTGCGGCTTTGTATTTTGCAGAAACCGTGCAACCCTCTATGGGCATTGATCCTGCTTTTTCAAAAAGCCGACCGGATGCAAACGCCATACTTTTTTCACTCAACAGGTCCTTGCCGTCAGAAGGGTATACACTTTCGGTTGACAATCATATGATTGAAATAAGCGCCGGGGATGATGCCGGGTTTTTTTATGCCATACAAACCCTGTTGCAGTTATTGCCCCCGTATGTTTATCAACCCGTCTATAAACCGGATCAGTATACACCTTCCCTTACGGCAGATATTCCCTGTATCCTTGTTAAAGATTATCCCGCTTACCGACACAGGGGCATGATGCTGGATGTAAGCCGCCAGTTTTACACCGTCGAATACATCAAGCGTTTCATTGACCGGATGGCCGTTCACAAACTGAATCGGTTTCACTGGCACCTTGCAGACGATACCGGGTGGCGCATTGAGATCAAAAAATATCCTTTTCTAACCGATAAAGGAGCGTGGAGGGGACCCGGAGAAGTCCTTCCCACCACTTACGGACATGCCGGTCAAAGATACGGGGGTTTCTATACACAGGAAGATATTCGTGAAATCGTCGCTTATGCAGCGGCACGTCACATTGAGATTATCCCGGAAATTGATCTTCCGGGGCATTCCAAGGCCGCCATTGCCAGTTATCCCAATATCCTTTGTGACCTTACCGGAGAAGTGGAACTGAGCATACAGGGAGTCAGCAACAACGTCTGGTGTGCTTCCTATGAAAAAAATTATCAAATGCTTGAAGATATTGTCCGGGAAATGGTTCAATTGTTTCCTTCTCAATACTTTCACGTTGGCGGTGACGAGGTAGTCACCAGCCAGTGGGCCAGTTGTACCCGTTGCAAAGCCTTCATGGAAGAACATGATATGAAGGATCCCATTGAAATGCAGTCTTATTTTGTGCAACGCATGCAGCAGATCCTCAATAAATTCGGCAAAACACTGGTCGGATGGAACGAGATCATGGAGGGTGGGGAGCTGGACAGGGAAAAGACAGTGGTTCATGCCTGGCAAAGCGCGGAAAAGATCAAAGAAGCAACCGCTGCCGGATACCGCGTAATTGCCCAGCCTGCCGAGTATTGCTATCTTGATATGAAGCATACGCCACAGGAACGGGGCATGACCTGGGCCGCAATTTTTGATACCGACAAGGTGTATTCCTTCGATCCGGTAGAAACAGCCGGATTGACCCGGGAAGAAGCCCGTTTGGTCTTGGGGGTTCAGGGCGGCTTGTGGTCTGAATTGATGAACATGCCCCCCAACATAGCCGAATACCAGGTATATCCGCGCCTGTGCGCACTTGCCGAGGTGGCATGGAGCCCCCGTGAAAATAAAGACTGGGATGATTTCAACATCCGTCTCGGCCAAACGCATTTTGACCGGCTTTATTTTATGGGAATTCGTTTCAGGATAGCACCTCCTCAGGCTGATTATGTAAACGGATACATCTGTGTAACGCACCAATATCCGTGGATGGTCATTCGCTATACTTGTGACGGAACCCGGCCCGGTCCCAAATCCCGGTTATATAACGGTCCGCTAAAGACAGACAAACCGGAACCGTATCGTTTTGCCGCCTTTTTCAGGGATGACATCCGCAGTGAAGTTACCATGGCCAACCTGCCATACGACCGCTATCAGAAACCGGCAACACAGGTCACCGGGAACGTGGAAACACATTCGAGAACGCCATTGTCTCTTTTGGGAGATAATAATCCGGCCTCTTACGTAAGCTGTTTTGGGCCTTTAAACGAAGAACATTATTTGCTCTTCACATTTGAAAAGCCCGTTCTGTCTCCGGGGATAACTGTCCAAACCGGTTTGCCACGAGTGGATATTGATATTGTTGATTTTGCACATGTTGAATATTCCACCGACGGAGTTCATTTCAAAAAAGCAGACTGTCTTTGGGAAAACGGAGGATGCCGTTTTGTTCCCGGGCAGCCCGTGGTGGCGGTAAAAGTCCTGTTTGACAACAGGAACCAGCCCCTGACTTACTATTTGCAAGATCTTCGAATAGAAAA
Organism: Bacteroidales bacterium; assembly: GCA_012515395.1. Lineage (GTDB taxonomy): Bacteria > Bacteroidota > Bacteroidia > Bacteroidales > UBA932 > DMER64. Next base: position 2,887 of record JAAYYL010000020.1, read on the forward strand.
ATGATCTTATGGATATGCTGCGTTTTTACCTGAACGGCACCCCGCGGGAAATTGATTTTTCCGCCGGCAACAGCCCTCCTCTTTCCTGTTCTGTTTTACATTACCTGCGCATGTATGAAAAACTTACCGGAACAAAGGAAATGTGCGGCAGGGGAGACTGTGGCGCCTGCACCGTCATTCTGGCCTGCAAGGACATTGTTTCCGGCAGGGAAAAGCGCTTTTCCGCAGATTCATGTCTTATGCGCCTTCCCCAATTGCACGGGAAACATCTTTTTACCATTGAAGCTCAGGATCAATACATCGATACGCACGCCATCAAAGATGCCTTCTTACGTGAAAGAGCCAGTCAGTGCGGTTTTTGTTCCCCCGGAATGGTTCTTTCTACATATATTCACGTAAAGAACCATCTTCCTTTTAATCGGGAAGAAATTCAGCGTTCTTTATCCGGAAATCTCTGCCGTTGCACCGGATATCAGGCAATCATGGATGCTGCATTATCGCTGGAAAAACGTCAGGAAACTTCCTGCAAACATGAACTTCCCTTATCTTTTCCGGATC
>JAAYYL010000021.1 GCA_012515395.1 Bacteroidales bacterium
GATTTGTAGCACCTTATATTAGTGTGCTGAAAATTTGGCGCACCAGTCTCCATTTGAGACGCACCAAATGGGGGATTGCCTTCACTTCGTTCGGCGTTCCCCAAATGGGGGGAGTTCCAAAGAAAAAACAAGCCAATCCCAGAAGGGGAAAAGCAAAAAAAATAAAAAACCGCTCAAGCAAGCTTGAAAGCGGTTTTCTTATTTTTTGCTTATGCTGCCGCAGGCAGCTTGGCTAGTTTTTTCTTTGGCGGTGAGGGGGGGATTCGAACCCCCGGTACCCTTGCGAGTACGTCAGTTTAGCAAACTGGTGGTTTCAGCCACTCACCCACCTCACCAAACCTTTGCTTTTTAAGGAGTGCAAAGGTATATAATTTATTTTATTTTGCAATCTGCTCGCGCATGTCGGTATCGGCCTGGATGTTCTTCATGCGGTAGTAATCCATGATGCCGAGGTTGCCTTTGCGGAATGCTTCGGCCATGGCCAGGGGTATCTCGGCCTCGGCAAGAATGACTTTGGCACGGGCTTCCTGGGCTTTGGCTTTCATTTCCTGTTCCTCGGCAACGGCCATGGCACGACGTTCTTCGGCGCGGGCCTGGGCAATGTTCTTATCGGCGTTGGCCTGGTCCATTTGCAGGACGGCTCCGATGTTCTTGCCAACGTCAATATCGGCAATGTCTATGGAAAGGATCTCGAAAGCGGTTCCCGAGTCAAGGCCCTTTTCAAGTACGACCTTGGAGATGAAATCCGGGTTTTCCAAAACGGCTTTGTGGCTTTCGGCAGAGCCGATGCTGGAGACAATGCCTTCACCCACGCGTGCCAGAACGGTTTCTTCTCCGGCACCGCCAACCAGTTGTTTAATGCTGGCACGGACAGTAACCCGGGCCTTGGCAATGAGCTGGATCCCGTCTTTTGCTACGGCAGAAACGGGTGGGGTGTTGATTACTTTGGGGTTAACCGACATTTGTACGGCTTCAAATACATCGCGGCCAGCCAGGTCAATGGCTGCGGCCATTTTGAAGTCCAGCGGAATGTTGGCTTTATCGGCAGAGATCAAGGCATTGACCACCTTGCCTACGTTTCCTTTGGCCAGGTAATGGGCTTCCAGGGCGTTTACATCCAGATGCAGACCGGCTTTTGTGCCGGTTACCATTGCCATGACAATGGTGCTGGGGGGTACTTTTCTCCACCTCATGAGCACCAGCTGTATCAGGTTGATCCGAACACCGGAAATCAGGGCCTGAAACCACAGGGTGATAGGGAAGAACCATAAAAGAACGAATAAACCAACAATCCCGATGGCTATCCACATTAACGTTGCTCCAATAGTTGACATAATATTTTCTTTTTTTAATTGTTTTCAATAGGAGATACAAATATACTCAATCCCTCGATATAGACCACTTTAATCGGGGTTTTGGGAGGAACGAGTTCCTGTGCGGAGCGTACTTCTACCGTGACGTCACCAAACCGGCCGTTTCCGGATGGGTTCAGACGTGTCAGACTAACGCCTTCCATGCCTACCGTGATCCCTTTCTCGGCAGGAGACTGGAGCGCTTTGTCTTCGATATTCTGTTTCAGGGTAATCTTGCGCCAGGTTTTGGAACGAAGGACAAGGAAGATCAATATGCCGCAAACGATCAGGGATACAAATAAAACAACAAATCCGACGGTGGTGCCGAATTGTGTAAATGCCAGCACAATAGCTCCAATGAAACTGGCCAGGCCCAGAATGCCGGCAATGCCGAATCCGGGAATTACAATCATCTCGGCGATCAACAACAGAAGGCCAATGACAATGAGGGTGATAATTAATCCCATATTTTTATTTTTTAATTGGTTACGGGTTGCACTTCAACTCCGGAAAAGCCTTTCTCCTTCAATGCCGAGACAAGGTTTTCGGCCTGGGAAAGGGTGCTGAACGGTCCTATGAAATAATCGGTGCGGGTTTCGGTTACGACCTTCATGATGTCTTTGTCTGACAGTTCGCCAACCAGTGAAACCAAACCGGAAGGAATCTCTCCGCTGCCCAGGAATACCTGGTATATTCCGGTTCCTTCAGGAGCGGTCCGGTTTTCGGCTTCCCGCCTGCGCCCTTCCTGTACGGAAATGGATTCTCCCCGGAAAAAAGCCACGGGAATAGCACCTCTTATGCCCTGTCTGCGTATTGTGGACAACGCTTTCAAAGCATCCTCGTAAGAATAGAATTGTCCGGCATAATAAACATAGCGGTTTCCCACGGGAACTTCAAAAACAGGGCTGATACCCTTCAATTGATCCAAGGTAACTGTCCGGGTTACTGTAAATAGCTGAATACGGTAATAAAGGCCCATTGGTTCATTTTCCCACGGCACAATCTCCGATTTTTCTCCAATACGGAAGGTCAGGTCAATAGCGGGAATTTCAGGGACCGGAGCCAAAAAGACATGGTTTTGAAGGGAAACATAACGTTGTTTTTCAGGATGAAAACGTTTGGGGCCGGTGGTGTCTTTTGAAATGGTAACCGTATTGGCAGCAGGTTCTGCCAAAGGAGGAAGAACTCCGTATGACAGAAACATATCTTCAATATCTCTTGCAGAGCGCCGGGTGTAACGCAGGGTTTCCTGCAGATCCATCATATTGAATTCTTCTTCCCGTATACTATTTGCTACGCCTTGCCGGTCTTCTTCACGTGAAAGGGATTGATACAAAACACGCATGCTGTCCAGTTTCTTTTCATATTCTCTTACCCGGGCGGTCAGGTCACGGACCGTTTTGACCAATTCCGCGTAATGTTGCGTTGCTTGTTGCGTTTTTTGAAGGACCGAGTCGGGAACAGCACGTCCATCGTCTTTAGCGTGTACGGTGTCCCGGGCCGGGAAGACCTCCTGGTCGTGGTTTTTCAGGGACATTTCTTTTTCCCCGACAGACAAAGGCAGGGATGCGATTTCCCTCAACTCGGCAACAGAAGCGGGACGCACTTTAACGGGAGAACTTTCGTAGGCAGCTTTGTATAAGACCAAGGAATCTTCAGGCGCGGCCCGGTCTGAGGCAAAGTAAAAATAACGGGAATCATCCGATAGCATGTATAGCATATCGTTGGAAGTGGAAGAAAACGGAATACCCATGTTCTGCGCAATGTCCCAATTTTGAGTGTCTTCATTCCACCTGCTCATATAGAGACTCATACCTCCCATTCCCGGAAGTCCGTCAGAGGTGAAATACAACGTTTTGCCGTCGGCACTTAAAACCGGGAATTGTTCATTTCCCGGAGAATTAACCTGTGATCCCAACCGGACAGGGGGTTCCCAGAACACACTGTCGCGGGCCATCGTGTCTTTGCGCCGGATCATAAAAATATCCAATGCCGAGTTTAGGGTGGTATCCCCGGCGGCAAATACCATTCGTTCCAGTGTGGGTCTGTAAAACAACGGGTGTGGATGTGACCCGTTGTCATTTACCAGGGCAAGAAGGGATTCCGGAGTCAATGCCCAAAAGCCCGAAGGTGCCAGATCGTAATAAAGAGGCAAATCTGCGGCAGGAACAACCGTTCGTCCCAAAACATGTGGAATGACCACGTATTTGCCAAGAATGAGACCGTTATCGCATAAAACGCGTTTTTGCCGGGCGCGGGCAATGAAAAGTGAATCATTTGAAAAACCCATAGCCCGTGTATAAGCTTCCCGGGCACGTTCAAATTCATAAGCGATCCGCAGTCGCTCACCTTCCCGGAACAAGGTGTCTGCAGGAGACAATTGAGCATATATAAAAGTTGTGGGAAACAGAAGACCCACAAACAAATAGATTTTTATGAGAAGTTTATCCGGCATAAAAAGGCAAATGCGAACCACAAAGTTAATTAATTAGGGAAAAAATATTACATTTGCACCCTATTTTACCTGACTTATACAAATAAATAATAATTAGATTATGCAAAGTAAAGGTGCCATCCGTCTGGTGGCGTTACTCATCGCAGCAGCTTGTCTTTACCAGTTATCTTTTACTGCAGTAACCAATATTCAGGAAAACAAAGCGGCTAAATATGCCGAAAAGGCAGTTGTTGAGGTTCAGAAAACTCCGGAATATGCGAATATCAGTGAACTGGACCAGGCTTTCTTCCTGGATTCTCTGAGAAACGCGAAAAACAGTTATTACATTGATTCCATAACTCCGGAAAAAGTCTACCTGGGATTTACGTTCAAACAAGTCAAAGAGAAAGAGATCAGTCTTGGTCTGGACCTGAAGGGCGGTATGAACGTAATGATGGAAGTCAAATTGGAGAGCCTGATCCGTGCACTGGCGGATTACAGCGAGGACCCGTTGTTCAACCAGGCCATTGATCTGACCAATCAACAGGTTCGGGAAGGTTCCCATACCGATTATGTTACCTTATTTGCCGAGTCATGGGAACAGGTTGCCCCGGGTGAAAGGCTTTCCAGAGTCTTTGGAACTTACGACATGCGGGAGCGCATCAAACCCGAAACCACCAATGAAGAAGTAATCCGCATTATCCGCACCGAGGCCGAATCGGCCATGGCCAACTCCTTCAATGTGTTGCGTAACCGTATTGACCGTTTTGGTGTTACCCAGCCCAATATTCAGCGTCTGGGAACAACCGGCAGAATCCTGGTGGAATTGCCGGGAGTAAAAGAGCCGGAACGCGTACGCAAGCTGTTACAGGGAACGGCGTCCCTGGAATTCTGGGAAACTTACGAGAATTCCGAGGTATATCCCGCTCTGGAAGAAGCCAACCGTGTCATTCGTGATTACCTGGCAGATATTACATCTGCTGCCGCGGGAGAAGAGGCTGCCGTTGAAGAAACGGAAGAAGCGGAAGACCTGCTGGCCCAACTGGCGCAACAGGACTCCCTCTCCGAGGATATGACACAATGGGCCAAACAAAACCCTTTGTTCAATGTTCTTAATCCCAACGTTTATAACGGACAGCTGGCTCCGGGACCAAGCCTGGGCCGTGCACATTACCGCGATACGGCGCTTATCAATACCTGGCTGAGTATGCCGCAGGTACAGGCGGTACTTCCTGCGGATATGCGCCCGTTGTGGACTGTAAAGCCGGATAAGGTAAATGAGGTTTATTTTGACCTGGTTGCCATTAAAGTTAATACACGTGACGGACAGGCACCTCTGGACGGAGGGGTGATAACCGATGCCAGCAAACAATACAACCAGGCCACCGGAGGAGCTCCTACGGTAAGTATGGGCATGAATGCAGAAGGTGCTCGTGTCTGGGCCCGGATGACCGCTGACAATATTGGAAAATGTATTGCCGTTGTACTGGATGGGATGGTATATTCTTATCCCAGGGTAAATACGGAAATTACCGGGGGTCGTTCTGAGATCACCGGTGATTTTACTTCCGATGAAGCCGATGACCTTGTGAACGTTTTGAAATCAGGGAAACTTCCGGCTCCAACAAGCATTGTACAGGAAAGCGTGGTAGGTCCTTCTTTGGGATCCCGTTCCATCAGTTCCGGTTTGTCGTCTTTTGCCATAGCCTTCATGCTGGTGCTGGTATACATGATATTTTTCTACAACCGTGCCGGTTGGATATCTGCAGCAGCCCTTATTTGTAACGTATTGTTCCTGTTCGGGGCACTCGTTTCGTTCGGGGCCGTATTGACATTGCCCGGTATAGCCGGTATTGTACTGACCCTGGGTATGGCGGTGGATGCAAACGTGATCATTTACGAACGCATCAAAGAAGAACTGAGATCCGGAAAAGCCCTGCGGCTGGCAGTGGCAGACGGTTACAAGAATGCGTATTCAGCCATCCTGGACGGAAACATTACTACACTCATTACGGGTATCATCCTGATGCTTTTCGGTTCGGGTCCCGTACAGGGCTTTGCAACCACACTGGTAATTGGTATCATTACTTCACTGCTAACCTCCATATTCATCACCAGATTGTTGTTTGAGGGACGTCTTGCAAAGAACAAACCCATAACCTTTGACAACAAATATACCCGTGAGTTTCTGCAGCACACAAAAATCAAATTCATAGAAAAACGCAAGACCTTCTATATTGCCGGTCTGGCTGTTATCGTTGTGGGACTGGCCTTCATCTTTACGAAAGGGTTTACCTACGGTGTTGATTTTACGGGAGGCCGGACTTACGTGGTACGTTTTGACCAGGAGGTGTCCGCAGAAGCCGTTCGTGCCAATGTGATAGAAGCTTTTGAAGGCGGTGTGGAAGTGAAAGAATTCGGCGGCAACAGCCAAATGCGTATCACCACAAAATTCATGATTGAAGATGAAAGTACGGAAGCAGATGAACTGGTTGACGAAATGCTCTTTAACGCAGTCAAAGACTTTTATGTAAATCCCGTAACGCTGGAAGATTTCCTTTCCACCATGGACAATCCCAACGGGATCATAAGCTCTGAAAAAGTAGGACCCACGGTGGCCAGTGATATCAAACGGGATGCCGTTATTGCCATCCTGCTATCCTGTCTGGCCATATTTCTCTATATCGCAGCACGGTTCCGCAACTGGGTATGGGGTACCGGAGGTCTTGTGTCACTGATCTTCAATACCATTTTTGTGATGGCTTTCTTCTCTATTTTTACAGGAGTATTGCCTTTCACCCTGGATGTGGATCAGCAATTCATAGCGGCTATTCTGACCATTATCGGTTATTCATTGAACGATACGGTGGTTATTTTTGACAGAATACGTGAATACCGGACTTTGTATCCAAAATGGGATCTGAAGGAAAATATCAACGAAGCGCTCAATTCTACCCTGTCCCGTACGGTAAACACCTCGGCCACCACTCTTGTTGTATTGCTTGCAATCGCCATATTCGGAGGGGAAGTGATCCGCGGTTTTGCAGTAGGGCTGGCCATAGGCGTTGCTATATGTCCGTTTACTTCAGTTGCCATCTCAACACCTGTCGTATATGACTTGTGGAGAAGGGGAAGGAATCCGGAAAGTAAAAAAGAGCACAAGAAAGTAACCAAATAAGGGGGGATCAATGAGGGATGACGTATTCCAGAATATGATCATCCATAACGTACCCGCGACCAATATCAAATACATCCGATTCGGTGATCTGAAAACCGAACCGGATGTATGCTTTTAGCGCCCTGTGGTTGTTTTTGTTGACATGAAGCCGGATGGCCGGCAAGTCGTATTCACCGGCCAAACGAACGATCTGTTCCATGGAGGCTTCAAACAATCCGCTTCCCCGGAATTCTTTTAAAAGGTAAATTTTGCTTAAAAAGAGTGCATTTCCTTCCAGACGCGGACACACTCCAAAAAAACCCGCACAAATGCCGTTTGCCAACACAAAACGATAAACATATTTTTCTTTTGTGATCTGTTTTTCAATAACATCCGGGGTAAAGAACAAATCCAGCATATATTGGAGCTGTTCTGAAGAAAGCATATTTACATACGCTTCATGCCAAATGATGCGGGCCATTTGACACAATTCCCTGATCTGTTCCGTGGTCCGGATTGGGGTGAAAGTAGTGTGCATACCGGGTAAAATTAAGGATTTCTTTGTACTTTTACATATCAAAAAACCCAAAATCATGAAATTCACCCGTTTAACCGCTTTTGTTTGTGTTCTGGCTGTCAGCAGCTTGTCGCTGTATGCACAACAGGTACCCCAGGCTCCTTATGTAAAAGAGATTAAAAAAATTGCCGCACAGGTGCAAAAAAAATGGAACGTTCCTGCCATGGCGCTTACTGTAGTAAAAGACGGGGAGACCATTTACGCAGAAGGATCGGGAACGCTCAGGGCTGAAAAGGGATCTGCCGGTGCCAACAAATACACATTGTTTGTCAATGCGTCCACCAGTAAAGCCTTTACAGCCGCTTTGATGGGAATGATGGTAGACAGGGGTTACGTTAAATGGACAGATCGCGTGGTGGATCATCTTCCGGATTTTAGGTTGTACGATCCCTGGGTTACGGAAAATTACCTGGTGCAGGATATTATGAACCATAAGACAGGGTTTCAGCCGCAGGCAATGGACGTTATTCCGGCCCTGGGTTACGGAAGGGATGATTTATACAGGATGTTCCGACTGGTAAAACCCACTTACAGCTTCAGAACAACTTATGCTTATTGCAACGCGTTATATACAATTGCTGCCCGGATTGTTGAAAAATATACAGGTCTGACATGGGAAGAAGCTATTGAAGAGTATATTTTCAAACCGCTTGAAATGAATCATTCCACCACAGGTAAAGACCATTATTTTTCGGCCGAAAATTTTGCATACGGATACCGTCTCAATAAAACGGATAATGGATTGAAGCTTACACCAAGGGATGACAGGGAGGATTCATATGACTGGATGCAGGCCGTTTCCCCGGCCGCGTTTATAATGTGCAACGCGAATGATATGGGGCAATGGATGAAAATGTGGCTGAATAAAGGAAAATACGGGGAAAAGCAAATTCTAACAGAGGAAACGGTAGATTATTTGTTTAGTCCGCAGACTATATGCAGCTGGGATCAGGAAAGGGTTGTACTTTATGCCCAGGGATGGCGTGTGGAACAAGGGGTTCAGGGAAAACTGATTAACCATACGGGATTGGCAGGAGGCTATACGGCCTGGGTGGTTTTGGTCCCCGAAATGAATCTGGGTGTAAGTGTTCTGATGAACCAGGGTTCAACGACTTCCCCTCAGACAGCCATTGTTCGCCAGATCATTGATATGTACCGGGGCGTTGATTCAGACTGGATAACGAAAATTTTTGAAGAATACATGCAGCCCCCTGCAGGGCGAAGACCAAGGGTTGAGAAAGAAGTAGTCCAAAAACTTGAAAACAAGGTTTATACAGGTTGCTATTTCAAGGAATTATTTGGACAGGCAACCGTTTATGAAGAAAACGGGGATCTTCGTTTGCAGATCAACGATATTGATGCTTTGCTGGAACATGTGACAGGCAACACATTTCATTTCCATGCAAGGGATGAATCGTTTGATATGACATTTGTGATAAATGAAAATACAGGTCAGGCAGGTAGTTTTTCTATTGATTTTGGAGACGACCTGGGACCTTTTGTGAGGGATTATAAATGAAAAAAAGAAGCAATATAGCAGTAATAATGGCTGCCGGACGCGGTGCCCGGCACGGTACGAACGTACCTAAGCAGTATTTGGAGCTGAAGGGAAGACTTGTCCTGGAAAGGGCCGTGGATGCTTTTGAAAACCATCCCGGCATTGACCAGATTGCCCTGGTCGTAGATCCGGAAGAAATCAGCAGGGTTAGTCAGATGGTTTCCGATAACGGTTGGAAGAAAGTGAGTGACATTCTTAAGGGCGGCAAGGAAAGGTTCCAATCCTCTTTGGCCGCAATAAAAGCGTTTTCAAACAGACCGGAGGACAACATTATATTGCACGACGCAGCACGGCCTCTTGTAAGCGAACGGATCATATCTGACGTGTTGGCTTCCTTGAATCAGCACAAGGCAGTAGGCGTGGCCGTTCCGGTAACAGACACCTTGTTTTTTACCGGCCCGGCCAACGAACACGTGATTAGAGTCCCCGAGCGGGATTTGTTTATGAGGGCACAGACTCCCCAGGCATTTAGGATCTCTGTATTAAAGAAAGCTTATGAATTCGCCATGGCCGGACCTGCTTTTTCTGCAACCGATGATTGTGGAGTAGTAAGACGTTACATGAACCGGGAAAAGATATACATTGTAATGGGTGATGAAAAAAACAGCAAGATCACTTATCCCGGAGATATTGAAATACTGAGCCATTGGCTGGAGTAAAACGTTTATTCAACGTTGAATTCAAGGTTTTTCTTTTGGACCCACTCCAGGAGTTCCGGTGTCAGATCTATCCGGTGAGAACGGGAAAACAGCTTGACCGCCATCTTGTTTCCCTTGTCTTTCAGAACAAAATGTACCGTTATTTTTCCCGGATTTCCGGCAAGCATGTTGACCAGTTCCTTACGGAAGGATGCGTTGATCTGATCTACATCCAGATACATAGTCATGGTGTTAAGTGTATCCTTGGCATTGGCCAGTAAGGAAATTTCCTGTATCCGGACTTCTTTTTCCTTCGGTCCTTTGTCCTGAACGGCACCGTTTTTCTTTTTGTACGAAAAACGTTCCTGAAGTGAACATTTCATAAGCAAAGCTTCGCCTTGACGCATGTATGGCAGAAACTGCTCGTATTCTTTTCCAAAAAGAGTGAATTTACGTGTGGAGGTATAATCTTCCAATGTAAATGTGCCCCAGGGGCGACCTGAATTCTTTGAAAGTGCCGAGGTGACATTGGTGACCAATCCGCCCAGACGCACTTCCCGTGAAGGAAAGTTTTCTTCACTTTGAGCCTTTTCAAGTATTTCGGCAATATCCTGCAAAGAATGTGAGGTAAAGTGCTTCATCTCGAAAGAAAATCTGTCCAGCGGGTGCGAAGACAGGTAAATGCCCACCATTTCTTTTTCCTTCTTCAGGAAATCCTCAGGTGCTTCGAGTGCGGTATGCGGCGGAACGGGCCTTTCAGGGGGAACCAGAGACTGGGACCCTTCTCCAAAAAGACTGGAAACATCCCGGTTCTTTTCTTCCTGGATCATGTTGCCGTAACGGATCAAACTGTCCAGGAATATTCCGTCTTTGTTGCACGGCAGGAAATACTGGTGTCTTTTGACTTCTTTGAAGGAATCAAATGCCCCGGCATAGACCAGGCTTTCCAAAGCTTTCCTGTTGCAGGTGTTCAAATTGATGCGTTCCGCAAAATCGTATATGTCTTTAAAAGGACCGTCCTGTTCCCTGGCCTTAATGATGTTTTCTACGGCTCCGTAGCCAACGCCTTTGATCCCGGCCATGCCAAAACGGATGTCTCCTTTTTTATTGACGGTAAAGTCATGCATGGACTCATTGACGTCAGGACCCAGGACCTTCAGGTCCATACGTTTGCATTCGTCCATAAATTTTGAAACCTCGTCTATGTTGTCCCTGTTCCTGGAAAGTACGGCGGCCATGAATTCGGCAGGATAATTGGCTTTCAGATAACCCGTCTGGTAACTGATTATGGAGTAACAGGTTGCATGGGACTTGTTAAAAGCATATTGGGCAAAAGCGGACCAATCCACCCATATTTTTTTCAGAACGGATTCATCAATACCCCGGTCCGTCCCGCCTTTCAGGAACTGAACGCGAAGGTTTTCCATTTCACCCCTTTTTTTCTTACCCATAGCATAACGTAACTTATCGGCCTCCAACCCTGAAAAACCGGCCAATTCCTGGGACAAAAGCATGACCTGTTCCTGATATACGGTGATTCCGTAAGTTTCTTTCAGGTATTTTTCCATTTGGGGCAGGTCGTAGGTGATGGTTTTACGACCGTGTTTCCGATCAATAAAATCGGGGATGTAATCCATGGGCCCGGGACGGTACAGTGCCGTCATGGCTATGAGGTCTTCCAGGCATGTGGGCTTTAGTTCCCTGAGCCATTTGCGCATACCGTCGCTTTCAAACTGGAATACGCCTACTGTATCTCCGCGGCTGAATAATTCATAAGTAGGTCCGTCGGTAAGAGGGATGTCGTTTACATCAATGTCAATGTTGTGATTGACTTTGATGTTTTCTACTGCAGTTCTCAGGATACTAAGTGTTTTGAGACCCAGAAAATCCATTTTCAGCATACCCACTTGTTCTATGAGCGAACCTTCGTACTGGGATACCAGGGTGTCCTCTCCCGTGTCTTTGTCTTTTCCTGTGGAAAGCGGAATATGATTGGTAAGGTTTTCAGGTCCAATGATAATGGCACAGGCGTGCACTCCGGTATTCCTGACAGAGCCTTCCAGTTTGCGGGCATATTCCAGGGTGGAGCTGAGCAGGGGATCGTCCGAATTCAAGGCTTCCTGCAGTTCGGGTACGTATTTAAGCGAATTTTCAATGTTGATTTTCTGCGGACGTCCGTCTTTTTCGGGAAGCCGGTCGGGAATCAGTTTGGCCAGCCTTTCCGCTTCGGCCAGGGGCAATCGTTGCACCCGGGCGACATCCTTTATGGCACTGCGTGCTGCCATGGTTCCGAATGTGACCACATGCGATACGTGATCTTTGCCGTATTTGTTTTCAACGTATTGTAGAACTTTCCAGCGTCCGTCATCGGCAAAGTCAATGTCAATGTCGGGCAGGGAAGCCCTTTCTTTGTTTAAAAAACGTTCAAACAACAACCCGTAACGGATGGGATCGGCCAGGGTAATACCCAGGCAATAAGCAACCACGGATCCTGCAGCCGAGCCCCTTCCGGGACCCACCCACACATCCATTTCCCGGGCAGCCCGTATAAAGTCACTAACAATGAGGAAATAGTCGGGAAACCCCATCTCGGAAATTGTATCCAACTCAAGATCAATGCGATTTCGCAATTCCGTGGAAATCTCACCGTAGAGACGTTCGGCTCCCAGGTAAGTCAAATGGCGCAGGTACGCGTTGGAGTCGGGAAACTCCTGCGGAATGTCAAAGTGAGGCAGCAGCGGTTTTCGGTCAATTTCAAAGGGAGTTACTTTATCGGCAATTTCCAGTGTTGTGGCCAGGGCTTCCGGGATGTCGGAAAACAATTCGGACATTTCCATGGAAGATTTCAGGTATTCTTCGCCGGTATAGCGGATCTTCCTGTTGTCATCTGCCACATCTTCATTGGTGGCTACACAAATGAGCCGGTCATGAGCCGGGGCGTCTTCCGCATTGACAAAATGAACGTCATTGGTAGCTACCAGTTTTACGTTGTGTTCCCGTGCAAGTGCAATCAGATGCGGTTCTATCTTTTTCTGAAGCGCGTAACACGTCTTGGCGTTTTCAATATCCAGTTTTGTTTTGTGGCGTTGGAGTTCAATGTAATAATCCGGACCGAACAGTTGTTTGTGCCAGAGAATCAGTTGAGAAGCCTCTTTGAGCTTATCGGCAAGTATCAGCCGGGGCAATTCCCCGGCAAGGCAGGCACTCATGGCAATCAGGCCTTCGTGGTATTCTTCCAGGAGCTCGTGATCAATCCTGGGTTTGTAATAAAAGCCTTCAATCCAGGCTTTGGATACCAGCTTGATCAGGTTCCGGTACCCCTGCTGATCTTTGGCCAGCAAAACCAAATGACAGGTGGTGGCTTCTTCTTTATTTTTTCTCAAAAGCCGGCCTTCCGGTGCAACATAAACTTCACAACCCACGATGGGTTTTATATCAGGGTAATTTTTTGCGGTATCAAGAAATTCCTTGACACCAAACATGTTGCCGTGATCAGTTATAGCCAGTGCCGCTTGTTTGTCAGCCTGGGCTTTTACGAAAAGCTGCGGAATGAAAGCGGCTCCGTCAAGGATGGAATATTGGGTGTGAACGTGCAGGTGAACAAAAGAAGGCATAAAGGATTACTTTTTTCGAATGAGGGATTTTCCTGTCATTGCTTCAGGAGCTTCAATTCCCATCAAATCCAGAACGGTGGGAGCTATGTCTGCCAGGATGCCGTCTTGCACGCTTTCCACGCGGGGATCCATAACTATGAAAGGAACGCGGTTCAGCGAATGGGCCGTGTTGGGAGATCCGTCCTGATTCACTGCATTGTCTGCATTTCCGTGGTCTGCGGTGATAATAACCGAGTATCCGTTTTCACGGGCCGTTTCAGCCACCCGGAATGCCAGTTGATCGATTGCTTTGACAGCCCGGCAAATGGCTTCAAAAACGCCTGTATGTCCAACCATATCGCCATTGGCAAAATTGAGAACTATAAAAGAATATTTTTTCTTGTTCAATGCTTCTATGATCTTGTCTGCCACCTGGGGGGCACTCATTTCCGGTTTCAGATCGTATGTGGCCACTTTTGGTGAAGGAACAAGGATCCTGTCTTCCAGGGGAAATACCTCCTCCCTGCCTCCGGAGAAAAAGAAAGTAACGTGTGCGTATTTTTCCGTTTCCGCAATGCGGAGCTGGGACAGTCCCTGCCGGCTTACGACTTCCCCAATGGTTTCTTTCACTTTTTCCTTATCAAAAAGAATGTGAAGTCCTTTGAATTTGTCGTCGTATGGAGTAAGGCAACAATAGTACAGGGGAACGGTGTACATTTCAAGCTCCGGCATGTTTTCCTGGGTAAGAACCCGGGTGATCTCACGGGCCCTGTCGTTCCGGAAATTGAAAAAAATCAGGGCATCGTTTTTTTCAAGAGTCCCTATCGGAATCCCGGATTCATCCACACATACCAACGGTTTTATGAATTCATCTGTGACACCTTGTTTATAACTTTGTTCTATTCCGTCGGCAGCATCGGCAAAAGGCATTCCCTTGCCATGGACTATCAAATCATACCCGGCTTTTACCCGGTCCCATCTTTTGTCCCTGTCCATGGTATAATAACGTCCGATCACACTGGCGATTTTTCCTGTGGTGGCATCCATGTGTTTTTGCAATTTTTCAACATATCCCTTGCCGCTGAACGGATCGGTGTCCCGTCCGTCCATAAGGCAATGTACATAGACTTTGGTCAAACCGTATTGCGCAGCAATGTCCAGAAACGCAAAAAGATGTTCCATTGACGAGTGTACTCCGCCTTCCGATACAAGACCCATCAAATGGAGGGCTTTCCCGGTAGTTTTTACATATTGGTATACCTCTTTTACTTCTTTGTTTTCACGTATGGATCCGTCACGGCAAGCCCTGTTGATCTTCACAAGGTCCTGGTATACGATCCTGCCGGCACCTATGTTCAAATGGCCTACTTCCGAGTTGCCCATTTGTCCTTCGGGAAGGCCCACGTCTTCCCCGCAAGCGCTCAGTGTGCTGTGCGGATTAGCGGCACGAAGTTTGTCAATATGTGGCTGACCTGCAGTATATATCGCATTTGTCCGGTCATGTTTGCCTTCTCCCCAGCCATCCAGGATCATTAAAAGTACATTTTTCATAGATCAGAAATTTAACATACAAAGGTACGAAAAGATTTAAGTACATTTGCGCCATATTATGAGTAGAAGAAACTATAAAAAAGGCGGATCGCACAAAGACCGCAGAAACAAACAAAACAAAAAAACTTCCCGCGCTAAAGAATATACCGGGACCTTGAGTATGACCCGGGAAGGCTTTGCTTTTCTCTTGGTTAATACCGTTCAGGGAGAAGCTCCGGTTGACGACATTTTTCTTCCGGCCAGAAAGTTGAACGGAGCCCTGCACGGTGATACCGTACGTGTGGCGGCTATTCCCAGGGCAACCAAAAACGGAAGGAAAAACGAAGGCGAAGTGATACACATTCTGGAACGTTCTTCAAAACCTTATATAGGCATTGTTCAGATTGTAAATCATGAAGCTTATGTAATCACGGATTCCAAAAACATGCCCTTTGACATACAGGTGGTCCGGGATGGATTGAACGAAGCCAAAAACGGGCAGAAAGTGGCCGTGTTGGTTACCGGATGGGACCAGAGGAACAACCTTCCTATGGGAAAAATTACCGATGTGTTGGGGATCCCCGGGGAAAATAATACGGAGATGCACGCCATATTGGCAGAATTCGGATTGCCTTATCGTTTTGACCGGGAAGTGGAAGAAGAGGCTGAAACCACAGAAGACGGATTGACAGCCCGGGAATTTGAAAATCGCCGCGATTTCAGGGATGTTCCCACCTTTACCATAGATCCTGCCGATGCCAAGGATTACGACGATGCGCTGTCTTTCCGAAGAACAGGTGAAAGCAACGAACTTATGGAAGTAGGTGTACACATTGCCGATGTAAGTTACTACGTTAAACCGGAAACCCTTATGGATCAGGCTGCTTACGAAAGAGGAAACTCTGTTTACCTGGTTGACCGGACAGTGCCCATGCTTCCGGAAAAGTTGTCCAACAAACTTTGTTCTTTGCGGCCTCACGAAGACAAACTGTGTTTTTCGGCTGTATTCAGCTTTGACAACAATTACAAAGTCGTTTCCCGGTGGTTCGGAAGAACCGTTATCCGCTCTTCCTGCCGGATGGCTTACGAAGAAGCCCAGGCTGTGCTGGACAAGGTTCCCGATGTGATGACAGACTCGGGTCCGGTTCCTGAACCCATACGGGACGGATTGTTTTTTCTGCATGCGCTGGCACACCGCCTGCGCAAAGAACGTTTCCGCCGGGGAGCCATTGCCTTTGAGAGACCGGAGGTTAAGGTTCAGGTGGATGAAAAAGGTTCACCGGTAAACATCCGGGTAAAAGAACAGCTTGATTCCCACTGGCTGATTGAAGAATTCATGTTGCTGGCCAATCGCGAAGTGGCTGAATTTATTGAAAGAAAAAGGAAGAAAAACGGGAATCCTTTACCTTTCGTTTACCGGGTACATGAACCGCCTGCAGAGGACAAAATGACCGCTTTTCAGAATTTTGTGCACCATTTTGGGTACGACATGAAAAAAACGAAGACCGTCAGGGATTATGCCAGGGAACTGAACAAGCTCCTTGAAACGGCACGTGAAAAGCCGGAAGCGGGGGGCATTGTGATCATGGCCCTGCGTTCCATGGCCCGGGCACATTACACAACTCAAAATGTGGGACATTACGGTTTGGCGTTTGATCATTATACACATTTCACATCTCCCATACGCCGGTATTCAGACCTTATGGTCCACCGGTTGCTCTGGGATTATCTGAACGGAGAAAAAAATGCGTCGCCGGATCATATGGAAGCCATGTGTACCCATATTTCACAGCGGGAACAACTGGCTACGGAAGCTGAAAGGGCCAGTATAAAATACAAAATGGTTGAGTACATGCAGGATAAAGTGGGGCAGGAATTTGACGGTGTTATCACCGGCCTGACCGAATGGGGCATGTATGTGGAACTGGAAGAGACACAGGTGGAAGGCATGGTGGCCGTACGTGAATTGAAGGATGATTATTATGTTTATGACAAGGAAACCCTTACCCTGACCGGCTCACATACCGGTAAATTGTACAGTTTGGGCCAAAAAGTGAGGATACGTGTAGACCGGGCTAATTTGGAGCAGAAGCAACTGGATTATCAATTAATACAATAAGAAAATGAAAAAAGGTACAATCTGGATCATTGTTATTGCCATTATCGGCATTTTGGTTCTGTGGTTCGTAAGGCTTAACAACAAAATGGTGGAGGCCGAAGAACAGGCAGTTCAGGCATGGGCCCAGGTGGAAAATGTATACCAGCGTCGTGCGGATCTGATCCCCAACCTGGTAAATACTGTTAAAGGGGCCGTGGATTTTGAGAAAAGCACCCTGGAAGCAGTCATTGAAGCCCGTTCAAAAGCAACGTCGGTGACCATTGACCCCACAAACCTTACGGAAGAAAGTATGGTGGCTTTTCAAAACGCGCAGGACAACCTGAGTCAGTCTTTGGGTCGCCTGATGGTAGTAGTGGAAAGGTATCCCGAGTTGAAAGCCAACCAGAATTTCCTGGAGTTGCAGGCACAACTGGAAGGAACGGAAAACCGCATAGCGGTGGAAAGACGTACTTTCAACCAGGTGGTTCAGGCCTACAACGTACTTATCCGGAAATTCCCGAATTCCATTGTGGCCGGGTTCAGAAACTTCCAGCCCAAGGCATATTTCAAGGCTATGGAAGGAGCGGAAACGCCTCCAGAAGTCAATTTTTAAACATGATTACATGCCGGGACTTTCCAGCGGAAGCTCCCGGCCTTCCGGCGTTACAAGCTTGTATCCCAGGGATGCATCGCAAATGTGTCCTATGATATCAATGTTGTATTCCTTGCTGAGTTCACCGTATGAATTCAGGGGCAGGGTAAAGAGCATTTCATAATCATCTCCGCCGTTCAGGGCCGCTACGATTGGGGAGAGATCTTTTTCGGTTTCGGCAAATTCAAAGGTTTCCCGGGCAATGGGAATTTTATCCAGGAATAATTTGGCTCCCGTGCCGGAAGCTTGAGCGATACTTAAAACACCGTTTGACAAACCACTGCTTAACAGGCACATGGATGTGGGAATTATGTCGTCTTTCCGTAGGTTTTCCAACAAGGTTTTCGGCAATTCGGGCTTCAGGTAACGTTCCAGAATGTATTCATGACCTTTCAGTTTGGGCATTTCGTCATTTTCTGTTTCGCCCGTAAAAACCCGCTTTTCACGCTCAAGAAGTTTCAGGCCCATGTAAGCAGCGCCTACATTTCCGCTCAGGCAGATCAGATCGGTATCACGGGCACCGCTCCTGCGGGCAAGCAGCCCGGCATCCGCTTCACCTACGGCTGTTACGGACAATGTAAGTCCTGTAAAAGAAGACTGAATATCAACAGATACTATATCGGCACCGTAAAGCCTTGCAGCCGCTCCGATTCCCAGGAACAGACTTTCCAGGTCTTCTACGTAGAATCGTTGTGAAACTCCGGCAGTTACAAGCAATTGAAGAGGAACGGCATTCATGGCCATTACCTGTCCCATGGCATGAATGGCTGTTTTATAGCCCACAAATTTCAGTGGAAAATAACACAAATCAAAGTCTGTTCCTTCCAGTGAAAGCTTTTGGGCCGAAACGGTCAAAGACTCTTTGAAACAGGCTACTGCCGCATCATCTCCGACACCTTGCAGTGTTGATTCATTACTTGAAATAAACTTAGCTGAAAGCCTGTCAATCAGCTTGTATTTACCCATTTCAGCTATGGGTGTTCGTTGGGGCTCTTTTTTAGTGTTCATACCGCAAAAATAAAGAAAAGATGGTATATTTGCAGGCTATGAATGAAAATCAGGACGCCATAATCAAAAAGATTGCCGAAAGCGAATACGAGCACGGTTTTGAGACGGATCTGGAACAAGAGTTGTTTCCTAAGGGCCTGAATGAAAATATTGTCCGTTTGATCTCGCAGAAAAAAGAAGAACCGGCCTGGTTGCTTGAATTCCGCCTGAATGCTTTTCGCAAATGGCAAACCATGAAAATGCCGCAATGGGCTCATTTGACTATTCCGCCTATAGATTACCAGGATATTATTTATTATGCAGCCCCCAAAAAGTTGGTATCCGGATCTGAAAATACGGAAATGGACCCCAAATTGGCAGAAACGTTTGACAAACTGGGAATTCCCCTGCACGAAAGGAACGTTTTGGCTGGAATGGCGGTAGATGCTATTTTTGACTCGGTTTCTGTAAAAACCACTTTCAAGGAAACCCTTGCGGAAAAAGGGATCATTTTTTGTTCCTTTTCCGAGGCGGTAAGAGATTACCCCGCTCTTGTGCAGCAGTATCTTGGCAGTGTGGTGCCCTCCGGCGACAATTTCTTTTCTGCGCTTAACTCGGCAGTGTTTTCCGACGGATCTTTCTGCTACATTCCCAGAAATGTGCGCTGTCCCATGGAGCTTTCCAGCTATTTTCGCATCAATGCCCGCGGAACCGGGCAATTTGAGCGAACACTCATTGTGGCAGAGGAAGGGTCCTACCTGAGTTATCTGGAAGGATGTACGGCTCCGCAAAGGGATGAGAACCAACTGCATGCTGCAGTTGTGGAAATTGTGGTCATGCAGGATGCGGAAGTCAAGTATTCGACGGTTCAGAACTGGTACCCGGGAGATGCAAGCGGGAAAGGAGGTATATACAACTTTGTAACCAAGCGGGGGATTTGTAAGGGGAACCATTCGCGTCTGTACTGGACACAGGTGGAAACGGGATCGGCCATTACCTGGAAATATCCTGCCACTATATTAAAAGGAGACAATTCAATCAGTGAATTTTATTCAGTTGCGGTAACGAACAATTACCAGCAGGCAGACACGGGAACCAAAATGATCCACATAGGCAAAAACACCCGAAGTCGCATAGTGAGCAAAGGAATTTCTGCGGGCAAAAGTCAAAACGCCTACCGGGGACTCGTGAAAATCATGCCGGGAGCTGATAATGCACGCAACCATTCTCAATGTGATTCTCTTTTGTTGGGGGATCAGTGCGGAGCCCATACCTTTCCTGTCATAGAAAACGCAAACGATACGGCAGTCGTAGAACACGAGGCGACCACATCCAAAATCGGGGAAGACCAGCTTTTTTATTGTTTGCAGAGAGGAATAGGACCGGAAGATGCCGTAGGTTTGATCGTAAACGGCTATGCCAGAGAAGTCCTGAATAAACTGCCTATGGAATTTGCCGTTGAGGCACAGAAATTATTGAGTCTTTCTCTGGAAGGCTCCGTTGGATAGTTATGAAAGAATTTTTTAATCTGCACAACATATTTTTTGTTATTGGAGGCCAGGGAATTTCCTACCTGGAATTCTGTGCCGTGATTTTCGGGCTGACGTCTGTCTTTCTGGCCAGCCTGGCACGGGCCGTGAATTACTGGATAGGGTTTGTTTATACGGCTTTGCTATTTCTGATGTTTCTTCAGAAAAACCTTTATACCAATATGTTGTTGCAACCGATTTCGCTGGGAATAAACATTTACGGACTGTACAGGTGGACCCGGCCGCGAAAAAATGAAAAGAATAAAAAAAACCAGCTGCAGATTACTTTTCTAACCAATAAACAGCGTATCATGTACCTGTTGTTCCTGGTGACTGTTGTGTTGGTTTGGGGATTCATCCTTACAAGGCTCCATTTGATCTCGGATGTGTTTCCGCCTGCGCGGTCTCCATACCTGGACGCTTCTGTTGCGGGGCTGATGCTTACGGCACAAGTATTGGCGGCACAGAAAAAATGGGAATGCTGGGTGTTCTGGGTGGCGTTGAATATCGGGAATGTAATATTGTATATTTCTGCAGGACTGGTATTCATGCCTATTGTAGCGGCATTCTTCCTGGCGTTCAATATTATTGGTGTTATTCACTGGAAAAAGGAATGGGAAAAACAGAAACAGTTATGTTAAGTATTAAAGATCTATGTGTAAGCATAGGGGAGAAAGAAATCCTCAGGGGAATCAACCTGGATATTAAGCCGGGTGAAATTCATGCAATTATGGGGCCCAACGGTTCAGGCAAATCCACACTGGCATCTGTACTGGCCGGCCGGGAAACGTTTACCGTAAC
>JAAYYL010000130.1 GCA_012515395.1 Bacteroidales bacterium
ATCCCGCATCCGTTACAAAGTTTTTCATCTATTTTGACAACTGTCCTCTTCATTTATATCAATTTAATTTACAAAAATATAGTTTTTTACAGAGTTATTATGTTACTTTTGTTACATGGAAGACATTTACCAGTGTCCGTTATTCCGCGGCGTTGACAAACATACTTTGGAAAGTATGCTGGACGGAAAATGCCGTGTCCGTGATTTTTCACGGGGCGAAACAGTAGCCATTCAGGATCAAACGTACAAATCGCTCTTAATTGTAGAAAAGGGTACGTTACGGGCCGAAATGACTAACCGGGAAGGAGTAAAAGCTGTCATTGAAGACATTTCGGTTCCCAAGGCTGTAGCACCCTCATTTCTTTTTGCATCAAAGAACAGGCTTCCTGTGACATTAACTGCTCTTACGGGATCTACCGTTGTTTACATCCCTAAAAATGTACTTTTTTGGCTGATGAAAAAAGATGTCCGGATATTGGAAAATGTATTGAACAGCATCTCGGACAGGTGTCTTTTCTTATCAGAAAGGGTACGTTTACTTCAGTTCGGGACCATAAAAAGCAAACTGAAGTCCTATTTTATGGAACAAAAACACATCAACGGATCCGGCACTTTCACCATTCCTCATACACAACAGGAATTGGCAGATACGTTCGGTGTAACCAGACCGGCACTTGCCCGGGCCATAAAACAAATGGAACAGGCAGGAACAATAGTCAGAAAAGGGACCCGTACGTACGAATTGCATTAGTAATTATTCTCATATTCTTCCCATAATTCGGATTCTTTCGAATAAGCATCATCAAGAAAAGATCCCGAATTGTTTTCAACAAAATCAGCAAAATCGTCCATCTCCCGGGCTTTGTCCAACAGGGAAGCTTCCCGGGCAGCTTTAGCCCTATGTCTGTAAAGCTCAATGATTTGGTTAAGTCTTTCCTGTTTCATACTTTAAATATAGGTATAATTCCCTTATCTTTGTCTTTATGGATATTCTTGAAATTTTGACGGACGATCGTCCAATGATTGAAAACCCCCTGCAAGAAAAACGTTTGACCGAACACGGTTTAAGCATTTATTTTGAAAAAGAAAAGCGTAAGTGGCTGCTTGATACCGGTCTTTCTGGGCAGTTTGCGGCGAATGCCACCAGCTCAGGTATTGACATATCACAGGTAGATCACCTGGTTTTATCACACAACCATAACGATCATACCGGAGGCCTGGAGACTTTCCTGCAAAACAACTCAAAAGCTATTATTCATTTATCTGAATGGGTACAAGAAAGCACGTGTCTTTCGATGAGAAACGATCAGAGAATGGATATCGGACTGGACCGGGATTTGCTCAACCATTATGCATCACGGTTTGTGTGGCATCCTTCTGAAAATGTAAAACTGTCTGATAATGTATGGTTGTTGGCAAATATACCCTCCACCTATCCCCTGCCTCTGGCCAACGCGAATCTTTTATGGAATTATAAAGGAAAAGACGCACCTGACCCTTTTAAGCACGAAATAGCCCTGCTGATCACAGGAGAAAAAGCGAATACGGTTATTTCATCATGCACCCACAGAGGGATACTAAATACACTGGAAGCGGCAAGTGCCGTGGTTAAAGACCCCATAACTTCATTTGTAGGAGGTACACACCTGAGGGATGGATATGAAACAGAAGAAGACATATTGGGCATTACATCCCTGATCATCGAAAACCATCCGCAATTGCATTTGTATACCGGTCATTGCACCGGAGAAAATACAATGAGAGTCTTGAAACGATTTTTTCCTGGTCATGTAACTGCTTTTTATTCAGGTTTCAAGACGAATGTTTGATTTTTATATTGCGTTTTCTTTTCGTATCTTTGTAAAATATTGATATGAAAATTATGAACGTAATTCTGTCCTGTGCGGCACTGCTTTTTGCGGCCGGATGCGGGGCTCAGGATAATCCTGAATTTAATGTAACCATAGATGATACCGTAAAGGAATTGGATCTGAACCGTTACCTGGGAAAATGGTATGAAATCGCTCGTTTTGACCACAGTTTTGAAAGAGGACTGGTTGGAGCAACGGCCAATTACTCACTGAGGGAAGACGGAAAGATCAAAGTGCTCAATACGGGTTACAAAGACTCTTTTGAAGGAAAATTCAATGAAG
>JAAYYL010000131.1 GCA_012515395.1 Bacteroidales bacterium
AAATAAGGAACAGGTTCGGGTCATCGTTGTTTTTAGTTACAGTCGGCAAAAATAGTTAAAAAGATTGTACCTTTGTCAGCTAACCCAAAAAACTAACCTTTTTTTTCATGAAACGTATTGATTGCTTTATTCCGGCGGCAGATCAGAACCAGATTGCTGTCACAATCTCACGCCTGAAATCATTGAGCATTATTAACCGGATTTACCTACTCAGCACGGATCCTGAAGTGGATTTGTCTCATACCGGTATGGAAGTAATAGCTGTTGACAATCTTTCATCTTCTTCAACTGTTGCAAAGATCGCAGAAATGTCCGCGTCTGATTACACACTTATCTATACCAAATACACCACACTGGAACCCGGTTATTTTGCCCTGGAACGTATGGTACGTCTTGGAGACGACACGCAGGCAGGAATGTTGTATGCAGATCATTACCAGATAATTAACGGACAACGTAGGAAAATGCCCCTGATTGAATGCCAGGAGGGGGCTTTACGCGATGATTTTAATTTTGGTTCGGTGCTCCTCTACAACACGGCTATCCTGAAAAAGGCTGCAGCTCAAACCAATATATCATATCCTTATGCCGGTTTATACAATTTAAGGCTTACGGTGAGCAGAATGGCTCCTTTGGTACATATCAACGAGGTTTTATATACAGAGATTGAAACCGATACCCGTAAATCGGGAGAGAAGTTGTTCGATTACGTAGATCCCAAAAACAGGGACGTCCAGATAGATATGGAAAAAGCCTGTACCGAACACCTGAAAGCCGTGGGTGCCTACTTACCTCCCGTATTTACCCCGGTGGACCTTAACCGTGAAACCTTTGAATACGAAGCCACTGTCATGATACCGGTATTTAACCGGGAACGTACCATTGAAGATGCCGTCAGATCGGCACTATCCCAGGACCCCGGGTTTGCATTCAACATCATTGTTGTCAATCACCATAGTACGGACAATACCCTGAATATTCTGAAAAAATATGAAAACGATCCGCGCCTGATTGTAGTAACTCCCGAACGAAAAGACTTGTTTGTGGGAGGTTTGTGGAATACGGCCCTGCATCATCCAAAATGCGGAAAATTCCTGGTCCAGCTGGACAGTGACGATGTGTATTCAGGTCCCGATTCGCTGCATAAGATCGTGGACGCTTTTTACCAACAGCAATGTGCCATGGTCATAGGCACCTACCGGATGACTGATTTCCAGATGAATACGCTGCCTCCCGGCATCATAGATCATCGGGAATGGACTCCTGAAAACGGTCGGAACAACGCCCTCAGAATCAACGGGCTTGGTGCTCCAAGGGCTTTTTACGCTCCCATTTTACGGGAAATCCTGCTGCCCAACACCAATTACGGGGAAGATTACGGCCTGGGCCTGAACTTGTCCAGGAAATACCCGATTGGCCGCATCTACGACGTTGTCTACAATTGCCGTCGTTGGGAAGGAAATTCGGATGCGGCACTGGAACCGGAAAAAGTAAATGCGAACAACCTTTATAAAGACAGGCTAAGAACATGGGAATTACAGGCCAGAAAACAATTGAAGTAGGTATATTGAAAGCTCCTTCCGTTTCTTTTACATTGGACGGAAATTTTGGGGATTTTTCGGGAGATTTCACTGCATTTGCAGAAAACGGGAAAATCCGTTTTCAAGACAGAACAGGAGACAAATTCGTTTTCCGGCCCAATGATCCCGGATCGTCTTTTGTTTTGAAGGATGTGGTAATAGGTATTGATTTTCACTGGGAACGAAAGGAAGATCAGCGTTTCAGGGGATTACTCGTGCTGATCCCGGAAGAAGGCATGGTACGTGCCGTGAACGTCCTTCCTGTGGAAGATTACCTGATCAGTGTGATTGCTTCGGAAATGAGTGCCACCAGCACCCCGGAATACCTGAAAGCACATGCGGTTATATCACGCAGCTGGTTGCTTTCACAGATCGAAAAAAGAAGAGGTATTGAGCAGCAGAAAAAAGAATACCGGAGTGAAGTCAGAACCGAGACAGAATGGATCAAGTGGTGGGACCGCGAAGACCACACTTTGTTTGATGTATGTGCCGATGATCATTGCCAGCGTTACCAGGGTATAACCAGACCTTCTCAATCCCTGGACAACGTTACCGGTGCCGTTATGGAAACAGCCGGAGAAGTACTTACTTACGCCGGCAAAATATGTGATGCGCGATTTTCAAAATGTTGCGGTGGTTTTATGGAAAAATTCTCTACCTCATGGGAACCGGAAGATCCGCCTTATCTGCAGGGAAAATACGACGGAGAGGCCTTCCCGGAGGAAGTGCCCTTGCCCGACCTTACCGATAACGTTCAGGCAGAAATATGGATCCGCAGTCAACCCCCGGCGTTTTGCAATACCGAAGACCGGGAAATTCTGTCGCAGGTACTGAATTCCTATGACAGGGAAACAACGGGTTTTTACCGTTGGGAGGTGACCTATACGGCGGAAGAACTTACGGATCTGATCAAAAGACGCACAGGCGTTGATTTTGGATTGGTGGAGGACCTGATTCCACTGGAAAGAGGCACTTCCGGCCGGATTTCCAGACTGAAGATCACCGGTACCAAACAAACGCTGATCATCGGGAAAGACCTCCTAATAAGGAAAGCCCTTTCCGAATCCCACTTGTATTCCTCGGCTTTCATTCCGGTAAAACGTGAAGACACTTTTACCCTGTACGGAGCAGGGTGGGGCCACGGAGTGGGTCTTTGCCAGATTGGAGGAGCCGTAATGGCCGCCAAAGGGTATGCCTATAAAGATATATTGAAACATTATTACCCGGGCTCCGGGATAGAAAAGATTTATTGATGGACGCCAACCATAAACCTTCTCCCGTTACTAAAAGAAATGCCTGGGCGTGGATTCCCACGTTGTATTTTGCCCAGGGTCTGCCTTACGTAGCCGTAATGACTATAGCCGTGATCATGTACAAACGGCTGGGATTGTCAAACACAGATATTGCTCTTTATACCAGTTGGTTATATTTACCCTGGGTGATCAAACCCCTGTGGAGCCCGTTTGTTGATCTGATCAAAACCAAAAGGCTCTGGGTAGTCCTGATGCAAAGTTTCATAGCAGTAGGTTTTGCCGGTGTGGCTTTCTTTATTCCAACGACTTTTTACGTGCAGGTAACACTGGCTTTTTTCTGGCTCATGGCCTTCAGTTCCGCAACCCACGATATAGCCGCCGACGGGTTTTATATGCTGGCCTTGTCACAGGGAGAGCAATCTTTTTTTGTGGGCATCAGGAATACGTTTTACCGCTTTGCCACTATTTTCGGACAGGGTATCCTGGTTATGTTTGCCGGGCTGATGGAGGAAGGCAAAATATTCCCGTCTGTTGGCGGGAACATCCCTTTGGCATGGAGCCTGTCGTTCTACCTGCTGGCTGCATTGTTCCTGATCCTGACACTGTACCATAAATTTGTTCTTCCCAGGCCGGTGAGCGATGTATCCCGCGAAAGAATCACTCCTGTAGGGCTTTTAAAAGACTTTTTCCTCACATTCGGGTCCTTTTTCAAGAAAAAAGATCTGGGACTGGTATTCTTTTTCATATTGACCTACCGGTTGGGGGAATCCCAGCTGGTCAAAATCGCTTCCCCGTTCTTACTGGACACTCCGCAGGCGGGAGGATTGGAATTGCCAACCGCAACTGTAGGTATGGTTTACGGTACAATAGGTGTAATCGCTTTGTTGTTAGGGGGTATCATTGGAGGTATAGCTGTCTCGCGGGGTGGTTTGAAAAAATGGATCCTTCCCATGGCTTTGGCCATCAACTTGCCGGATCTGCTGTACGTGTTTATGGCGGCCACATTGCCCCAAAACGTATGGGTGGTGATTGTTTCGGTTGCTTTTGAACAACTCGGGTACGGGTTTGGATTTACCGCCTTTATGTTGTACCTGATCTACGTAGCCAACGGAGAACACAAGACATCTCATTATGCAATTGGTACAGGGTTTATGGCATTGGGTATGATGTTGCCCGGGATGGCAGCCGGAGCCATACAGGAAGCACTGGGATATGAAAAATTCTTCTGGTTTGTCTGCCTGTGTACATTACCCGGGATATTTGCCTCCATACTGGTAAGCAGGAAACTGCCTGCCGATTACGGAAAAAAATAACTAATCCTAATAATTATGAAAACTATACTTCAGGGTACATTGGCAATGATGCTGATGCTGCTGTCTGTTTCCTGCCGGTCGGGGGAAACGGAATTCAAAACCGGTATTGAAGTTCTTAAGAAATCCAATTTTGCCTGCCTGCAGGGGAAACGGGTAGGGCTTATCACCAATCCTACGGGAGTGGATAATTCGCTCAAATCTACCATAGATATTTTACATGAAGCCCCGGGCGTTAACCTGGTGGCCCTTTACGGTCCCGAACACGGGGTACGCGGAGACGTTCACGCCGGGGATCACATTGAAACACAAAACGATCCGGTAACCGGAATCCCGGTATATTCCCTTTACGGGAGCACCCGCAAACCCACACCGGAAATGTTACAGAACATTGATGTGCTGGTATACGATATCCAGGATATCGGGTCCCGTTCCTTCACCTATATTTCCACCATGGGACTGGCAATGGAAGCCTGTGCGGAATTGGGTATTGAATTTGTGGTACTTGACAGACCCAATCCCATTGGAGGACTGAAAGTGGAAGGTTGTTACGTGGAAGACGGGTGCTTCACTTTCGTGAGCCAGTTCAGGATACCTTACGTTTACGGTTTGACCTGCGGTGAATTGGCCCTGTTGCTTAACGGGGAACGCATGCTGGGATCTGGTGCCCGTCCCGGTGAAAGTGCTCAGTGCAAACTCCATGTAGTTCCCATGGAAGGATGGACAAGGGATATGTTTTACGACAAGACCGGTTTGCAATGGATCGCCTCTTCTCCGCACATTCCCCAGGCCATAACTGCCTTCTTTTACCCGTTAAGCGGTATCGCCGGGGATCTTAGTGCTGTTTCCATTGGAGTGGGTTATACGCTTCCTTTCCAGTTGTTTGCCCCGGTAGAAGGCACTATCAACCCGGAAGAATTTGCCCGGGCCTTGAATGATCTGAACTTGCCCGGACTGCATTTCAGGCCTATCTATTTCCGGCCATTCTACAGCCGCGGACAGGGAACCACCCTTACCGGAGTTCAGGTACACATAACCGATCCGGCTGCCGCGCCCCTGACCGATGTGAATTTTTACGTCATCCAGGAAATGCACAAACTGGATCCGGGAATTGAATTCAACCTGGACCGGATCACCAAAGTCTGTGGCAGTCCTTTCATAACAGCAAAATTTTCAGAACGTTACCTGTTTGAAGACATCCGTGATTACTGGTACAAAGATGTGGAAGCATTCCGCAGCCTGTCTGCCCGGTACTACCTGTATTGATATGACCTCACATGAAAAGGCATCTTTACCTGTTGCTGTTTTTACTGGTTTTCTCCTGTGAAAAAAAACCGGATCCTCCCGGTCCGGAACCTGAAGAAGAAGTCTTCATTCCGGCGGAACGTATTGAAGGCCGTGTGGCCTTGTCTTACGTAACCTATTACAGCAGCGGAATCCCCGATCCTTCGCTTCTGACGCACATTTGTTATGCCTTTGCCGAGTTGTACGTGGTCAACGGGCAGTATCGTGAATTTCGCCTGCAAGGCGATCTGTCCCGGTTTGCCGATGTGGCAAACCTGAAGAAAACACACCCCGGCCTGAAAGTCCTGATCTCTTTCACGCACACTGTCTCCAACAAGGACAACGTGCAGGGAGGCGGTTTTTCCGCGCTGAGCAGCACGGAAGAAGACCGAAAGGCATTTGCACAGGACTGCCTGGAATTTCTGCAGAAGTGGGGGATTGACGGGGTGGACATCGGCTGGGAATTTCCCGGCATCTCCTGGAGCGGACATGCCTGCGACCCGCTGGCCGACACACAAAACCACGTGCTTTTGATGCAGCAGCTCCGTGAAACATTGGGCAAGGACTATTTGATCACCTTTCCGGGGTACGTCATGGATGTGAAGCACAAAGACGGGGAAAGCCGGTATATTGATCTGCGCGCCGTTGAACCGTACGTGGATTTTGTGAATGTGATGACATACGATATGGATGCGGCCCCGCACCACCACTCGGCACTGAATGATCCGCGCGCATACTGGGATTGCGCACGCACGCTGAATGCTTACAAAGCAGCCGGCTTCCCGGTTTCAAAAATGGTGCTGGGCATTCCTTTTTACGGGCGCATATCCTTCTCGTCAAGTCCTTCGGCACTGACTTACCGCCAGATAAACAACCTGGATCCTTCGTTGTACAACAAAGACAATTGGGATCCAACGGCCTCGGTACCTTACGTGACACGGATAAGTACGGGCGCCTTTTATTGCGGATACGACAATGCGGCTAGCATTGCCATTAAAGGATCCTGGCTGTTGTCGCAGGGCATGAAAGGCATGATGTGCTGGATGTATCACGGGGACGATGCCGGTGGTTCCCTGCGCAAGGCCATGTGGAACGCGGTCATGAAGCCTGTTCCTTAGAAGCGTTGTCAAACTTTTTCCGTATTTTTGCCTTATGAAACAACTTGAAACTCTGTTCAAATCCTATACAGGCACAGCTGCCCGGACCGTAACCGAACTGCCTTCATCCGGCAGCAACAGAAGGTACTTCAGAATGGAAGGGGAAAAAGGTACCCTTATTGGTACCGTAGGGACGTGTAAGGAAGAAAACAAGGCATTTATTGCCATCGCTGACCATTTTTACAAACAGGGGTTGCCTGTTCCGCGTGTTTATTGTCACAGCAGGGATTATTCCTGTTACCTGCAACAGGACCTTGGAGATACCACTCTGTACAATTCGGTGGAAAACGGAAGGGAAGGCGGAAATTACGATGCCCGGGAAAAGGAATTGCTCTTTAAAGTCATAGAAGCACTGCCGTCTTTACAGTTCAGGGGAGCGGAAGGGTTGGATTTCGGGGTTTGCTACCCGCAACCCGAGTTTGACGAACGGATGATTTCCTTTGACCTGAATTATTTCAAATACTGTTTTCTAAAGGCTACCGGTCTGGAATTCAGTGAAATAAAACTGGAAAATGATTTTAGGGAAATGTCCCGGGTCTTGTTGCGAAATCCTTCCGAAACGTTTTTATACCGGGATTTCCAGGCCAGGAACGTGATGCTGGTTGACGGGAATCCTTATTTTATTGATTTTCAAGGAGGAAGAAAGGGTCCAATCTATTACGATGTAGCTTCTTTCATATGGCAGGCTAAAGCCAATTATTCGGAAGAACTAAAAGAGGCTTTGACTGACAGGTATTTGCAGGCTCTCAGACAATTTATCCCGGTGGATGAAAAATCGTTCAACAAGCAATTGCGTCACTTTGTGCTCTTCCGTACCTTACAAGTATTGGGTGCATACGGTTTCCGGGGTTATTTTGAGAAAAAACCTCACTTTTTGCAAAGCGTACCTTATGCCATTGATAATTTGCGAAAATTGTTGAAAGAACCCTTTACCGAGTATCCATACCTATCTGCCCTGCTGGAAGAATTGACGGAAATGCGGCAATATTCGGATATGGATCGTGAACGGAAACTTCAGATCACTGTTTGCAGTTTTGCTTATAAGAAGGGAATTCCCAACGACCAGAGCGGTAACGGGGGCGGTTATGTATTTGACTGCCGCGGGTTGGAGAATCCCGGAAAATTTGAACATTACAGGCATTTTACCGGAGAAGATCCCCAGGTAATCCGTTTTATGGAAGAAGACGGAGGGGTGCAGGGATTCCTGGAACATGCCTATTCCTTGATGGACACTCATGTTCAGCGCTATATTGAAAGAAAATTCACGCACCTGATGTGTTGCTTCGGCTGTACCGGAGGACAACACCGGTCTGTGTACTGCGCACGTCACATGGCCGAATACCTGGCCAAGAAATACGACGTTATGGTACGTCTTTACCACCGTGAGTTGGAATTGGAAACAGATCTTTAAAATATACGGCTTATGCAGGCCATGATCCTGGCTGCGGGTCTTGGAACCCGCTTGCAACCCATTACAGATAGAATACCTAAAGCACTGGTTCCACTGATGACTGAAGAAGGCGGTGAAAAACCCCTTTTGGAGATTCAATTGGAAAAACTGAGGCAATTGGGCGTTTCCCGTATTGTGGTCAATGTGCATCATTTTGCAGGGCAGGTAAAATCTTTTATCAGTGATTATTTGGAAAACAATAACTTCCCCTTGCGCATATGCATTTCCGATGAAAGTGACCGTTTACTGGATACCGGCGGGGCAATCCGCAAAGCCCGGCCTTTGTTCAATCCCGGTGAGCCTGTTTTAATTCACAATGTGGATATCTTGTCAAATCTGGATCTGGCCGGCTTTTTCAAACAGCACGATCCTGATCTGCATTTGGCAACTTTGGCGGTAAGTAAAAGGAATACATCCAGGCAATTGCTCTTTGACCGGCAATGGAACCTGGCAGGATGGGTCAACCGGACAGACGGACAGACAAAATGGGTAGAAGGCCATTCGCCCGCAGAAGAATACCATATGAGGGCTTTTACCGGCATTCACCTGGTTTCTCCACGTATATTGCCATTGATGGATTCGTGGCCTGATGTTTTTTCGGTTATTGATTTTTATTTGCGGGCAGCTTCTAAAGGGGTGGTACGCGGAGCAGACATACCCGGATTGCAGATCACAGACATAGGAAAACTTGATTCATTGCGAAATACAGTAATATGAAATACAATTTTGACACCATCATTGACAGATCAGGAACCCATGCGGTAAAACTGGAAAAATTAAAACCATTGTTCGGAAGAGAGGACCTTTTACCCTTGTGGGTTGCTGACATGGATTTTGAAACACCGGACTTTATTCGCAAGGCATTGGAAGACAGGCTAAAACACCCTATATACGGGTACACTTGCCCCTCAGCTGACTTTTGGCAATCCATTATTGACTGGCTAAAATACCTGCACGGATGGGAAGTGGAAAGGGAGTGGCTGACTTTTATCCCGGGCATTGTAAAAGGCATTGGCCTTGCGATGCATTATTTTTCGGGCAAAGGCGATTCGGTTATCATTCAGCCGCCCGTTTACCATCCTTTTCGGTTGGTTACAGAACGTAACGGAAGGGTGGTGGTAAACCATCAACTTCAATGGGACGGTGAACGTTATAGCATGGATTTCAATCAATTGGAAGATGTTTTAAAACGAAGACGGTGTCCTCTGCTTATTTTGTCCAATCCGCACAACCCCGGAGGAACCGTATGGGACAGGGAGACTTTAACCACGTTAGCCGGATTGTGTTATAAATTCCATGTGACCGTAATATCTGATGAGATCCATGCAGATATGGCACTTTTCGGTAACAAACATATCCCTTTTACAACTGTTTCCCAGGAAGCAGAACAAGTAGGTATTGTGTACAACGCACCCTCCAAAACGTTTAACATGGCAGGACTTGTCAGTTCTTATGCCGTCATTCCCAATCCGCAATTGCGCAAGGGTTTTTATGATTTTTTGCATGCCAACGAACTGAACGAAGCTCCTTTTGTTGCTATAGTAGCTACGCAGGCTGCATATACTCAGGGACATCAGTGGAGGGAACAGATGATTGAGTATGTTGAAAACAATATCAATTATGTGATTGGAGAAATTCCCCGGCTGATTCCGGGGATCAAGGCATCCTTACCCCAGGCTTCATTCCTGGTGTGGCTTGACTGCAGGGGTCTGAAAGATGCAGGAATCGGAGACATTCCCGGATTCTTTACTGATGCCGGGCTGGCGCTTAACAACGGGGCCATGTTTGGTCCGGGAGGGGAAGGATTCATGCGGCTGAACGCGGCTTGTCCCCGGACTGTCCTTGAAAGAGCTGTGGATCTGTTGTACAGTCATTACAGGCGAGTTACTTCCTGATCATTTTGTATAGATTGATCTTTTCCCACAAACTTCCCGGTATCAGATTCCATGCAAAAACAATGATGCGGTAACGCCAGTCAATGGTCATATGCCGTTTGCCTTTCAGCAGTCCCTTGACGATTTTTCCGGCCACGTAAGGGGCTTCCATGCAAAGGGGATACTGATGGTGTAAAAAATCCGTCTTCACAAAACCGGGCCGAATGTCTGTTATCCGTATGTTGAATTTCCGGTTTTCTGACAACTGAGCCAAAGCTGTAAGGTAAGTCATCTGAAATCGTTTGGAAGAAGAATAAGCAGCATTTATGCCCATTCCTCGTGTTCCTGCAACAGAAGTGATTGCGGCTATGTGACCGGATCCTTGCGCCCTGAAATGGTGGAATGCATAATTAACGAGCCGTACAAATCCCGTTATGTTGGTCTTGATGGTTTTCATTTGCTCTTCCGGGTCCAGATCCTGATTGATCATTCCGTATCCGGAACTGTGGATATAAAGATCCATCCCTCCTGTTTTGGAAATCAATGATGCCAGGCGATCGGGTGCATCCTCACTCGTAACATCCAGCACTTCGTATTCAAATGATTCGGGATCAGACTCTTTAAGCTGTTTCAGAAGTGATTCCCTTCTGCCGGCTATTCCTACTTTCCAGCCTTTGGCTGCAAGTATCCGTGCCACCTCTTTTCCTATTCCGGATGTAGCTCCTATTACGATAGCACGTTTCATATTATGATTATTTGATTTTCTTTTTCTTTCTTAACAGTCCGTAACCTATACGCTTGTTGTTACGTCTTTCCCGGATTTCTTCCAGTGTTTTGA
Source organism: Bacteroidales bacterium (assembly GCA_012515395.1). Lineage (GTDB taxonomy): Bacteria > Bacteroidota > Bacteroidia > Bacteroidales > UBA932 > DMER64. Next base: position 10,747 of record JAAYYL010000131.1, read on the forward strand.
TGTTTCCCCGGACAGGCATGTCTTTTTCGGACGCATCTGCGAGAAACTTCCATGCATACTCAGAGGCTATAACGGCATCTTCAACTTGTGGCAATGCCGGATCCATGATTCCCGAAAGAACGGATTGGGCAAAGAGTTGACACAAAATGTCCAGATTTTTGTCTCCGAAAGGTTTTTTTATGACGCGTGTTTGTGAGATCCCGTGCAATTCTACGGTTGCAGTTACAAAATCGTGATGCATGCGGGCAATGCCTTTTGTCCCAATAAGATCCACATAACCGTTATGAGTAAGGTCTTTTGCCAGTTGTCCGTAAACATGACCCTGTGTCACGTCAAAAACAATACCGTTCTCAAATGTCCCGTGTGCCTGCAACCACCAGGGTTCCTTATAGTCCCACATGCGGATGGCCTGCGCGTTCCAGGTCTTGAATTCACTATGTGCGTACCAACGGGCAATGTCTACGTAATGCATGCCGCAATCGTGGAAAAGGGGTCCTTCTGCCCAGTGTCCTTCACCGGGTGCCAGGCCGGGGGTCATGTGGCAAACCCTGACTATGGCCAGGTCTCCGATTTCCCCGGTAGCTATGAAATCCTTTATGGTTTTATGATACCATGCCGTTCTCAATGGCAGGTTGACAGAGATCATGATACGGGAATCCCGGAGTTTTTCCAGGACGGCCTTTTCTTCTTCAATGGTTGATCCCAGAGGTTTTTCGGTGATCACGTGTTTGGACTGTTCCACTGCCTTAAAAATGTGTTTCTTCCGGGAGTCTGCCAGGGTAGCCAGGACAACTACTTCTATTGAAGGATCTTCAAAAATGCGGTTTTCATCTGAAGTAAGCAGCGTTCCGGCCGGAACCAGATTCGCAGCTATAGCCAGGGCATCAGGGTCGGTGTCGCATATGGCGGATATTTCCCACTGATGGCTTTTTAACATCTGGTTCAGGTACATCTCTCCCATGCGGCCAAAGCCTATGATACCTGCTTTAATCTTGCGGTGTGATGGCATAAATAACGGATCGATTCAACAAAGTTACAAAGGTATAGGTCTTTTTAAATTCAGACAAGACGTTTTTTAGCAGATTCTTGTCATAGAGGTTTTTATCTTCCATATTCCGTGCCAGAAGATGGTTCTTCAGACGGAAAAGGTTTTCATACCCGGAATCTGCCGGGTATCCCGGAGGAACTCTTTGAAGGGATTCATCGTAATCAATGATCCATCCATCCGCTTTACGCACGGATTCCAGATAAGGTTGGGCATCATACAGGATATCGTCACGCACGCTTTTCAAAACACCGGGGGCAGGATGCCACAGACCACTGGCCATGAAATGATTTGAGGATTTGTTTTTTGTTCCGGGTTCCAGGTGAAAATAATAGCCTGCTTGCCCTGATTTCTTTCCGCCCGGACAGATATATGCTCCCATATGTGTTTTGTAAGGAGTTTTATCTTTTGAAAACCGGAGATCCCTGTAAATGCGGTAGGTACAATCTTTGATACTCAGGTTCCCTATCTCTTTATGAAAAGACGCTATGCCGTCAATCAGTTGTTCAGTAAATGTATGAAATTGTGCCAATGCTTTCACGTATTGGTCTTTATGTCCGTCAAACCATTCTTTATTGTTATTAATACTTAGTTCTGAAAGGAAATCAACAACCTGTTTCATACTTTTTTGTATTTTTAACAAATATAAAGATTTGCATTATGAACAGGAGATTCTTTTTGCTTTTGTTGTTATTCTTTTTGCATCCTTCTTTTTCATTTTCCCGGGAAATTCAGCAGTCGGACAGCCTGACTTCACTTCAGAAAGATTCTCTTATGTTTGTTGACGCCCAGTGGGAAACAAAACTCATACATTTTGGGGGTATCAGGCTTAGGCAATGTGCGTTTTCCGACAGCTCCCTTTTTAATTCCAATCAATACGTTTCCGTATTAACAGTCCGTAATAATTTCCGTTTTGACATTGTAGCTGATACAACACTTGTATTAACCAGAGATTTCGTCCAATATGCAGAAGCCCTGGCCGGGATCAACGGATCTTTTTTTGCCTGGAATGCTCCATGGAAGTCGGTCAACTATTTGCGTATTGACGGCAGGGACTTGGCTCCCAACAGATTAAATGATCAAGGATTAAGATCATATCATCAATCCGGATGCATTGTCGTTTCGGAAAAAGGCAAATTATCTTTGCATAAAGTTCCTGACTCTCTGATGGTCCAACGTGAGCCGCATTCCTGGGAACAATCGTTGAAAGGGGAAGATGTTTTGTCTTCCGGACCTGTTTTACGCATTCAGGGACAAGATGAACCTGTATTGCCCAATAATTTCAACAAGGCACGTCATCCAAGAACAGCAGTGGGTATCAGAAAAGACGGAAGGGTAATTATGGTGGTGGTAGACGGAAGGGCGGACCAGGCTGCAGGAATGACTATGGAGGAATTGCAGCACATTATGAGATGGCTCAAATCATGGGATGCCATCAACCTGGACGGAGGAGGATCTTCTACCATGTGTGTTAGAAAAAATCCGAGACAGTCCGTACAGACAGTCAATCATCCCTCGGACAACAGGTTGTTTGACCATAAGGGAGACAGAAAGGTGGCTAATGCACTTATTGTGAAATGATCAGCGAATTGTTTCCACCAATTTGTAACACTCGGTGGATGAAAAGCCCCATTTATAGCCCCGGACAATCAGATCCCCGTCTTTATTGAAGAAGAAAACGCCTTTACTGGCTGTTATTCCAAAATTCGGATGGTACATATAGGGAGCAATCCATTTCCCGTCTTTGTAAACAATGCCGCTACTGTAAACCATGCCGATTAGAGGTCTGTTTCTGAGGTCTTTGTCCGGATTTCTAAAATCTTTTGGATCTGTTTCCTTTTCAGATTCCGGAACCCAGGTAATGCGTGCCAGGTAAGTTCCGTCTTCAGCTTTTTCAAAACGGGTTCTTCCGGGTTCTCTTTGAGATTGCCAGATGTATCCAAGGATTTTATCTTGCGGTTCCACGGAGCCGTTTTCCTCTAGTGTGTCCAGGGGCAGGACAATTTCCGACGGATGAACCGGATCCTTTGAATAATCAACGGGTTGAGTAAAAAAATGAATAATGTTTCCTATGCTTGAACGTTCGGTGTGGGATTTTTTTTCGTCTTGCGACAATGCAATCTGAGTAGAAAATAATGTGAAGATTGATAAGAGAAGAGCAGAGAAAATAAAACGTTTCACGTATAGTTTCATGAGCCGTACTTTATTTTGTTTTTTACGGGATTCGCATAAATACTCCTAAGCATTCGGGTCATGGAATCAAGAACGGATTCATTTCTTTCTTTAAGAAGCATTTCCCTCTGTGTCAGAATTTTAAGATCATCCGGAGTGTAATACTCCTTGTAAAGTGCTTTTCCGTTCAGCAGATCATAAGCTGCATAATTGGTGCCAAAAAGCCTATATCCGTTGTAAATGCGTTTGTCAATCAAAGAGGCTGCTTTTTTCAGCAATAAAGAAGGAGACAGGCTGGAATAAGGAGTCAGTTCTTCTTCAGTGATTGGCGGACAGATAGTAATATGGACCCTTCCTTTATATTGAGTGATGCCAGTAACTATGCTTACCAGGTCTTCCCCGGGGCTTTTTATGTAAAAGCCCTGGTTTTTTTTCTTCCAGGACTCAGTGACTTTCAGAATGTCGCAAGGTTCAATTTCATAAGATACGGCAACCGGAGTGATGTTCAGGGCGGAAAGTGTTTTGACGATGTCGGGTCCGCCGCCCAGAGAAAGCATTTTCAGTAAACCGGGATCCGTTATGTCGTTTCCGTCTTTGCTCCTTCCGTCATGTTGTGCTATCCATAACGAAATTCCCCCGGAAATCCTGTCCCGCATATAATCGGACAAATGCCGGGAATTTTTGACCAGTTGACGCATATTCTCTGATTTCCGGAAAACCTTATACATTTTGTTGGATTTGCCCATGTCCAGCAAGATAGGGGATTCCATAAGGTTACTTCCGAAAGAGATCTCGCTTGTAGGAATCTTCAGATTGTGTAGTATAAGTTGTTGAAAGGTGGCATCCAGCATAATGTCCCTGTGGTTGGAGATGTATAGTGTTCCTCTGTCCGCCTGTATACATGATTCTCCTTCCCAGGTTAATCCGTTGGTGGTTTTTTCAATGATACTCATGGTTACCGGATACATCACCAGTTCTTGTAATTCCCTGTTTGTTTTAACAGAGAGTAACATATTACGAAATTCTTCAACCGGCTTTCCGGGAAACAACCATGCACTTACCTGATCCAGCAACGGATTGGCTGCCAGCCGCTCCATTGCAGCAGGAATTTCGGAGTCATTGTATGGCCGAATGTCTTCGAATCGTTTATCCGGAGTTGTTATCACGTTGATCTACCAGTTTTAATGCTTTACGCACTTTTTCGTTGTAAACATCCGCTTTTAGCTCAGCATCGGATACAATTTCCACTTCCGGTGCAACGCGAACTTTCGCTCTGAATTTATCCTTTACTCCCTTGCAGATATCCTCCGGTATTTCCGGGTGATTTTCTTTGAGCGAGATCTTCACATGTACATCATCAGTTCCCAGGGCGTTGCTGCGCAAGATTACCTGGTAGCAGCTAATATATGGAATATCTTCCAATACATCAAAAAGGGAAGGGGGATATAAGGTTGTTCCTTTGAATTTGATCATCTGGTTTTTACGCCCCAGCAAGGGACTGATCCGCATTGTCTTTCGTCCGCATTCACACGGTTCGTAATGGAAGCGAGCGAGGTCTCCGGTACGGAAACGAAGCAGCGGCATACCTTCCAGCTTCAAATTTGTGATTACAAGTTCTCCCGGTTCCCCCATGGGAACTACGCGATCTTTTTCATCTACCAGCTCGCAGATAACCAGTTCAGGAATGTGATGGCCTCCTTTGCCGTAGGGACATTCGCAAAAAGTGGCGCCCAATTCTGTAGAAGCATAAGTGGAAATCAGTTGTATGTCCCATTTTTCACGAATGTGTTTTCCCAGTATATTGAGCGAAAAATCTTGATTACGAAGGTTTTCTCCAATGCACACGGCTTTCTTAACGCTGGAATTGCGGTAATCGATTCCGTGTTCTTCCGCGTATTCTATCAATCTGAGAATAAACGAAGGGACACAGATGATCGTGTTGGGTTTCATCCTCAGGATGGTATCCCATTGCAATTCCGGAATGCCGTTGCCCACCCGGATGATTCCTGCTCCCAGGCTTCTGATACCTAAGAAGTAAGCCAAACCTGCTACAAAGCGTTTGTCCATGGTCGTCATCAGCTGCACGATATCTCCGGGTTTTGTACCGGCACATTCAAACGACACTTTTTCATTGTAAGCCAGCCTGTCCAGATCTCTGTCCGTCAAGGCATAAGTGGCAGGATCACTTAGTGTCCCGGAAGTGGTGACATAATCTATCAACTGATCTTTGGGAACACACAGAAATTCTTCGTTGTATTGCTGCAGGTCGCTTTTCTGAGTAAACGGAATGTTCTGCAGGTCTTCCATTGTCCTGATCTTCCGGATGTCTATACCTTCACGCTGAAACATCTTTTTATAAAAAGGAGATCTTTCATCAAGATATGATAATTCCCTGCGTAACAGGTTCTCCTGAAACAGTTTGATCTCACCGGTAGACGTATACTTGATATCCATATCCTTATGTGTTATTGGAGTATTTCTTTGTCAAGCCATAACAGGAATTCCTGCATCCACAAGCCGGCCGTTTCCTGATTGTTTTCTTCATCGTATCCGAACCCGTGACCTCCCTGCTCATAGATCAGCAAACGATAGGGGATCTGCTTTTCTTCAAGGGCTTTACCGTACCGAATCGTATTTTCCGGATCAACCACCGGGTCATCCATACAGGCCATCAGGAACACAGGGGGCATGTCCTCACGCACGTTTTCCTCAAGCGACAGTGTTTCCCGCAAGACAACATGATGATTGGCGCCAAGCAGATTCCGGCGTGATCTTACATGCACAATGCTATCTTTCATGGAAACTACAGGGTATATCATGGCAACGAATGATGGTTTAAGGCTCAATGAAGGATGTAGCCCGTATCGGGCCAGAAAATTGGTATCGTAATAGGTCCCCATCCATCCGGAAAGGTGTCCGCCTGCAGAAAAACCCAACAATCCTACTTTGTCCGGGTCGACTCCGAATTTGGATCCGTTTTCTTTGACCAGCATGACTGCCCGCTGGATGTCTTCCATCATTGTAGGGTATCTGTACCCGTACATGCTTGTACTGTAACGTAGTACAAATGCCGAATAGCCTTCCTTTACAAGCGCCCGGGCAACAAGGTGTCCTTCGTTGTTAATGCCCAGGTGGTGGTAACTTCCTCCAGGAAGGATAATGATAGCCGTTTCCCGGGAATGGTCTTCAGCAGGGGCATAATACCACATCCGGACCCTGCTCTTCTCCCGAATGCCTTCCCAGGGCCGGAAAATATCCTGTGCCTGAACGGAAAGGCTCAGAGTTATAAAAAAAAATAAGATAAAAGAACGTTTATTCACCATTAAAAATAAGCTCTTTTATTTCTTCATCCGTTAATTGTTTGTAAGTCAGGCTTACAAATTTGCCGTTTTCCCGCGAAAAATCTACACGGTAATACTCTTCCGCATAGAAAGAAAGACGTGAATTCATGTCCGGATTGCATTCAATGTATATCACATTGTCCGGATCCAGTTTCTTTGCGG
>JAAYYL010000132.1 GCA_012515395.1 Bacteroidales bacterium
CCCCGAAACGGCTGTTAAGGTCCACGGATACGGAATTCACCAGGTTATCCATAGAGTACATGGAATTGGCAAAAGCCATGGAATACTGGCCAAGGCGGCTTTCGGTCGTACGCTGGATACAGTTGGAGGAAGATGCGTTGGTGTTGTTCCATCCCCTGTTCAAGGTGTAGTTGTAACGAACCGCAAGGTTGTGGTTCTGGCTGATATTCCAGTCTAAACGGGCCAATATTTTCATATTGCTTTCATCGGCCGGATAATCGGTATAAGAACCTGTGTCATAACCGTATTTGCTGCTCAGGAAATCAGACACCCGTTTCATATCGGCCATAGTGGTACGGGAAATATAAAGGTCGGTATTGGCTACGCCGTCTTCTGAAGGTCTCCAACGGTTTACAATGGTGGGAGTTTTTGTATATTCAAAATTGACAAAGAAGAATAATTTGTTTTTTACAATGGGACCACCCAGCGTGAGTCCGTAAGTAGTATTGCGATCAATACCCCTGTCACCAAGTTCTACTCCGTCAACGTTGTTGCCCCGCATATTTTCATTGCGATGAAATGCATAGGCACTTCCTTTTAGAGTATTGGTACCTGATTTAGTAATCGCGTTGACACCACCGCCAATGAAATTGGTCTGGCGAACATCAAAAGGAGCTATAACCACCTGAACTTCTTCAATGGCATCAATGGAAATGGGAGTTCCGCCACCGGGCAAACTGGAGCTCAGACCAAAGTTGTTGTTGAAGTTGGCTCCGTCAACGGTAAAATTGGATGAACGGCCGTCACCTCCGGCAAAACTCATGCCGTTACCTCCGTATGGAGAAAGTTTGGCTACGTCTGTAATACTCCTGCTGATTGTAGGCAGTTCCTGGATATTCCGGTTGGAAATATTTGTGGAAGAGCCAAACTTTTCTCCGGCGAAGGCAGAAGAAGCAGAAGCCACTATCACAATATCTTCCAGTTGAACCGCTTCTTCCTGAAGGTCAGTACTCAAGTTGTAAAGATCTCCAAGTTGAAGGGTAATGTCCGTAAAATTCATAGTCTTGTACCCAACATAAGAAATTTCGACTGTGTAAGGGCCTCCGGTACGCATACCCTGAATGGTATAGCGACCGTCGATGTTGGTTACGGCGGCATACATGGTTCCGGAAGGCACGTGGGTAGCTACTACAGTAACGCCAACTGCAGGAGCCCCCGTCTCGTCAGTAATCCTACCTCCAAGAGACGAGGTGGTTACCTGTGCATAAGCACCCACACTCAGAAACATGATCGCCACAAGAGCGAGAAAACATTGAATTGTTTTTTTCATAGATGTTTATTTAGGTTGTTATAAGTGACAATTATAGGTTTTTCAAAATTCGGTGCAAATATATTACATTTAATAAAGAGTGTAAATTAAATTTTCATTACAATTTTTCAATTCAAACCCCACTCTTCAGGCGTGCAGGACGCCTCAACAATTTCTTCAATGTTATCAGGCAAATTATGGAAGAAATCAAAACCGGTTAAAGTCTCCAGATCTTTTACACTTTTAGCATCTGCCGCTACAGGATATTCTGCCGTATAAGAACGATTCTCGTAATAAAAACCAATAGAGGAGTATCCCCCGTTCTCTGTCTGATCTGCCTGGTATTTTAACAGCACCTTATAATAGATCCGGGGAACAGCTACCTGGTTGCCGTCGTTATCGCTTACATATTCAACAGTTTGATCTTCCGGAGTCCGGATCATGGCTCCCGTAACTACATATAGAGTATCGCATTCCCTTGCCCAGTCTCTGACGTTTATTTCCAGTCTTGCCCACAAATTCTGATTGAAAGATGGGTTTTGCGCCGTCAGATTGGTAAAATAAAACGTACTGGCATTGACATCCTGTGAATAAAGACGGTCGGCCGATGGCAATTGATGCCCCCTGTCGTAAGTGGACCCGCCAAATGAGTAATATAATGAAGGCTGGTAGCGTTTGGGTACTTTGGGGTTATAATCCCATGCATCTGTACGACTCCCGCTGCCCATAATTTCTGTATAAAGCGGATAAGCCACCCATGAGGCCAGGCGATTCCGGGTGTCGTACCAGAAAGAGTAGTTGCGGACACTTTTTCCCTTCAGACCGGTCATGTGAGAAATATAGGCAAAATCGTCTTCTGCCTGTACCTTTGGCAATTCCATCCAGGGTCGTACCGGATCGGACACCAGGGCTTCATAAGGACTTTGCGTAACATGGAGGGTCAGTGTTTGCGTCTCAATTGCCGGATCGGTAGTTGAAAAGACAATTTCTGCAGTACGAGACTCGGTAACAGAGGGGTTTTGGGTATAAGCAACCGTTACCGGGGAAGAACCGCTCCCGGAAGAGGGTGAGACGGCAAAACCCACAGGATCGGAAGAAGTGACTGTCCATTCCACATTACCGGCTATGGATACCGTAAACTGTCCCTCTTCTCCGGAGATTTCTTTTTCCGTCGTATACAACGCGAAAGTGGGAGATGTATAAAAACGATCTCCGGTCAACCCTTCCCAATCGGAGACCTTGGCAAATGAAATCTGGTAACGTCCGTCATAGACACTTGCAATCCCTTTCAGCACACCGCTGCCAGAGGGTACGGTAACGTCTTTAAAAGAAGAATACCTGGACGAGAAAACATCAAAAGTTTCTTCCGTCTGTGCAATCATACCAATGGAAGTATGAGCAGAACCTACAACAAACGTTTTGTTCAGATCTTCATCCACAACTTGCACGGAAGGGATGGCCACATACATGGATTCATACTCCCCCGTAATCAGTTGCGCTGCCGTAATTTCTTTTGCAGTGATCGTTTCAGTGCCTACTTTGGTTATATTAGCCAAAGGAATACCGTTTACCTGCAGAGGCCCGTTGTTGTAAACAGATAACGTTTGGCCCATGAGTTCGATCTCCACTTTATCCCCCTGATTGAAAGCAGTGTTGTTTTCTGCACAATAGAGCTGTATACCTGCTTCTCCGTCGCTTACCACAATGGCTTTCATAGAAGTATAGTTGTTCAGCCCCCCGTTGTCCGTATGCATATAATTGCTGATCACCGTAGCCGTAACCACAATTTTTTCTGTAATAGTAACATCCGCCCCGTTGTAAAGATCACGTATCTGGGAAATACTCCGGCTGAGGACCTCCTGCTCTTTCTGGACAATTGTAATACGCACGTTTTTCTCTGCTGAAGAAACCGTAATATCTGCGGTACGGTCTGCCCCTGTGTTGGCTTGTACAGAAATGGTCAATGTGCCGTTCCCCTGTCCCATCTGGGGCGTAACGGTAAACCATTTGCCATCAGTTGTATCCCAGGATTCTGCAATGACCCAGTTGCAATTGGCCGAAATCTGAACAACCTGCTCACTTGCCGACGCGTCAAAAGTAACCTGTGTTTTGTTTGCTGAAAGAGATTGTGGCTCCGGAACCGGTTCTTTACCACAGGAGGCAAGAAAGAACGCCAGAATCATTAGCACTCCGTTGATTTGTCTAAGCGTCATAAGCTGTTTTGTTTTGCAGGATAATATTATTTGGAATTCTTTCCGTCAAAAGGCAAAAATAAAAAATTATATGCCGCGAAAAATGAGAACCCGCACACAAACAGGCAGAAGAGCCATAACGCACTGTTTATAAGACGAATAAATTATCAACAAAGATGCGTTTTTTATAAACAACAATTGTTGCAATTTATTCTGTCGAAAGATTTCTTACCTTTGCCTGCCAATTAACATACTTGTGGACAGATTTGCCTGCTTGCAACCACTTAAAAATGCTAAAATGAGAACACTTTTCACTTCTGAATCGGTGTCTGAAGGACACCCGGACAAAGTAGCCGACCAAATTTCCGACGCCATCCTGGATGAATTCTTACGACAAGACCCCGAGTCCAAAGTCGCTTGTGAAGTCTTTGTAACTACCGGCCTGGTAGTAATAGGCGGCGAAGTCCGTTCCAATGCCTGGGTGGATATTCAGCAGATAGCCCGCCAGGTCATTGCCGATATTGGTTATACAAAAGCCGAATATAAGTTCGAAGCCGAATCCTGCGGAATTGTTTCCACTATCCACGAACAGTCTTCCGATATCATAAGGGGTGTAGTCAGGGAAAACCCCGAAGATCAGGGAGCCGGTGATCAGGGCATGATGTTCGGTTATGCCTGTACAGAAACAGAAGAACTTATGCCGCTGCCTATAGTTTTGTCGCATATTACTTTAATGGAACTGGCCGCCATTCGCAAAGAAGGAAAAGAGATGACATACCTTCGTCCCGATTCCAAATGCCAGTTTACCGTTGAGTACGATGAAAACAAAAAAGCTCAGCGGATAGACACCCTGGTTCTGTCTACACAACACGATCCTTTTGCCGGGGATCAGGAAATGCAAGAACAGATTACGCGCGATGTCCGAGCCGTTTTATTGCCCCGCCTTATAGCAAAGGTACATCCTTCAAGGAAACACCTTTTTAATCATGACATGAAACTTTTGGTCAATCCTACCGGAAAGTTTGTCACCGGAGGTCCTCACGGAGACACCGGCCTGACGGGAAGAAAGATCATAGTGGATACATACGGCGGTCGCGGGGCACACGGTGGTGGCGCTTTTTCGGGAAAGGATCCCAGTAAAGTGGACCGCTCGGCCTGTTATGCAGCACGACATATTGCCAAAAATCTGGTTGCCGCGGGCGTGGCCGAAGAGGTTCTGGTCCAATTGGCTTATGCCATTGGTGTAGCCCAACCGGTCAGCGTTAATATAAACACCTTTGGAACCTCAAAAACGGCCATGCCTGATGCTGAAATATCCCGGGTTATATCCCAGGTGTTTGACCTGAGACCGGCAAGAATCATAGAAGAATTGCGCCTTAAGAATCCCATTTACAGGGCAACCTCCAACTACGGCCATTTTGGGAGGGATCCGTTCAGAAAAAACGGAATCGAGTACTTCGCATGGGAAAAACTCGATTATGTAAACGTGCTTAAATCCAGATTACTCTAAGGAAAACACTTTCCAGGACCGGCCTTCTTTACGTAAAGCAATGACCGACTCACCTGGTTCGGGTAATTTCTCAAAATTTACCCGGTAACGGATCCTGACAGTATCTCCTTCAATTTTTTCAGGGGTCTCCACTTCAATACCAACAGTGGAAAGATAATTTTTAACTTCCAAGGCTTCTTCTTCGGTCAAAGAGTCCAGTATGGCAGCGGATTGATCAAGGATTTCATACAGCTCGGGAGCCGCGTATTCCCTGGCTGCGTTGAAATCGGACGCGAAGAAATGTTTCAGAAAATCCTCTGCCACCTTGCCCGGTGCTTCCACGCGATTACAACCTGCCAGAAACAATGCTCCGATAAAAACGATCAGTACTTTTTTCATATATCGAATTTTTAATGTTACTCAAGCAATACAATGGTAATACCCGCACCTCCGCGTTCTATGTGTTCGTCCTGAAAAGAAACAACTCCGGGTACGTTTTTCAGAAACTTTCTTATTTCTGTCTTCAGAACTCCTGTCCCGGTTCCGTGCAATATTTCCAGGCGTCCGGCTCCCGTCATGAAAGCATCATCCAGAAAACGGGACACTTCCTGTAAAGCCTCCTCAGCCCTCATGCCCCTTACGTCCAGTCGGGAGGAAAAATTCAGGCGGCGTGTGGCAACACTGTCGGGGACGCTTCCGTGAAGGCTTTTTACCGTTTTTGTGTGTGACCGGTATTCATTTTGGGAAATCTTCAGCAAACGGGTCATATCCACCCATGTGATGATTTGTCCCGTTCCCACGCCAGCTTTGGGTCCTTTTATTTTGAGTATTTCCCCAACGATCGTTCCGTCAACGGTTTTGACCTTATCTCCCGCCACAGGAGGTTTTTGCAGTTCATCCCGGGCAGAGTCTTTCTTGATTTTACGTTCCTGACCTCCGTCGTTGTCTCTTTTTTGTTTTCTTTTTTCACTCGCCTCTTTTCGCTTTCTGAGCTGCTCCATCTTACGGGTTATCTTATCCTCCTGCGGATCGTCATTGTCTTTTGTCAAAGACTCTTTAAAGTGATGGAGGTCTTCCCGGGCAAGTTTGGTTTTTTCTTTCTCTGCTTGTGATTCACGGATCTCTTTTATGGTGTTTTCCACTTTTTTGTTTGCCGAGTCCACGATCTTCAGGGCATCCGCGCGGGCCTGTTCCAGCATTTTTTTCCGCAAAGAGCGGATCTCGGTCAACTCGGCCTGGTATTTATCCGTTATGTTTTCGAGTGTCTTGTCCGTCTGTTTGATCCGGGCCACTTTTTCTTCCCATTTACGGCGATTCCGGGCAATGTTGCGGATATATCTTTCAGTTTCCACAAAACCTGCCCCGGCTTTTTCCTGTGCTTTGCGGATAAGCTCCCGGGGCAATCCCATTTTGCGCGCCAGTTCAAAAGCGAACGAATTTCCCGGTACGCCTGTCTCCAGCTTGAAAAGCGGACGGATATGCTGCACGTCAAATTGCATGGCCCCGTTCAGAACGCCTTTGCTGGTTGTGGCAAAAAATTTCAGGTTGGTGTAATGCGTCGTGATTACTCCGTACGCTCCGCGCTGCTCCCACTGTTCCAGCAGCGCTTCCGCAATGGCGCCACCGGCAGCCGGTTCGGTCCCTGCCCCAAACTCGTCAATCAGGATCAGAGACTTGTCATCGGCGTGGTTGAGTATTTCCCTCATGTTCAACAAATGTGAACTATAGGTACTCAAATCGTTTTCCAAAGACTGTTCATCGCCGATGTCCAGGAAAAGCGATTCAAAGATGCTGAATTCGGAGGTCTCAGAGGCGGGAATCAGCAACCCGCACTGGAACATGTATTGCAGTAACCCTACCGTTTTCAGACAAACCGATTTGCCGCCCGCATTGGGACCCGAAATAAGCAATATTCGCTTTGCCGTATCAATTTTTAAAGTGAGCGGAACGATGGATTTCCCTTCTTTCTTCAAAGCCGGTTCCAGCAACGGATGACGTGCCTTTAACAAAAAAAGTCCCGTCTCTTGTGCCACGACGGGTTTCCCGGCTTCCATCCTCAGTGCGGCTCGCGCCTTTGCCCTCAGAAAATCGACCTTTGCCAAAAGTTCCGCCTGTATTATGAGATCGGGAATATAAGGTTGCAAAAATCCGGCAAAATCACGCAGTATGACAAGGATCTCACGTTGTTCTGCAAAGCCGAGTTCTCTTATCTGGTTGTTCAGATTAACGACCTCTGCCGGCTCAATAAAGACAGTTTTTCCGCTTGCCGATTCGTCGCATATGTAGCCTTCGATCTTTTTCTTGTTTGCGGCCGGAACCGGAATCAACATCCGGCCTTCCCTCACCGAGACCGAGGCTTCCGGATCTGTAACGCCCTGTTCCTGAGCTTGTTTTAAAATTGCGTGGATTTTCCTCTGGACCTGCTGTTCTTTGCTTTTCAGGGAACTTCTGATCTCTGCCAGTTGCGCAGAGGCGTTGTCACGAATGTTTCCATAGCGGTCCAGTAATTTGTCCAGTCTTTGCAAAATGGCGGGGAAAAAAGAAACGGGTGCGCACAATGCTTTTAGCGCCGGATAGGCTCCTTCTTTCGTCTCGGCAAAAAAATGCAATACGGACCGGACTGTCGTCAGGGCTGTCTGTAACCTGACCATTGAGGGTACATCGGGATAAAAAGAGGATTGAACTTCCATTTGCCTGAGGAAAGAAAGTGTATCCTCATAACCGCTCTCGGGAAATTTCTGTTCAAACAGGCATATTTCCCGCATCTCGGCAGTCCGGTCCAATTCCGGCACCAAAACGGAAGGCTCCGTCAAAAAATGAATTTTATCTACTAAATCACGCCCTGAAGTGCTCATGCACAAATGAGCAAGCATTTCACGTATCCTGTCAAATCCAATTTTTTGTTCAAATCCGGCCGGATAGATCATCGCAAATTATTTATGAAAAGCATTTTCCAAATCCAGGCGCAATTCAGCCATGCCGCTCAATGTTTTGATTACCCCGTCCTGCATGGTGGATATATTTCCCGTCTCTTCCGATATAACGATTACAAAGGCATCTGTCTGTTCACTCAGTCCGGCCCCTGCCCTGTGTCTCATGCCAAAGTAGGGAGGTATGCCCTGACTCTCGGACATGGGAAAAGTACATCTGACTGCCTGAATACGGCTGTTGGATATGATGATCCCGCCATCATGCAGCGGGCTGTTTCTGAAGAAAATATTTTCTATAAGCCGGCTTTGGACCCGGGCATCTATACGGTCTCCGGTTTCGGCAATAAAGCCCAACGAGGCAGAACGTTCTATGGCCATAAGTGCCCCGGTTTTTCTTTCAGACATACGGCTGCAGGCCTGAATGATTTCTTCCAGAACGGTTTTGGAAATGGGTTCAGGCCCCTGCCGAAACCATGTTTCCAACAATCCCCGGCGTCTTCCTTCTCCCGTGTGTCTTGATCCCAGGCGAAGTAAAAAACGCCGAATTTCCTGCTGAAACACCACGATCAAAGCCAAAACCCCCACACTGATAACCTTGTCCAGAATGGTTGTCAGCAATTCCATATGAATGGCCTTTACAATAAGCCATATGAAATAAACAAAAAGGATTCCTACAAAAATACTTACGGCGGCAGTTCCCCGGATAATCTTATAAACCTGGAAGATCAACAGACCCACCAGAATGATATCAACAACATCAACGATATCCAGTTGCAGAAAGTCAGGCATAGTGTGCAAATATACGTTTTTATTCTACATAAGCGAGCGCCGCAAAATGCACACGTACGCCCGGATTTTTATCTAAAATGGCAAGGGCACAACTTTCCATTGTTGCTCCTGTAGTAATTACATCATCTACGATCAAAACATCTTTGCAGGATATTTTTTCTGCTGTAAAGGCATGTTCCATGTTTTTTTTTCGTTCTTCACGACCGTACACGGTCTGACTTGTTTTTTCCCTGACACGCCTGACAGATGCAGTATTCATTTTCCACCCGGATGCCGCGGCAATGCCGGCGGCAAACCACTCGGCCTGGTTATATCCCCTTTTTCTGCGTTTCCGGACCGTCATGGGCACGGGAATAATGACGGGAACCATCTGGCTTAAAGGAGAAATCGCCAATTCTTTACCGAATAACGCTCCCATGTAGAAGCCTATTTCCCTTTCTCCTCCGTACTTGAAACGGTGCAACAATTTGCGGTAAGGACTGTCATCCCTGAAAAAAAGAAAAGCCGAGGCAAAAACAAACGGCAACTCTCCGGAAAACATATTTGCCATGATGTTGTTTTTGTCCAACCAAAAAAAGGTCTTGGGAAGATCGCACAGACAAGACAGGCAAAGGAATCTTTCCCAGGGTATCAATTCTTTCCCGCATACCGCACAGAAACACGGAAAGCACATATTTCCCAACGCACCAGGCATACCGTTCAAAATTACGAATATTTGCTATATTTGTTCGCATGAACCGAAAAGGATTTTTGGGAATCTTCTGTTTGTTTTTGCTTATGGGTTGCGAAAATCCGAGACTTCATCTTTTAAATGTATTCAAAAGTATTGAAGTAGAGGTCAGTCAAAATTCCGTAGCATATCCATTATTAACAGATATTTGCGATCGTTACGGACCACGGTTGGCAGGGACGGAATCCGCCGCAAGAGCAGAAGAACTGACAGCTATTCTTTTTCGTTCTTACGGATACCGGAACGTTTTTTTCCAGCCCTTTACATACAATCAATGGCAGAGAGGGAAGGCCTTGCTGCATATTGACACGGCCGGGAGTTTTGAGGAATTTCCATCACTGGCACTGGCTTACACACCCTCTGCAAACATCAGTTCTGAAATAGTGGATGCAGGAAATGGTTTGATTGATGATTACAACGGAAAAAATGTTACGGGCAAGATCGTACTTATTCATCTGGGGCTTTTACCGGGAACCCCTGAAAATGTGAAAAATACGAACCGCGCACAAAAACTGGCATTGGCTGTAGCCCAGGGAGCAGCCGGCTGCATTGCGGTCAATGCTTCTCCCGGAGATCTTCCCGTTACGGGAACAGCAACACTTGACGGAGGCATGATAAAGATACCGGCCGCAAGCATTTCCATGGAAAAAGGCACCCAACTTAGAAAACGCCTCGCTCAAAGAAATTGTTACGCCCGGATCCAAACCGACAATACCTGCAGGCCGGCAACAGCACGCAATGTTGTTGCCCGGATGGAAGGCTATGATATTCCCGAAGAAACCATAGTGATTGGAGCGCATCTGGACACCTGGGATATTTCGCCCGGGGCCCTTGACAATACTTCCGGGGCCGTTTCCGTACTGGACATTGCAAGAACTTTCCGGGCATTGGGTCTTAAGACAAGACGTACCATTGATTTTGTACTTTTTATGGCGGAAGAAGAAGGCCATTACGGTTCCGAATTGTATGTAAGGGAAGCCCGTCACCGGAACCGTTTACAGGGGATCCGCTACATGTTCAACCACGACATGACCATTAACACATACGGTTTTAACCTTATGGGGCGTTATGAATCTGAAGATTTTTTCAGAGAAATCGGAGAATTGATTCAATTGACGGATACCTCTTTTTCAAACACCATTGCTCATTTCACTCATCTTGGAAGCGATCATGCCCCTTTTATTTTTGAAGGAATATCCACTTTTACACCATTGTGCGAATACATGGATTTTCATTCTTACCACACAACAGCAGATACCCCTGATTTAATAACACCCATGATGTTGGAAAAAAACGTGAAAGTTTCTGCCATGATATTATACGCCCTTGCCAATGCGCAGGAGCTTCCGGCAACCCTTTTTACCGGGGAACAAACCAGGCAATACCTTATTGATAACGACCTTCAGGAATCACTGGTTGTTTCGGGAGATTGGAGATGGGATTGAACTATTGTTTATAATTTTATATGTAATGAAACGTTTTTTTCTTCTTACTCCACTGATCTTTTCCTTGTTTTTTACAAGTTGCACTCCTCATGACAGCATTGACGATTTTGTTCCTGAATATTTTGTTGAAGAGCTTAACATCTGGGATTTTACTATCGGAGACGCTGTTTCAGCATTACTTAATGAATTGGAGATTGACCAGGAAGATCCTACGGTAAGTACCATAATGGGTTTTCTGAAAGGATATACCAGCAAAGAGATTCGCGGTGTGGCCATTTCCTACAGAACGGTAGACCCGTTTGGGGAACCGGTGCTGGGAACAGGTGCATTTTTTTATCCTAAAGACCTCAATCCAAGAGGAATAGTAGAGGTTCCACCCATCGCACATCTTGACAACGGGGCCAGTGCGGCAATTTACCTGGGGAGAAAACGTTTTTTTGAAGAGGCGTTCCCTGTAATGCTGAATTACATAACCATAAATCCGGATCTACTTGGAGTTTTGTATACAGAAGACATTCCCAGACCTTTCCTGCACGATGCCAATACCGGTATCGTAGCCTATCATATGCGTAAAGCCGTGGAAGAATACCTGATGCTTACGGAAAATTACAGACTGGATAACCGAAGCACCGTTATGGGATATTCCCTGGGCGGGGCGTCTGCTATGTCAATAGCAAAATACTATACGACGAATCCCACCGGGTTAAAAGTGGATCAGGTATTTACAGGGGGAGGCGTTTACGACGGGCTGGAAGCGTTCAGGGCTTATGCCAGGACTGAAAAAAGCGATTACCTGGCCATTCCAACGGTAATTATTGCCATGGATACCTTTTACGAGCTGGGATTGGATTACAGTAAAATCTTTGCTAACGGTATGGAAAACCCTGTAAATTCTCCTGATCCGGCGGCCGGAGGTGACGGGTATGCTTACTGGTTTGACGGAACACACAGTTCAGGAAGTATTCACAGGCGTTGGGGCAGTGATCTGCGTAGTTACATGCATGAAGATTTCTTCAATGATGAGCCACAGGGAGAATTTTTAAAATTGCAGGAATGTATGCAGATCAATTCTTTGGTTTACAACTGGACACCCGGCCCATTTCTGAATATAAATGTCATCCACAGCGGGGAAGACAACCTCATACCTGTTGATTGTGCCGACCTTTTATATAAGGTTTATAAAGAGAAAGGTTGTTCCATACAATATAACAGGACCACCGGAGACCATTACGAAGCCGGTACGGAATTTATGCTTACAGCTATGCTATACCTGCTGGCGAAGTAATATGTACAACTCAATAAAAAATGGATAAAAAAAACTTTCTAAGGATTGCCGTTATTCTGGTTTTCAGTTCGTGCTGGTCTTGCACACCTCATGACAATGTGAAAGATTTTACCCCTCACTATTTTGTTGAGGAAATGGCTGTTTGGGATTTTACGGCTCATTATGCCCTGGAATCTATCCTGGGTCTTATAGATAACTTAAATTTTGAGATCCCTCCGGAAACAGAAACCGTTTTGAATTCGTTGTTTGCAAAAGGCTTGCAACGCGAGATCCGTGGTGTCGCCTTATCTTATAATACCATAGATCCTTTTGGTAACCCCCTGATTGCAACCGGTGCATTTTTCTATCCTAAAGATTTGAAACCCGGAGGTGTTGTTGAAATTCCTCCCATAGCGCTAATGAATGACAATGAAGCCCCTTCCTTGTACCTGGAACGAAAAGAATTTTCTTTTGAGAGCGTTCCCTGTATGCTGGGTTATATAACCATCAACCCGGATTTCGTAGGGGTCCGGCACACCCAGGATTGGCCCCGTCCCTACTTGATAGCCGAAAATGCGGGCATTGTGGCTTACCATATGCGTAAAGCCGTGGAAGAATACCTGCTGCTTACCGAAGATTACCGGTTAAACAATCACAGCACCATTCTGGGCTATTCCCTGGGCGGGAGCACTTCTATGGCAATGGCCTGGTACTACGAGGAAAACCCCACGGGTGTAACCGTAGACAGAGTGATCACGGGAGGCGGTGTGTACGATGGAATTGAAGCTTTCAGGGCTTATGTACGTACTGAAAAAAACGATTATCAGTCAATCCCCATGGTAATAATGGGTCTCGACAAATATTACGGTCTGAACCTTGATTACAACAAGATCTTTGCAAACGGAATGGAAAATGCGGTAGATTCACCGGATCCTGAAGAAGGAGGAGACGGATATGTATACTGGTTCAGCGGGAAACGAAGTCTTTCAAGCATTGTACACCGTTGGGGAAGCAATCTGCGCAATTATATGCATGAAGATTTTTTTACCCCGGAACTTAACGGAGAATTCCAAAAACTAAAAGAACCGCTCGAGATCAATTCTATCGTATATAACTGGACTCCCCGTCCTTTTTTGGATATCCATGTGATCCATTCCATGGAAGACAACCTGATCCCTGTTGAATGTTCCGATCTTTTATACCTGGAATATAAAAACAGGGGATGTTCCATAACTTACGACCGGACAACCGGAGATCATTTTCAGGCCGGGTTTAAATTTATTGCTACTGCTGTACTTTATCTTTTAGTAAAATAATAAACATATGACTATCTTAACTACTGACCCTCATTGGATCTGGAAAGTATTCGCCATCGCAGGACCCCTTATGTGCCTTATAGGCAATTTGTGGCTGGGATGGGGATTCGAAATTATTTCTTATCTTGTAGGATTGATTCTTTAACCAGAAAACAGAAATCGTTATGGAAGATTTTTTAAAGATTTCGGGAGTCCTGGGATTATTTCTTACAATCCTGGCTTTTTTCTTTTTTAGCGTTATGTAATAATTTTACCTGTTATGACATTTGACTGGAACTTAATCCTCAAAATTGCAGGCATTGCCGGACCGATCATAATGATGATCTGCCTGATCATTCTGGCCTGGGGATAAATAAAAATACACTGCAATGGACCTTATTTCAAAAATACTGATCATTCTGGGATCGATTATGTCCATCCTGGCCTTTTTTGTGCTGGGATCATACTGATGTTGCCAGTTCATTCAAAACGGCTTCCGGGATCTTTCCGGAAGTTGATTTGTTGTGCACTTCTTTTGATCTGTTTTTCCTGTAATAAAGCAGATCAGGTAGTTGATATGCCTGATGGCAACTTGGTATCTGTGTTGCAGACGCAGGAATTCGGGATTCAGGAAATGATTGACCTGACATTAAGGGATTTCCCGGAACTGGACCTTTCCATGCTCGAGTCGGTGACCGATTTGTTCAACCTGGAATTGAAAGTCAGGGTAACCGCCTTATCTTATAACACCACAGATCCCGGAGGTGATCCGCTTATAGCTTCCGGAATTATTGTACAACCCATAGGCATTCCTTCAAGAGGTGTCATTCACGTTCCTCCAACAACTCCTATGTCTTGCCTTGAAGGAGGCAGCGATCTGCTTATAATCACAGAAGGGGTGTTTGCATTTATGGGCTTTACCGTTATTATTCCCGATCTTATAGGCAGCGGGGTCAGTAAAGATGTACCGCAGCCGTTCCTTTTTATGGATCACTCGGGTCAGGTGTGTTATGATATGCATCTGGCAGCCATGGAATACTGTAGCAAATACTCCCAAAAGCCGCTCCCTGCTGAAATAGACGTTTTTGGTTATTCCGGAGGAGCCACCTGTGCAGTGGCTTTGCTCCGGCATATAGACAGGCTGCCCCATTCACCGGTAAGGGTAAAAAGGCTTTTTGCAGGAGGTGGTGTTTACGATATGTGTGAAACCTATGATATACTTAAAGCACGTGGATACGCAGAATACCCGTTGATCCCTTTGTTGATAGCATCGCTGAATCATTGGTATACATTAGACCTGGATTATTCCGAGGTGTTCACCGGGGACTTGCTGGCCAACCGGGAAAGATGGCTGGACAGGACAAAAAACGCAGAGCAAATGCGCGCCCTGATTGATCCCTATTTGCACACGTATATGCATCCCGATTTTTTCACTGACGGGAAAAATGCCGAAATTCAAAAAATTGAAAATGTATTATCTTTGCACTCCATGGCAGAAGGATGGCATACGAAAACACGTCTATACCTGGGCCACGCCAGAGACGATCTGTCCGTTCCGTTTTCTGAAACTCAAACGTTATACAACAATCTGAAAACGAAATCTAACGTGACTTTGGTCACAGGTACCGGAGGTCATTACAATTACGGCATAGAATTTTTTATTGCAGCCTGTCTCTATTTAACGGTTAACTGATTATGTCCCGCTATTTTATTGAAGTTCTAAAAGAAGGTGATTTTTCCATTCAGGATGTTTTTATTGAGGTAAAAAAGGATTTTCCTGCATTGGATCTCTCTAAGTTGGAACCCATTCTGACTAGTCTAATCAAAATGAAAGTCCGTATTACGGCCATTTCCTATAATACTGTAGATCCCAAGGGAAATCCCGTAGTATCTTCCGGGATCGTTATGAGGCCATTTAAC
>JAAYYL010000133.1 GCA_012515395.1 Bacteroidales bacterium
AAAAACAGCCATTTCATAGCCTTCTAATTTTTATTGTAATACTTGTAAAACAGGATAATAGATTCAATCCCCTTGTGGAACTGGCTTAAAAGATAACTTTCGTTGGGTGAATGAATGGTATCCCGCTCCAGGCCGAACCCCATGAGCAACGGTGGTGCATTCAATATGCCCTCCAACTCGGCAAGGATGGGAATGCTTCCGCCTCCGCGGCTTGGTACAGGTTCAACCCCGTACACATCTTCCACAGCTTTTGCAGCGGCTTTGTACATTGGAGAAGATATGGGTGCCAGGAATCCCTGCCCTCCGTGATGTTCTTTCACTTCCACTTTCACACTTGCCGGTGCCAGTGATTTGAAATGCTCTGCAAAAAGGCGGGCAATCTTTTTATGGTCCTGATTGGGAACAAGGCGCATGGATATTTTGGCACAAGCGTATGAGGGCAATACGGTTTTGGCTCCTTCGCCGGTATAGCCGCCCCATATTCCGTTTACATCCAGACACGGACGTATCCCGGTACGTTCCAGCGTGGAATATCCGGCTTCACCGGTAACTTCGCCTACTCCTATGGATTTTTTATAATGTTCCAGGTTAAATGGTGCCCGGGCCAGCATCTCCCTGTCTGCGGCAGACAATTCTATCACATCGTCATAGAACCCTTTGACCGTTATCCTGCCCTTTTCGTCTATCAATTGGGCAATCATTGAGCACAACGTATTGATTGGATTGGCAATAGCTCCCCCGTAATGACCGGAATGCAGGTCTTTGTCGGGCCCGGTGACTTTTACTTCCACGTAAGCCAGACCGCGCATCCCCGTATTTATGGAGGGAACCTCTTCGCTGATCATGGTTGTATCCGATACCAGCATCACATCACAGGCCAGCAGTTCTTTGTTTTCACGCGCCCATGCTCCCAAAGAAGGTGACCCGATCTCTTCTTCCCCTTCTATCAGGAACTTGACATTGCATGGCAACTGACCGGTGGAAACCAAATATTCAAATGCCTTAACGTGCATAAAAGATTGTCCTTTATCGTCATCGGCACCCCGGGCATAAATAGCGCCGTCACGAACCTCGGGTTCAAAAGGAGGTGATTTCCATAATTCTATTGGGTCCACAGGTTGCACATCATAGTGTCCATAGACCAGAACGGTCGGTTTTCGGGGATCTATGATCTTTTGGGCAAAAACTACGGGATGGCCTGTTGTGGGGTATATCCGGGCTTCATCGGCACCTGCTTCCATCAAAGACACTACATATTGCTGAGCGCATTTGTGCATGTCTTCTTTGTGCTCGTTTTGAGAACTGACAGACGGAATACGGATCAGTTTAAAAAGTTCTTCCAGGAAACGCGGTGAATTCTTTTCAATAAAGTCTTTGATTTCGCTCATGATATCTTGATTTAAATGATTTTCGTGAGTTTTTCCACACGTTTTTCCGCATACGGCAACGTTATGCGCAACGATTTCTTATCGGATGAGGGTGCTTCATACATGGCATCAACCATGATAGCTTCGCATATGGAGCGTAACCCCCTGGCTCCCAGTTTGAATTCAATGGCGGTGTCCACAATGTACTCCATCACTTCCTTGTCTATGGACAATCTGATCCCGTCCAGAGCAAACAGGTGTTTGTACTGTTTTATGAGTGCGTTTTTTGGTTTTGTCAAAATATCCAGTAATGCGGCCCGGTCCAGTCTGTTGAGAAAAGTGATGACCGGGACCCTTCCAACGATCTCGGGGATGAGTCCGTAGGAACGCAAATCCTGAGGAGCCACGTAGCGTATCAGGTTGTCCTTGTCTATTCGGGCGACCTTTTCCGCCATTCCGTAACCGACAACGGACGTATTCAGCCTTTTGGCAATTTTTTTCTCTATACCTTCAAATGCACCTCCGCATATAAACAGGATATTTTTTGTATTGACAGGGATCAGGTGTTGTTCCGGGTGTTTACGACCTCCCTGGGGCGGCACATTGACAACGGTCCCTTCCAGTAATTTGAGCAAGGCCTGTTGCACACCTTCCCCCGACACATCCCTGGTTATGGAAGGATTATCGCTTTTTCGGGCGATTTTGTCCAGTTCGTCAATAAAGACTATACCCTGTTCGGCCTTGGCTACGTTGTAATCGGACGCCTGCAAAAGCCGTGTCAGGATACTTTCCACATCTTCTCCCACATACCCTGCCTCTGTTAAGACTGTTGCATCCACGATGGCAAAAGGCACGTTCAACATCCGTGCTATGGTGTTGGCCAAAAGGGTTTTTCCCGTTCCGGTGGGACCAACCAGCAAAATGTTGGATTTTTCAACATCTATATCGTTTTTTCCGTTGGAACGGATCCTCTTGTAATGATTGTATACGGCAACGGAAAGGAACTTCTTGGCTTCTTCCTGTCCAATAACATACTGATCCAGAAATGCATGAATCTCCCTGGGCGTTTTAAGAGGGCTCTCAACCTGTTTGGTATTATTCCCGTAAACAGCCTGTTCTTCATGATGTATTCCGTACATTTCTCCCAGAACAGCATTGGCATCCTTAAGGCAATTCTCACAAATGGA
>JAAYYL010000134.1 GCA_012515395.1 Bacteroidales bacterium
CCTGGCCGCTTTGGGCAGGTTGGTCATATCCGCAATATCCCTTACTTTATTCTGATAGATCCATCGGGCTATCTGGGCGGCTGCAAAAGAAGGCATACCCAAGGAATCCGTAATCTGACGCAACTCTGCGGGATTTTTTCCAAGCAACCATTCTTTCATGCTTCAAAGATAGGGTATTTTGTCCGTGAATTTGTATATTTGTTGTCTAATCATTAATCAAAATATCATGGCAAAAGTAAGTGCAGAAGAAGTAAAAGGAGGAGCAGCCGTAAACCCGGAAAAATTTAAAGCGCTCCAGGCAACCCTGGACAAAATCGAAAAGGATTTCGGGAAAGGAACAATTATGAAACTGGGCGATCAGCCCAAGTGGGACGTATCGGTGATCCCTTCGGGATCCATCGGTTTGGATTATGCGCTGGGTATTGGAGGTTATCCCAGGGGTCGGGTAGTAGAAATATACGGACCCGAATCGAGCGGAAAGACGACTTTAGCCATTCACGCAATTGCCGAGGCCCAGAAACTGGGCGGAATTGCGGCTATCATTGATGCCGAACATGCCTTTGACCGCAATTATGCACAGCAGTTGGGCGTTAATGTGGACACCCTACTGATATCACAACCCGATAACGGGGAACAGGCCCTGGAAGTAGCAGATCATTTGATCCGGTCCGGAGCTATTGACATTGTAGTCATAGACTCTGTTGCCGCATTGACGCCCAAGGCTGAAATCGAAGGCGAAATGGGAGATTCCAAAATGGGACTCCAGGCCCGGCTCATGTCCCAGGCTCTGAGAAAATTAACGGCCAACATAAGCCGAACCAACACAACCTGTGTGTTTATCAACCAGTTAAGGGAAAAGATCGGAATCATGTTCGGAAATCCGGAAACGACTACCGGAGGAAACGCGCTAAAATTTTACGCTACCATACGTATTGACGTACGCCGTACCACACAGCTCAAAGACGGAGAAGATGCCACCGGCAATCACGTGCGTGTAAAAGTGGTAAAAAACAAAATGGCTCCGCCGTTTAAAAAAGCCGAGTTTGACATCATGTTCGGGGAAGGCATCTCTCTTACCGGAGAGATCATTGACCTGGGGGTTGAACTGAACATAATCAAAAAAAGCGGCTCGTGGTTCAGCTACGGGGAGACCAAGATCGGACAGGGACGCGACGCAGTAAGGCAAATGCTCAAAGACAATCCCGAGTTGAAAGAAGAGATCGAAGAAAAAGTGCGCAAGGCACTCAAGGACCAAAAACAAGGACTCTGATTACGCAGGCGTCATGGACAGATCGGCCAGCACAATGGCCGTAACAGCTTCCACGACAACCGGCACACGTAAAGCAAAACAGGCATCGTGACGACCGCGGCCACCTACCGTAGGTGTAGGTTTTACTGCAATCTGGAACGAAACCGGATCCCCGTTGGTTATGCCCCCGGCGATCCCTCCGATATGCGGATTCTGGGATCCGGTTAGCAATGACTCGTCAAAGCCCAGTCCAAACGTGATGCCTTTGATGCCGGGAATGGCAAAAACAGCATGAGACAATAAGGATTCCAGTGAATCAAAAAAAGGATTCCCTAATCCCGCCGGAACCCCGTTTACCTCACATGATATGACTGCGCCCAAAGAATCGCCTTTTTCTACGGAATTCCTGAGGATTGTGTTGACTTTTTCAGGTAAAGGACGGTCTTTGATTACGGGAATGCCCCCCACCTGTGAAAGGTATGCATGAATACCTAAGGACGGGTACTTGTTTCCCAGGATCTTTTTGGCAACGACGCCCGCTGCAACCAAAGGTAAGGTCAGACGGCCCGAAAAATGTCCGCTGCCACGCGGATCCTGAAATCCTTTGAATTTGACGTCCCCGGTATAATCAGCCGTTCCGGGCCTGAAAGGTATTTTTTTGGCAGCATCATTATCGTCAGACAGCAGGTAATCCTGCGAACGCGCATCCCTGTTCATAAAAGTTATGCATAACGGACTGCCTGATGTATAATTTCTATATACGCCGCTTTTAATCACAGGTTCATCCGTTTCCCTACGTTTAGTGGTTCCTGTGGCCCCGCTTTTACGTCGGGCTATGTCTTCCATGAAATCCGCTTCTGACAAGAGAATCCCGGGAGGAACACCATCCAGGAGCACCCCTACTTCCGGCCCGTGAGATTCCCCATACAAAGCTACCCTGAAATTGTTGCCGAACGCATTCATTCTAAAGGTTTTGTTACGTTTTCCAATTCCACCCAAAAATCCGGAAACGATTTTGAAACGGTATGCTTGCCTTCAATCTCAATAGGTTTTTCCGCACCCAGGGCAGCTATGGCCAGGGACATGGCTATCCGGTTGTCTCCCCGGGCAGAAATGGAAGCTCCCCCCGGCAACACACCGCCTTCTACTATCATATTGTTGCCTTCCAGCCTTATATTGGCACCCACTTTTGAATATTCCTCCAGTAAAGCGAGGGCTCTGTTTGATTCCTTGTGGAAAAGACGGTCTATACCGTTTATGCTTGTGGTTCCTTTACAATGTACAGCCAGCGCCACTAAGGGGGGAAACAGATCGGGGCATTTGCTCGCATCAAATTCAAATCCTTGTAAATTATCCGTTTTATATACTTTCAATTGACTTCCCGCACCCCATGCCCATGACCCGCCGGCCTTCCCGATGGCTTCCAGGATGGCCTTATCGGCCTGCAAACTGTTTTTCCACAGGGGGCCTATCCTAAGGTCTCCAAAGAGGGA
>JAAYYL010000135.1 GCA_012515395.1 Bacteroidales bacterium
AGGCTGATGCTCTACCAACTGAGCTACTTCCGCGTGTTGGTTGTGGGAGGGGCAGGATTCGAACCTACGAAGACGTGCGTCAGCAGATTTACAGTCTGCCCCAGTTGGCCACTTTGGTACCCTCCCTGGTTATTCATTTTGTCAAAAAACTTCGAGCCGATAGAGGGATTCGAACCCACGACCTGCTGATTACAAATCAGCTGCTCTGACCAACTGAGCTACATCGGCAAAAATATCCCGTCATTTTGGAGCCGCAAAGATAAACGATTTCTACAAACTACCAAAAAAAAACGCCAAAATACTAGTGTCACCGCAATGATTCCTAAGCTTTAAAATGTTTGCGCAAGGGTCAGGATGGCTTCTGTAATGCTATCGGTGTCGTAGCCGCACTCGCGGTAAAGTTGCCTGGTTTTTCCCTGTTCAATAAAACGGTCCGGAACGCCCAGCCCGGTCACTTTGCTTATAGCCCCGGGATGATTTGCCATATATGTGGAAACAGTACTGTTCAATCCTCCTATCAGACATCCGTCTTCCAGTGTAATGACCTTTTTGAATGTACGGGCCACGTAATCCAGAACATCCCGGTCAACAGGCTTGAGAAAACGCATGTCATAGTGTTGTACCGCAATGCCCTGCTCTGCAGCACGGGCAACGGCCTGGGCACCCATAATCCCGGCAGCCCCCAGACTCAGCAAGGCCATGTCTATCCCTTCGTGCAAAAGGCGTGCCTTTCCCGGTTCCATGAATTGAAAAGGCCTTCGCCAGTCTTTCATTCCGACACCTGTTCCCCTGGGATACCGGATGCTCGTGGTTTTGTATTTTTTATCCTGAGCCGAGTATAACATGTTGCGCAATTCCACCTCATCCATGGGTGCTGCCACGAACATTTCCGGAATGCAATTGAAATATGCCAGATCAAATACTCCGTGGTGGGTGGCACCGTCCTCGCCAACCAGGCCTCCCCGGTCAAGGCAAAAGATTACTTTTAGTTTCTGTACAGCCACGTCATGAATCACGGAATCATAAGCTCTCTGCATGAACGAGGAGTAAATGTTGCAATAGGGAAGGAATCCGGCAGCGGCAAGACCGGCAGAGAATGTGACGGCGTGTTGTTCGGCTATTCCTACATCAAAACACCTTTCCGGCATTTCTGCCATCATGATGTTCATGGAACATCCGCTTGGCATAGCCGGTGTAATTCCTACTATATCGGGATTGCTGCGTGCCAGTTCCAAAAGGGTATGTCCAAAGACATCCTGAAAACGGATTTTCCTGGGAATTTCAGGATCCTGGTCAGAGATACGGTTTCCGGTTTGAGCATCGAACAATCCGGGAGCGTGCCAGGTAGGCTGGTCCAATTCTGCCGGTGCATAACCTTTCCCCTTAATGGTAAGAATGTGAAGCAGCCTGGGCCCTTTCAGTTTTTTTAACCTGTTGAACGTATTGACCAGCTGAACCACATCATGTCCGTCCACAGGTCCGAAATAACGGATACCCAGGGGCTGGAACAATGTACTGTGCCTTACAACCAGACGTTTTCCCGCTTGTACCATCCTTTGGACAGTGTCTCGCAATGCTCCGGATCCGAGGGCTGTCCAGGTTTTAACTTTCAATTTATTATAACGCCTGGATGTAGTCAGCTTGAGCAGGGAATTATGAAGACCTCCCACGTTGGGCTCAATGGCCATCTTGTTGTCATTTAAAACAATAAGCATATCTGCCAACCTGCCTCCCGCGTTGTTAAGGCCTTCGTAAGCCAATCCCGCTGTCATGGATCCGTCCCCGATTACGGCAACTGTTTTTTCGTTGCTTTTTCTTAATTCGGCTGCAGTGGCAAAACCAAGGGCAGCCGATATGGAAGTGGAAGAATGTCCCGTCCCGAATGTATCATAGGGACTTTCTGTAATTTTTGGGAATCCGCTCAATCCTTTATAACAACGATTTTTTGAAAAAGATTTCCTGCGTCCGGTTAGGATCTTGTGTGCGTATGCCTGATGTCCTACATCCCAGATAATCTTATCTTTGGGAGCATCGTAAACGTAATGAAGCGCTACTGTGAGCTCTACGGCTCCCAGGCTGGCCCCCAGATGGCCGGGATTGCGGGAACAACTCTCTGTAATAAACTGCCTCAGTTCTGCGCACAATTGCGGTAATTGATTAATATTGAGCTTTTTAAGATCTTCGGGACTATCTATTCTTTCCAACAAATTATCCATGATACTGTTTTAATTCCTGATAATGGTTTGTTCCCGGTCCGGACCCAGAGATAATATTTTGACGGGAACTCCGGTCTCTTTTTCTATAAAACGGACATAAGATATAAACTCTTCGGGAAGGTCTTCTTCCCTGCGGATCAGGGTGAGGTCTTTTTTCCATCCTCTGAATTCTTTATAAAGCGGGACAATCGGTGTGTTTATATTATAAGGAACCCGGTCGGTCTGAATGTCATTGACCTTGTATGCGGTAGCCATTCTGATTGTGTCAAATCCGTCAAGAACATCCGATTTCATCATGATCAGATCCGTTACTCCATTTAGAATCACGGCATATTTCAATGCCACAAGGTCCAGCCATCCGGTACGTCTTGGTCTTCCGGTGGTGGCTCCGAATTCCTTGCCCTGTTCCCTTAGACGTTCCCCATGCTCGTCAGAAAGCTCGGTGGGAAAAGGACCGCTGCCTACACGTGTGCAATAGGCTTTGAATATGCCGTACACCCTGCCTACCTTTGAAGGTGGGAATCCCAGCCCGATACATGCTCCGGCACATGTGGTAGAAGATGATGTGACGTAAGGATAGGATCCGAAATCAATATCCAGCAATGCTCCCTGTGCCCCTTCCGCCAAAACGGGTTTGTCTTTCTGCAGGCAGTCATTAACGTAATACTCGGCATCAATCAGTTTGAACTGTTTGAGATACTCAACGGCCTGCATCCAGGTGTCCTGATCCTGATCCGGATCGTATGTGTAATCGAATTGTTCCAGGAAAACAAGGTGTTTGGACTTCAATGCATCAAAACGTTCTACAAAATCCGCAGTCAGTATATCCCCCACACGAATCCCGTTTCGTCCGGTCTTGTCCATGTAGGCAGGTGATATTCCCTTAAGTGTGGAGCCTATACGGGAAGACCCTTTGGCCTGTTCGCTGGCAGCGTCAATGATCCGGTGCGTGGGAAGGATCAGGTGAGCTCTTTTGGAGATCAACAGGCGGTCTTTAACGGGAACGCCCAGGGCTTCAATAGCGCGGCATTCTTCTTCAAAAATGATAGGATCTATGACTACTCCGTTCCCGATAATATTAACGGTATCTTTGCGGAATATTCCGGAAGGCACTGAATGAAGTACAAATGAGGTATCTTCAAAATGGAGAGAGTGGCCTGCATTCGGGCCTCCCTGAAAACGGGCGATTACGGGATATTGTTGTGCCAGATAATCTACTATTTTGCCTTTTCCCTCATCACCCCACTGAAGTCCAAGAACTACGTCTACGTTCATAACAGGACAAAAGTACTACAAATTTTGCAGACTTGACTTATTATTCTATCTTAGATTTTCTTTTTCGGACAATTAACGGAAACAATCTAAAACCTGTATATGAACAAAGTTGCTATTTTATTGAAGGACAGAGCTATAGTACGATGGAGCATGCTTGTCCTCCTGGCGTCCATGATGTTTTTTGCCTATATGTTCGTAGATGTTTTGTCTCCCCTGAAGAGCATGTTGGAAACCTCAAGAGGCTGGACTTCCGAGAATTTCGGAACAGTAACGGGAGCTGAATATTTCCTGAATGTTTTTGTCCTTTTTCTGATCTTTGCCGGAATTATTCTGGACAAGATGGGTGTTCGTTTTACGGCCATTTTGTCTGCACTGGTAATGATCGTGGGAGCCGGGATCAAGTACTATGCCCTGACTGATGCTTTTTCGGGTTCCGGGCTGGAAACATGGCTTAGCTCCTGGTGGGTGTCTTTGCCTGCCTCGGCAAAACTGGCTTCACTCGGATTCATGATATTCGGCTGTGGGGTAGAGATGGCCGGGGTGACCGTATCCAAAGGAATTGTAAAATGGTTTAAAGGCAAAGAACTTGCTCTGGCCATGGGATTGGAGATGGCCATAGCCAGACTGGGTGTATTTGCCATTTTCAGGATGTCTCCCCGTGTAGCGGAAAGCATGTCCAACGTCAGTGCACCGGTCCTGATCAGTTTGATTTTGCTGGTAATTGGACTTTTGGCCTTTTCCGTTTATTTTTTCTTTGACAGGAAACTGGAACGCCAATTGGGAGAATCCGGAGAGGAACCGGAAGAAGAGTTCAAGGTTCGCGATTTGGGCATTCTTTTTACAAACAAGGCCTTTCTGATCGTATCAGGTTTATGTGTATTGTATTACTCGGCAATTTTTCCATTCCAGAAATACGCCGCCAATATGCTGGAATGCCGTTTGCAGACTTCGGCTACCGATGCCAGTGATATTTTTTCCTGGTTTCCCATTGGAGCGATGATCCTGACCCCGTTGCTGGGTGCATACCTGGACAATAAGGGAAAAGGGGCCTCCATGCTCATTATCGGTGCTGTACTTATGTGCCTGTGCCACCTGACTTTTGCTTTGGTTCCCGAGGCATACTTCACCAAGGGGATTGCCTATACAGCTATTATTATATTAGGTATAAGTTTCTCCCTGGTACCCGCCGCGTTGTGGCCTTCAGTTCCCAAGCTGGTAAAAGACAGATACCTGGGATCTGCCTACTCGGTTATCTTCTGGATACAGAACATAGGGTTGTGGGCATTGCCCTTACTCATTGGAGTTGTTCTGGACAGGACCAACCAGGGGGTAACCAATCCGCTGGAATACAATTATACCGTTCCCATGCTCATTTTTGCGTCGCTTGGCGTGCTGGCCTTTTTCCTGGGCATTTGGCTTAAGGCCGAAGACCGTGCCAAAGGCTACGGACTGGAATTACCAAACATAACCAAGAAAATAAAAACAGATGATTAAAAAAGATCTTTTGCTTAAGAATTCCAAATGGGCCAGGTGGATGGTGCTTTTGTGCCTGTCCCTGGTCATGTTCGCTTCTTATTTTTTTGATGACCAGTTTACCACAATCAGTCACATTTTCAAAAATCCTGAGATCCTGGATCTTTCATGGACGTCGGGCGATTACGGCATGTACGGGGGGGCGTATTCCCTGTTGTGCGTATGGGGAGGACTGATAATATGCGGTATGTTGCTGGACAAATGGGGCGTCCGGGTGACAGGCACCTTATTTGTACTGTTGATGGTAGGAGGAGCGGCGCTGGTTATGTACGGCATATCTGAGTCATTCAATAACAGCGATTTATACAGCTTTATGGCACGTACTTTCGAGAAGCCGTCACTGGCTTTTGCCTATGCAGGATGTGCCCTGTTCGGATTGGGGAGCGAGATAGCCGGTGTGGCTGTTACACGTTCCATAGCGAAATGGTTCCGGGGCAAGGAAATGGCCTTGGCCATGGGATTGCAATTGGCCCTTGCCCGTCTGGGAACGGCAACGGCACTGATCATTGTCCCACGGATTGTAAGTCTGAACGAAACGTATATACCTTTTTCAGAGACCAGCAAACCGGCTCTTGTGGGGTTTGTTCTTTTGTTGTGCGGACTCATAGTCTGGGCCGTATTCCTGCTCTTTGACAGGAGCCTGGACACTCAGACTGCGGCAGAAGCTTTAAGAAATAATGAAACTGTAAAGAAGGAAGATAAATTCAGGTTTTCAGACATCTTCAGGGTTTTGGGAAACAAACATTATATTCTCATTTCCCTTCTGTGTGTCTTCTTTTATGCCTGTATCATATCATTCAGAAGATTTGCAACATCCATTATCATTCCCCGGTTTGAAATAGAAAGCGATATCGCTTCCCTCATGGTGTCGCTTATTCCGTTCACTACCATGATCTTTACACCCATTTTCGGATCTCTGGTAGACATTAGGGGAAAAGCTACCCGATGGATGATCGTAGGTTCTTTCCTGGTACTGATATCACACCTGATAATAGGATTTGCGCCGGGAGGGATCCCTTTCTTCGGATACCTGGGAATTGCCATACTCGGGATAGGGTATTCACTCGTTCCTGCTGCTATGTGGCCTTCTGTGCCCAAAGTAATTCCGGATAAAAATCTGGGAACCGCCTATTCGCTGATATACTGGATACAAAACATGGGAATGCTTTTGGTCCCCATATTTGTAGGACAGATCATAGAAAGAAACATTGATGACGAGATACGGGCAGCTGTCCATTCCGAATACCTTTTCATAGGACTGTCACTGATTGCAATAGCCGTATCGTTTATTCTGGCAAGATCCTCGGACAAGCATCCCGGATTGCAGCTGGATGTTCCCAATAAGGCGAAGAAGGTCAAAAACTGATCAGAAAGGCAGGTCGTCCACTTCTTCGGGAGAAAAGTCCGGGGATCCGTTATCAAACGAGGACTGATCCTTCCGGCCGGTTTGGGTGTCGTTGGTTGAAGGGCCGGGACGGGCAGGAGCATTGGCAGGATTGTCACTTCTTCTGCCCAGCAACTGCATATTGTCGGCTACTATCTCCGTAGTATATCTTTTTTGTCCCGATTGGTCTTCCCAGCTGCGGCTACGGATCTTACCTTCTATGAATATCTGGGAACCTTTTCGCACAAAACGCTCCGTTACATCAGCCAGTCCGCGCCACAATACCACGTTGTGCCATTCCGTCTGTTCCTGTAGTTCTCCGTTCCTGTCTTTATACCTTTCCGTTGTAGCCAGTGTAATATTGGCTACTGCCGTTCCGCTTTCCAGATGACGGATCTCGGGATCCTTGCCCACGTTTCCGATTAACATTACTTTATTCAACATCGTACATATTGGTTTGATTGATTCCCTGTAAAGTTACTATCTTTTTTTACAAACCCAGAAGTTTGCGCATAGCCTTTTTGTCAGGTTCCGTACCGGTAAGGAGCTTAAACCCATCAACGGCCTGGTGGTACAACCAGTGGTATCCGCTCATGTAAAAGGCTCCTGCCCGGATAGCTGCCTCTTTCAACGGAGTCTCTGTATAGGAAGCATCCAGGATCACATGGTTGTCAGTGAGCCCTGTTTTTAACGCCTGTAAAGGATCCCGTGGAATGGTATTGACAACCAGGAAGCATTGCTTTAACAGATCCGGAATTGATGTCAACGGATGAAGTCCTTCACGTACAGTCCGATTGGCCATGTACACCACAGCACCTGCCTGTTCCAAACCCAGGGCGGCCGCTCTGCCTGCTCCGCCCGCTCCAATAACCAATACATGTTTTCCCTTCAGGATCGTACCGAGATCCGTAAAACTGTTTACCACTCCCCATACATCCGTATTACCGGCAATCCAGCTGCCTTCTCTGATGTAAACCAGATTGGTCGCATGGATCTCTTTTACGGCAGGTTCCGTCTGTTGGACAAATTGTATGAAATCTGCCTTAAAAGGCATGGTTACATTGAAACCCAGAATGCCCAGGCGTTGTACTTCTTTCCAGCCTGTCAAGGCATCGGGAACTTCCAATACCCGGTATATATCTGCCGGCAGTTGCGGATAAGCTGCCCTGAAAAGTGCGGGACTCATGCTGGATTTTACCGGATTTCCTATGATTGCAAAAGGGCCCATACTTTTTATGAGTTACGTTGCCTGATGACTTCAAAACAAAGAACGGCCGTAGCTACGGAAACATTCAGAGAGTCGATTTTTCCCCTCATGGGTATATTCACTTTCAAACGGGCTCTTTCATTCCAGAATGAACTCAATCCCTTATCTTCTGTTCCCATGGTCAGTGCAGTCGGTAAGGAATAATCCTGAAGGTGGTAGGGAACGGAAGACTGGCAGCTGGCGGCTACTATCTGAATGTTATTTTTATGTAACCATTCGTAAGCTTCTTCAGATGAACAGGTCAATGTGGGAACACTGAACAAACACCCAAGGGATGCCCTTATGGTATTGGGATTGTACAGGTCTGTCAGGGGATCGCATACCAGCACTGCGTCAACTCCGCATGCATCAGCCGTACGCAGTATCGCACCCAGGTTACCGGGTTTTTCCACAGATTCCAGAATGATGACCAGGGGAGAAGGAGATAGTTTGATGTCTTCCGGGGCGGTGGACCGGCTGTACATTACGGCCAGAACACCTTCGGTGCTTCCGCGGTAGGCCAGTCTATCGTACAAAACAGGGTCTATCTCTTCCACAACAGGCGCTTTAGACGTAAAAAATGCGGCCTTTTCCGGGTCCGATAAAATGGGAGAGCATATGAACAGGCTGTGAACGGAAAACCCGCTTTGCAATGCGATTTCCAACTCACGAACTCCTTCGATCACGAACAATCCTTTTTCCTTCCGTTCGCGGGATTTTTCCATCAGCAAACGGATCTGTCTGATTCTGGGGTTATGAGCCGAGGAGATCATTTTACTCCGGCCGCATTTGCGGAAAGAACAGCACGTCCTGAATACTTGCCGAGTTTGTCATCAGCATACAGAGACGGTCAACACCAATGCCCATTCCCGAAGTGGGTGGCATGCCGAATTCCAGGGCACGGATAAAGTCCATATCTATGAACATGGCTTCGTCATCGCCTTTTTCTTTGAGTTTCAGCTGATCCCTGAAACGTTCCAGCTGATCCAGGGGATCGTTCAGTTCCGAATATGCATTGGCCAGCTCCTTACCGTTTACAAACAATTCAAACCGTTCGGTCAGTTGCGGGTCTTCACGGTGTTTTTTTGTAAGCGGAGAAGTCGCCTTTGGATAATCGGTCACGAAAGTAGGCTGAATCAGATGTTTTTCGCAGTACTCCCCGAAAATGGCATCGATCAACTTCCCTTTACCCATTGAGGGTGTAACAGGGACATTCAGATTCCTGCAAGTTTTCCGGAGTGTTTCTTCGTCCATGCCGGATACATCCACTCCCGCATATTCCTTTATGGCTCCGAGCATGGTAACCCGGCGAAAAGGCCTTTTCCAGTCAATGACCCGGTTCCCCAAAGGAACCTGTGTGGTTCCGTGAAGTTCCAGAGCGACTTTTTCAACCAGTTTCTCGGTAAAATCCATCATCCAGAAATAATCCTTATAAGCCACGTATATCTCCAAAACAGTGAATTCCGGATTGTGGGTACGGTCCATCCCTTCGTTCCGGAAGTCTTTGGAAAATTCGTAAACACCGGGAAAACCTCCGACAATCAGTTTCTTGAGGTACAATTCATTGGCTATCCTCATATACAGAGGAATGTCAAGGGCATTATGATGTGTCACAAAAGGCCGTGCATTGGCTCCGCCCGGAATAGGTTGCAGGATGGGTGTTTCCACTTCCAGGTATCCGTGGTTGTTAAAAAAGTCACGCATCACGTTAACCAGCTTTGTCCTTTTTACGAACGTTTCCCGGACATCCGGGTTAACTATCAGGTCTACGTAACGCATACGGTATCTTTGTTCGGGATCTGTAAAGGCATCGTATAGCTGGCCTTCTTTTTCCTTTACTATGGGCAGCACCCTCAGGGATTTGCTCAAAAGCACCAATTCTTTGGCATGTACGGATATTTCTCCTGTTTTTGTGATGAAGGCAAATCCTTTAACTCCCACTATGTCGCCAATGTCCAAAAGTTTTTTGAAAACGGTATTGTATAACGTTTTGTCATCTCCGGGACATATGTCGTCTCTTTTTACATAAACCTGGATACGTCCGCTGTGATCCTGGATAACCATAAAAGAGGCGGCTCCCATTATCCTGCGGCTCATGATCCTGCCAGCCAGGGTTACTTCCTGAAAATTATTCTTTTCCTGATCATAACCTTGAAGGATTTCCAGGGCTGTGGTATCTACCGGGAATTCAGCGGCAGGATAAGGATCCACACCCAGATTTTCGAGTTCTTTTAATGCCTGGCGACGGATCTGTTCTTGTTCACTGATATGAGGATTCTCCATAGAAATTGATTTTATCAACCTGCAAAAGTAAGCATTTTTTTACACGCATAAAGATTATATTCTTACCTTTGTAAGATTAATATGGCTTTGGATAAAAAATGGATTGTAAAAGAGCCCGGAAATCCGGCTCTGGTCAGACAGCTGGCCTCGGAATTGGGAGTAGATCAGGCCCTTGCTAATCTATTGGTTCAAAGAAACATCAAAACACTTTCACAGGCTAAAACCTTTTTCCGGCCCCAATTGGAGGATCTTCACGACCCGTTCCTGATGAAAGATATGGATAAAGCGATCAAAAGGCTTGACAGGGCTATCCGGGAAAGTGAAAAAATACTGGTATACGGAGATTACGATGTGGACGGCACTACCGCCGTGGCATTGGTTTATTCCTTCCTGCGTAAAGAAACGCCAATGGTTTCCTATTATATACCCGACCGCTATAGCGAAGGGTACGGAATATCACGTATTGGCATAGATGCTGCGTCGGATGAAGGATGTACCCTCATCATTGCACTGGACTGCGGGATAAAGGCAAACGACAAGGTGGAATATGCCAGGCAGAAGGGTATTGACTTCATTATTTGTGACCATCACCTGCCTGCGGAAGAATTACCCCAGGCCTCTGCCGTATTGGACCCCAAAAGACTCGATTGCCATTACCCCTTTGATGAACTTAGCGGTTGCGGAGTAGGGTTCAAACTCATGCAGGCTTATTGCATCCGCAAAAACATTCCCCTTACCGAGCTATATCCTTTCCTGGACCTGCTGGTTGTAAGCATAGCCTCTGATCTGGTTTCCATCACCGGAGAAAACCGTATCCTTGCCCATTACGGTCTGAAACAACTCAATGAAGCTCCCCGTAAGGGACTCCTATCCATAATCAAGCTGGCAGGTCTTGAAAAACACCAGATTACCATTGATGACATAGTGTTCAAGATAGGCCCCAGGATCAACGCTGCCGGACGTATGGAATCCGGAAAAATGGCTGTTGACCTGCTTATTTCCCGTACAGATGATGATGCATTCCAGATAGGTCATACGATTAATGACCACAATGATGACAGAAAGAATATTGACAGGAAGATTACCCAGGAAGCACTGGCAATGGTCCGGGACATGCCCGGCCTGGAGAGCAAAAAATCCACTGTGGTTTACAATCCCAAATGGCACAAAGGGGTAGTGGGCATTGTGGCTTCGCGCCTTGTGGAAAATTACTACCGTCCCACAATAGTGCTCACCCGGTCAAACGGCTTTATCACAGGATCTGCCAGAAGCATTCCCGGTTTTGATCTTTATGAAGCCATTGAGAGCTGCAGTGACCTGCTGGAGAATTTTGGAGGTCATATGTACGCGGCCGGACTTACCATGAGCGAAAAACATTACCAGGAATTTTGCCGCAGGTTTGAAGCCATCGTATCCGAAAAAGTTACGGATGAGATGCTTACACCACTGGTTAATATTGACACGTATCTTGACTTCAAGCAAATAACTCCCAAATTTTTCCGTCTCCTGAAACAGTTTCAGCCCTTCGGCCCCGGGAACCTGTCACCTGTTTTTGTTACCGAAAACGTTTACGACAACGGGAACGGACGTCTGGTAGGATCCGATTCCGGGCACCTGAAGCTGGAACTCATCCAGGAAGAAGAACCGTACCGCCCCATATCGGCAATTGCTTTTAACCAAAGCATGCATTTTGATCATATGCATAACGGGAATCCGGTAGATGTGTGCTATTCCGTGGCCGAGAATTATTACAGGGGTATTGCCAACATTCAGTTGCGCATTAAAGACATCAAAGACAGGGAAGTGATTGTCTAAGGAAACATTGTTTCGTCTGCCTTTTCATACCATTTTAAACGGGAATTATAAAGCTGTACGGCATCCGTATGTTTTAACAAGGGCCATTTTCCGGGATCTTTTGAAAGTCTTTTGAGGATGATTTCAAAAGGGGTGTTGATAAATACCACGTGTCCGTGGTTTTTCATATAATCCATGTTGTCATAGAAACACGGAGTTCCTCCTCCACAAGCCACTATGGTGGCCTCTTTTCCCGAATCCATCCAATTTTGGACTATATCATGAAGGGTATCCCTTTCAATTTTCCGAAACATTTTTTCTCCCTTAAGGCTCAGGATTTCGCTGGGACTCATTCCGGTTTTATCAAGTATAACCTTGTCCAGATCTATAAAACGAGCCCCTTTTTCCTGTGCATGGCGGGAGCCCGTAGTGGATTTTCCACATCCCATGAAACCTATGTAGAAAACAAGATCCATAGGTTACGCGTTTATAGCAATGTCATTTGATAGGCATCCTCATCGTTGAAATTGGTGGAGGGTTTTTCCCCTGCAGCCGAAGCGGACGGTGTTTCTCCGGGTAAAACGGGTCCTTCCAACTCAAAATCCATGTCTTCCTCATTCCCGTTATTGCCGGATTCGTCGGGATCCGTTGCCGGTTCAATAAATTCGATCTTTCCCACTTCAAATGTGGTGATGCGTTTGCCTTTGGCCCGGAAGCTTTTATCGTTGATAAA
>JAAYYL010000136.1 GCA_012515395.1 Bacteroidales bacterium
ACGGTCCGGGAGAATCTGAGAATGATTGCAGGAGTATATGGCCTTACAAAAGACCGCATTCGTTTCAGGGTTAATGAAATGATTGACGTATTCAGTCTGCAGGAAGTGCGGGACAAAAAAGCAAAGCTTCTTTCAGGCGGTATGCAACGTCGTCTGAGTATTGCCATGGCCCTGATCACGGACCCGGAGATCCTGTTTATGGATGAACCCACTCTTGGCCTTGACGTGTTGGCACGCAGGGAGTTGTGGACGATCATCACAAAACTGAAAGAAACAACCACAATCCTTCTGACCACGCATTATATGGAAGAGGCGGAAGCCCTCTCGGACAAGGTGGCGGTGATGATAAAGGGAAAAATCAACGCTTCGGGAACGGTAAAAGACTTGTTGGAAACGACCAATACCCAAAAACTGGAAGATGCATTTATACGGCTAAATCAGAAGGAGGCTTAAATGAAATACATTTATTTTGCCGGACGGAACTCCAAAGAAATATTAAGGGATCCCTTGTCCCTCATCCTTGCAGGGGTATTACCCGTTGTGTTTATCGTCTTGTTTTCTTTGATATCCCGGAATGCTCCCATAGAGGTGTTTCAGCCGGTCAACATTGTTCCCGGACTGACTGTATTCGGCTTTACCTTTATTACGATGTTCCTGGGAATGCTTATTGCCAAAGACAAAAGTTCTTCTTTTTTGACCAGGCTGTTCATTTCCCCTTTGAAACCGCGGGATTTCATCCTGGGGTATTTCATTCCCGTTTTGCCGATGGCAGCCATCATTGCAGTGAGTTGCCTTGTAACCGGCTTGTTTGTAGGTATACCCCTGTCTGTAAAACTGGTCTACACATTCCTGTCATTTATTCCCTTCGTCCTTTTCTCCGGGTTTTTCGGCATATTTCTGGGAATCCTATGCCGGGAAACGCAGGTAATGGCCATAGGCAATATCTACATCATTGCCAGTGCGCTTCTGGGAGGGGCCTGGATGGACCTGGAGATCCTGGGAAAAACATTAAAAAACATCACTGATTTTTTACCCTTTTCTCACGCCATAGAAGCTTCCCGGATCGTATTGTCCGGCCGCCAGGAGAATTTGTGGCTCCATTTGGGAGTTGTATGTTTGTATGCGCTTGTTTTCTTTGTTCTGGCGGTATTTTTTTTCCGCAGAAAAATGAGATCAGATAATAGCTAAATGTTCCAATAAGATCTTCAGACCTATCAGAATCAGGATAATGCCTCCTGTAAGTTCTGCTTTTGAGCTGAACCGGGAACCGAACAAATGTCCCAGTTTCACCCCAATAAATGACATCACAAAAGTCACGGTTCCAATTAAAACCACTGCCGTTACAATATTGGTTTCCCAAAAGCCAAGTGTGATCCCTACAGCCAGGGCATCTATACTGGTTGCCACTGCAAGTATAAACATGGATCTTAACCCGAAAGAACAATCTGCCTGTTCTTTTTGTTTAAAAGATTCAAAAACCATCCTGCCTCCTATGAATCCCAAAAGAAAAAACGCTATCCAATGGTCATAAGAAGATATCAACCGGTGAAACCGGACTCCTGCCCAGTACCCCAACAAGGGCATAAGTGCCTGGAAAACACCGAAAAACAGGCCGGCTTTCAACGCGTTTCCCCAATTCATGCGGGATTGTGTCATTCCTTTACATACAGATACTGCGAAAGCATCC
The DNA here is from genome assembly GCA_012515395.1 of Bacteroidales bacterium. Taxonomy (GTDB): domain Bacteria; phylum Bacteroidota; class Bacteroidia; order Bacteroidales; family UBA932; genus DMER64. Next base: position 1,688 of record JAAYYL010000136.1, read on the forward strand.
ATGGCCAGTCCGACGGCCATAAAGATCAGGTTCAGTGTTTCCATGAAAATTCCTAATTTTGCTTTACCAATAACAAATATAAATAATTTGAAGACGTATATGAAGAAATATATACTCACTGTTGTTGCCTTGGTGTGTTTTTTATCGGGTTGGGGGCAGGAAACCAAACCGCGAATTACAATCATTGCTACGGGAGGGACCATTGCCGGAATAGCTCATACACCTGCAGAGAATGCATATACTCCGGCTCAGCTGACCGTGGAAACTCTGATCAGGCAGATTCCCCAAATAACCCATAAAGCTTCTGTGCAGGGTCTCCAGTTATGCAATATTGCCAGTCAGCATATGACACCAGGTATCTGGGTACGGTTGGCATCCGTTGTAGATTCATTGTTCAGCGGAGATCATTGTGACGGGGTAGTGGTAACGCATGGAACCGATACCATGGAAGAAACGGCGTTCTTCCTGGACCTGGTCAATACTCACGAAAATCCGGTGGTCTTTACAGGATCCATGAGACCCTCCAACAGTCCCGGAGCAGATGGCCCGGCCAATCTCTATAACGCCGTTTGTTTGGCCGCAGATCCTGCTGCCGGGGCAAAAGGCGTGCTTGTGGTGATGAATGAATACATATTTTCAGCATCAGGGGTAACAAAGACCCATACGGTCAACCCGCAGGCCTTTGAAAATCCGGATCACGGACCCCTGGGCACGATCCGTGGGGGAAACGCGGTCTTTTACCACCCGTGCCACGAAAGACCCCTTCCGGAGAAAAGGTTTTCCATTGCCGAGTTGGTCTATCAGGACCTTCCACGGGTTGATATCGTTTTGTCTTACGCAGGAGCCACTTCCCTGCTATTTGACACATTGGTGGAGAACGGGACTGAAGGCATTGTCATTGCCGGAGTCGGGCACGGAAATTATTCGCGTCAGATCGAAAACTCGGCAAAAAAGGCTGTGCGCCAGGGAATTGCGGTTGTGCGGGCGACCAGGGTGTTGAAAGGCGGGGTTTCCTCCGATACGGAAAATACTTTTGAAGGTCAGGTGGTCAGCAGATCGCTGTCTCCCCAGAAAGCCCGGATTCTGCTGATGCTTGCCCTGACCGTATTCCGGGAACCTGCCGAAATACAGCATCTGTTTGATCAGTACCCCTGAATACTACTCGGCAATTAAACGCAGTTTTTTCGTGTCTATGCGTGTTTTCAGCCATTCCGACATTACTTGAAGTTGTTCGGCAGGAGGGATGGAATCAAATTTTATTACGGCAATGGTCAAAGTGTCTTTTTCCTGATCTTCCATGGAAACATTGATTGCCTGTGAAATGGACAATTCACGTGCAGTCGGGTAGAGTACGTTCAGTTCTCCTATTAATTCACTGCTGAGGGCTTCAAAGTACCGGTAGCGGTCCAGGCTGGTGCTGAGTGTGTCTATGAGCTCCTGCTGAGCGTTTATGCGTTCCTCGCTTTTTTGATAGAAATCTTCAAGGACAGAGGATCGTATGGCATCAAGGTCCACCCGTTCCTTACCTCCCTGAACCACCGTCAGCCGGCTGTTTTCCAATCTCTGAAACCGGTTCATCTGGCTTCGGGCAACCGATAGGGCATCTTCAGGCACTTCCCGGCCGATGAGCATGATGTCTATCGTTTTGTTTTTATACGATATGTTCCGGCTTATGATCTGGGAGTCAGGGAATACAAAAGCTTTATCAATATACTGGTTGGCTTCGTTTTCGTATAGGGAGGAACGGACTATGTCAATGGTCAGGATCAGCGCCGGGATCATAGTTATTATTACAATGGCGAGGATAGAACGTTTTACAGCCTGTTCACGTTTTTTTTCACGGAAAACTTTGTGCTCATAACCCCTGATACGTGTCCCGAGAAACGTGGCAGATACAATGAAAACAGTGTTGATGAAATACAAATAAAAAGCACCCAGGAAAAAACGCATACTTCCGGTGGCGATTCCGAATCCGGCCGTACAAAGAGGAGGCATAAGGGCCGTGGCTATGGCAACTCCGGGAATGACATTGCCTTTGTCTTTGGTTGACAAGGCAATAAAACCGGCCAGACCGCCCATAAGGGCAATAAACACATCGTAGATGGTGGGTGAAGTCCTGGCAAGCAGCTCGGATTGTGGTTGATCAAACGGGGATAACACAAAAAACAGGGCCGCCGTTATAATACTTATTACGGTAGCAACAGCGTAACTTCTCAGCGATTTCTTGAGCAATTCCAGGTCGTTTATACCCAAGGCCAGGCCCATCCCAATGAGTGGTCCCATCAACGGGGAAATGAGCATGGCTCCTATGACAACTGCCGCTGAGTTGATGTTCAATCCCAGGGAAGCAATGAGAATGGCAAAGATCAAAATCCAGAGATTCGCCCCCTTGAATTCCACTCCGCTCCGGATATTGGCTATGGTCTCCAGTTCATTTTCTTTATCTCTTCTCAGGTAAAAGTAATACCTGATAAACCTGATAAAGGAAGGTTTACGGCTTTCTTCGTTTTCCATATGATAATTATGAAAGAAAAAACTAACCTATAACTGCCCCGTTGCCGATCCCTTCCAAAGGAGAGACCAGACGCATGGTCCCGTCCGGCTCTTTAGCCATCAGGATCATGCCTTGAGATTCAATGCCCCTGATCTTTCTGGGTAACAGGTTGGCAAGGATACAGATCTGGCGTCCGGTCATATCTTCCGGGCTGTAGTATTCTGCAATACCGGATACAATGACTCTTTGGTCCAATCCCGTATCAATGGTAAGCTTTAATAATTTGTCCGTCTTGGGGACCCTTTCTGCCTGAAGAACCGTTGCAACCCGGACGTCCATTTTGGAAAAATCGTCGATTGTGCAAGACGGCAATGCAGGGGCAATATCCTTTTTTACCGGCTTTTTCAATTTTGCCACCTGGGTTTCCACTTCTGCATCTTCAATTTTGCGGAATAACAATACAGGTTGGTTCAAAGCATGTCCGGCCTGCAGCAGGTCCCCTTGACCGAAGGCAGACCAGGGCAATTGCTCCGCAATGTTTAAGATATTTCTGAGTTTATTGGTGGTAAAAGGAAGGAACGGTTCCATGGCTATGGTCAGGCTGGCACAGATCTGTAGCGATATGTTCAGGATGGTACCTACGCGCTCCATATCCGTCTTTGCCACTTTCCAGGGTTCCGTGTCGGCCAGGTACTTGTTTCCCAGACGCGCCAGATTCATGGCTTCCTTAAGGGAATCACGAAAACGGTAATGTTCCAGGTGATCTTCCAATGCTTTTTTAATTCGGGGGATTGTGTCCGTAATTTCTGAATCAAATGGTGTCAATGCGGCTATGGCGGGTACGGCTCCGTTGAAGTATTTATGGGTAAGTACAACAGCCCGGTTCACAAAATTGCCCAGAATGGCTACCAGCTCATTGTTGTTCCTGGCCTGAAATTCTTTCCAGGTAAAATCATTGTCCTTTGTTTCAGGTGTTGTGGCACAGAGGGTATAACGCAGAACATCTTGTTGGTCGGGGAATTCATCCAGGTACTCGTGCAGCCATACAGCCCAGTTGCGGGAAGTGGATATCTTTTCTCCTTCCAGGTTCAAAAATTCGTTGGCAGGCACATTTTCCGGCAAAATGTAGCCGCCATGGGCTTTGAGCATGGACGGAAAAACGATGCAATGGAATACAATATTGTCTTTTCCAATAAAATGTACCAATTTGGTGTCTTCGCTTTTCCACCATGTTTCCCAGGAATCGGGATACAATTCTATGGTATTGGAGATATAACCTATAGGAGCATCAAACCAAACATACAGGACTTTTCCTTCGGCTCCTTCCACGGGAACGGGAACACCCCAGTCCAAATCACGGCTGACGGCTCTGGGTTGCAATCCGTTGTCCAGCCATGATTTGCATTGTCCGTAAACATTGGGTTTCCATTCTTTGTGATTTTTCAGGATCCACTCTTTAAGCCAGGGTTCGTATTGATCCAGGGGAAGGTACCAATGTTTGGTCTTTCTTTTTTCCGGAATAGTTCCGCTAATGGATGAATGAGGGTTAATCAGTTCATCAGGGGAAAGTGTGGATCCGCATTTTTCGCACTGGTCTCCGTAGGCTTCGGAATGACCGCAGCGGGGGCAGGTTCCTACAATATACCTGTCTGCCAGAAATGCTTTTGCTTCCGGATCGTAATACTGCTCCGTTTCTTTTTCAATGAATTTTCCTTCGTCGTATAATTTTCTGAAGAATTCCGATGCCGTTTTGTGATGTATCCTGGATGTGGTACGGGAATAAACGTCAAAAGAAATACCCAGTCTGCGGAATGATTCTTTGATCTGTGTATGGTATTTATCAACAATATCCTGAGGAGAGACTCCCAGTTGTCTTGCCTTGATGGTAATGGGAACTCCGTGTTCATCTGATCCGCCCACAAAACAGACTTCACGTTCACGAAGACGCATGTATCTGGCGTAAATATCAGCCGGGACGTAAACGCCTGCCAGGTGTCCAATATGAAGGGGGCCGTTGGCATATGGCAATGCCGAAGTGATCAGGTAACGTTTGTATTCTTTCTGCATAACGATGTATCGGTTTTATTATTACAGTCGGTTCAATTCTTTGGCAAATGAGTTTCGCACATCCATCATGACCATAAGGTCTTTGACTATCTTTTGCATGTTTTCTTCTTCTCCCAGCATTTGTGCCTGCTGGAGGTCACGTGTCAGCTGTGAACATGTTCCGGAAACTATATTCAATTTGTATACCAACACGGATTTGGTTACGTGTTCTTTTAACAGTGATTCTTCCAGGGGCAGGCTGTCCCTGAGAACTTTAAGGTTAATGGGATGGGGGTTGTTCAGAAGGTCCAGTATGTGTTGTGATACGTCCGGATCCGGGTGGTTTATAAAATATTTTCTGCGAGCGCTGTCATCCCCTCTAAGCCCTTTGTATTCGTTGAATATTCTTGCATAAAAAGGGTCGCGCAATTCAAGTTCATCTTCTGCCAATGCGTTTTCAATATACTCGGAGACAGTAACATCGTCCATAGGGGTTTGCCCGAATTTGATCAGGTAATAGAGAATGTCTTTTTCACAACGGCTCAGATCATCTTTCCCGGGGGCAACCGGTTGTGCTTGTGATTCTTCTTCCGGGACCGGATCCCGGACCGGCTTGATACCGGGTCTGCCGGTATAGCGTTCCTGTTCTTTTCTTTTTTTTCGGATTTGCGTGACTTCACGCGTCAGTATTACTTCTTCAATATCCAGGTGACGGCTGCATTCTTCAATATAAATGGTACGTGTTATGGCATCAGGTACTACCGCAATGCTGGCAATGACCTCCCGGATCAGAGACGATCTTTTAAGCGGATCTTTCATTTCACCTGCCATCAGTGCAATCTTGAAATGGATGAAATCCGTTTCGTTGCTTTCAAGAAAATCTATAGTTTCACGGGCATTGTGTGTTCGGGCATATGAATCCGGATCTTCACCTTCCGGGAATCTTACCACTTTAACTTGTAGCCCTTCTTCCAACAGCATGTCAATACCCCGCAGGGATGCCTTTATCCCGGCATCATCACCGTCGTAAAGAACGGTAACATGTTGCGTGAACCTTTTAATCAAACGGATTTGTTCTCCTGTCAGGGATGTGCCGGAAGAGGCCACTACATTCCGGATCCCGGCCTGGAAAAGAGAGATCACGTCTGTATATCCTTCTACAAGGTAACATTTCTGCAGCTTGGTTATGTGTTGCTTGGCAAAAAAGATCCCGTACAGTGAGCGGCTTTTGTTGTAAATCTCACTTTCGGGAGAATTCACGTATTTTGCGGTTTGTTTGTCATTCCTCAAGGTCCTTCCGCCAAAACCTATAATCCTTCCGCTCAGGGAATGGATGGGAAACATAACCCTGTCCTGGAAACGGTCGTGCAACACTTCCGGTTTATTGTCCTGTGCAGGATAGTGTATGGTGAGCCCTGTGGCGGTTAGCAGATCCTGTTTGTAGCCGGCGTTCAGAGCAGCCTGTGTGAAAAGATTTTTCCCGGGAGGGGCAAACCCCAATTGAAACTGACGGATAACGACTTCAGTCAAGCCCCGTTCCCGGAGATAACTCAATCCCACGTCACGTCCGGCAGGTTCATCCCATAGGTAATGCGAATAAAATTCCTGGGCATAAGCGTTGACAACCATCATGCTGTCGCGTCTTAGCCTGGTTTCTGCTTCTCCCGGTGTTTCTTCTTTGTCCTGTACGGGGATGTTAAATTTGTTGCCCAAAAACTTAATGGCTTCCACATAGGAAAGTTGTTCGTGTTCCATTATAAAACGGATCACATTGCCTGCTTTTCCGCAACCGAAACATTTGAAAATTCCTTTAGAAGGAGAAACTGTAAAAGAGGGAGTTTTTTCATTATGAAAAGGACAACACGCAACGTAGTTGGCGCCACGTCGTTTCAGATTGACGTATTCTCCTATCACTGTCTCAATAGGAGCTGCTTCCAATATACGTTCTATGGTAGCCTGATCTATCATCAGAATGCTTTGAATCCTACCGCTTCACGAACCAGTTGCATTGTAGCTTGTGCTGAGGCCCTGGCTTCTGCCGTTCCTTTTTCTATTACATACTTCAAATAAGTATCGTCGTGGTATATTTCTTCTATTCGTTCCTTGATGGGCAAGGTATGTTTGCAGATGTCTGCTGCGAGTTGTTTTTTAAGATCTCCGTACCGGATAGTACAATTGTTGTATTGATCTTTGAAATAGGCTGTCGTTTGGGGATCGGATACCACGGAAAGAATAGTGAACAGGTTGACGATTTCCTGGCTCATGGGACTTCCGGGTGTTTGCGGACCGCTGTCGGTTACTGCCCGCATAACCTTTTTGGTTATGGTTTTTTCATCGTCAACAAGGTATATTCCGTTGCCTTCACTCTTGCCCATTTTTCCCGTTCCGTCCAGTCCGGGAATTTTCACAAGATTGCCTCCAAAATTATAAGCTTCGGGTTCCGGGAAAACAGGTGTATTGTAAATTTTATTGAATCTTCTTGCCAACAGGCGGGTAATTTCCAGGTGCTGCTCCTGGTCTTTTCCCACGGGAACCCAGTCGGCGCGGTGAACAAGTATATCGGCGGCCATAAGAACGGGGTAAGTCAGCAGGCCTGCGTTAACATTCTGGGGATTTTGCCTGACTTTGTCTTTGAACGAAGCGGTACGCTCCAGTTCTCCTTTGTAGGTAAGCATATTTAGCAGGACAAATAGTTCACTGACTTCCGGAACACTGCTTTGCACAAACAACGTGGATTTTTCCGGATCCAGGCCGGAAGCCAGGTACTCGGACAGGATGATCCGGACATTGGAGTGAAAATCATCCGGTTTGGGATGCGTGGTCAGGGAATGCAGGTCGGCAATGAAAAAATAACATTTGGCCTGATGCTGCAATTGGGTAAAATTCCGGAGTGCTCCGAAATAATTGCCCAAATGCAGATGACCGGTGGAACGTATGCCGCTCAGAACAGTTTTCATAAGTGTGGAAAATTCAAAATTCAGCTCACAAAGTTAGTCTTTTTTAGGTAAATGTTATCTTTGTATATCTATACTTGAGACATGATTACAATAACCAAAGGTCGTTTGAAGGGAAGGGTTTCGTTACCGCCATCTAAAAGCATGAGCATAAGGGCGTTGGCTGCAATTTTTCTGGCAGGGCGGGAAACTTCTCTGAAAGGAGCCTGGCCAAAAGACGGTACACAGGTTTGTGAAGACGTTCAGGCGGCATACCGGGTGGTTCGTTCTGTAGGTTCGCAATTTGCAAAGGAAGATATTTGGCCTCATGCCGCACTGCCGGGCAGGGATCATTCACGCCGGCAACTGGATTGCGGAGAATCGGCTTTGGCCTTGAGAATGTTTGCCCCCATACTGGCCTTGTCTTCTTATATCTATTGTTTGAGAGGCCGTACTACGCTTATAACAAGACCCATAGATTTTGTGATAGAAGGATTGCGTGAATTAGGTTGCTGGTG
>JAAYYL010000137.1 GCA_012515395.1 Bacteroidales bacterium
CTGGATGAAGGATTCCATTACTACCATCTTACGGTGGACGGGGGTATCTTCAACGATCCCGGAACGCTGAATTTCTATGGTTCCACAAGATGGGAAAGCGGCATTGAAATCCCTGCCCACGACCGGGATTTTTATGCATTGAAGAACGTTCCGCACGGAAAAGTGCAGCAGGTTCTTTTCTATTCACCTAGCACAGACTCCGTTCGCCGCGCTTTTGTCTATACGCCGCCTTGCTACGAAAAAGAGAAAAACAAAAAATATCCGGTGTTGTACCTGCAACACGGATGGGGTGAAGATGAAACCGCCTGGTCTACCCAGGGACACGCCAACCTGATTATGGACAATCTGATTGCCGATGGCAAAATAGAACCTTTCATCATTGTCATGACATACGGCATGACTAACGAAATCAAATTCGGCAGCGGACTCAGAAATTTTGATATTAAGCCGTTCCAGACTGTTTTGGTGGATGAGCTGATCCCTTACATAGATGCCAATTTCAACACCATTGCCCATAAAGACCACCGGGCCATGGCCGGTCTTTCCATGGGAGGTATGGAAACCAAGATGATCACATTAAATCGTCCCGATGTCTTTTCTCACTACGCACTGTTAAGCGGCGGCGTTTATACTCCGGACGATATTAAGGACAAGTCACAGGTAAAACTCATCTTTTTAAGTTGCGGCAGCAAAGAACGTCCCGATGGTATTAAACAAGCAACGGCTTCACTTAAAGATGCAGGATTCAATGCGGTAGGATATGTCTCGGAAAATACCGCACATGAATTCCTTACATGGAGAAGAAGTTTGTACCAACTTGCCCCGTTGCTTTTTAAATAATCCCAATTTTGTTACTTTAGCAAACACAATGCATTGTAATATGAAAAAGAAACTATTGACATTACTGTTTTCCCTGGGTACCATGATCCTTACGGCACAAGGATTCCAAATGCCCGCAGGACCGGGTGAAGGTTCATATTCCAGGAGTTGGAGGGACGTAAATTATGCTTCTGACGGGATGGAAAGCCACAATATGGACATATACCTGCCCAAAGAGCAAAAAAATAAGTGTCAGGCAATCATTGTGATATACGGCAGCGCCTGGTTTTCCAACAACGCCAAGGCGATGGCTTCCGCATCCATAGGAACTCCTCTACTGAATGCGGGTTATGCTGTCATCTCTATCAATCATCGCTCCAGCACCGAGGCTATCTGGCCCGCACAGATTCAGGACGTGAAAGCGGCAATCCGCTACGTTCGCGCGAATGCTGCCCGTTATGACATTGATCCGTCGTTCATTGGTATCACCGGATTTTCATCCGGCGGACACCTTGCCACTTTTGCCGGTGTGACCAACGGAGTCAAGACACTGACAGCAGGCGATGTTACCGTAGATATTGAAGGCACTGTGGGTGATTATCTTTCTGCCGGCAGTCATGTGGATGCGGTAGTTGACTGGTTTGGCCCTGTGGATATGGCCCGAATGTCAAACTGCGAGGCTCCTAATGATGCTTCTTCACCGGAAGCCGTACTTATTGGGAAGAAAGATCCTCGTCATGAACCTGATTGGGTCAAACTCATCAGTCCGATCAATTTTGTAGATGAAGATGATCCGAAGATCCTTATCATACACGGCGATGCAGACAATGTGGTGCCTCATTGCCAAAGTCTTTACCTGAAAACTGCTTATGACCGTGCCGGAGTGGAAGCAATTTTCATATCTGTTCCTGATGGCGGACATGGTCCCGGATGCTTTGATGCGCAGTATTTCCAGAAGATGACAGACTTTTTCACTATACAAAGCAGCAACTAACACGATCAATTGATAAAGAAATATTTATGTTCAGAAAAATTACATTATCAGCGACGCTACTGCTGCTGGGAGCGGCAGCCGTTGCCCAGAATCCTATTATCCGGGATCAGTTCTCGGCAGATCCTTCTGCACTCGTGGTAGGTGACAAGATTTATGTTTTCCCTTCTCACGACATTCCTGCGCCTGATGATTACCCGCGCAAGGATTGGTTCTGCATGCAGGACTATCACGTTTTCTCATCGGAGAATCTGACCGACTGGACAGACCACGGTGTGATTCTGGACCAGAAAGATGTTCCTTGGGGGAACCCGAAAGGCTATTCCATGTGGGCTCCCGACTGTGCTGAAAATAACGGGAAGTATTACTTCTTCTTCCCTGACTTTATGAAGAGAGACGGACAGGAGGGGCAGTTCAGTCCTTTCCGGGTAGGGGTGGCTGTAGCTGACCGGCCCGAGGGTCCTTATACCCCGCGTGAAACGCCCATTGAAGGTGTATTCGGGATTGATCCCTGCATTTTTGTAGATGACGACGGACACGGATACCTGGTATGGCCTGCCAGAGGAATAAACATCGCAAAACTCAACGATGACTGGTCCCAACTGGCTGAAGAGCCTACGCCGGTCGGAAACCTTCCTTCTCCGGGTCTTATTGAAGGCCCGTACCTCTTCAAAGCGAACGGGAAATACTATATGACTTTCCCATGGGCCCGAAAGGATACGGAAGTGCTGGCTTATTCCACGGCAGATAATATTTACGGTCCCTATGAGTTCCAGGGTGTCTTTTTTGAAGAATGGCCCAACAAATGCTGGACCAACCACCATTCAATCATCAATTTCAAAGGACAGTGGTACATCTTCTACCACCATAACGACTATTCGCCACATTTTGACAAGAACCGTTCGGTATGTGCCGACAGCCTGTTCTTTGAACCCGACGGAAGTATCCGTATGGTTAAACCAACGCTGCGCGGAATCGGTGTTTCCAAAGCAAATTCCGACATCCAGATGGACCGTTATTCCGAGATAAGTAATACCGGTGCTGCCATTGCGTACCTGGATACTACCAACTATTTTGCCGGGTGGAAGACTGTTTTCAGCAGTCCTGACGCCTGGGTACGTTACAATACCGTTCAATTTGAAGGGAACTGCCGCAAGGTCGTATTGCGGGTTAAGGCTCCCGGGGGAGGGAAACTGCTTCTGCAGATTGATCAAAAGACCATTGCCAAGATCAAGGTGCCCCGGACAGAAGAGTGGAAAGAGATTGATGTCCGTGTTAAAGGCATTAAAAAAGGCATACATCATCTGACAGTCAGGTCCGCGAGTGACAATGAGATATGGCTGGACTGGCTCCGATTTACAAAATAGAAAAAACAATGAAAAAGCTTTTATTCTTGTTTTTTGCCCTGTTCCTGTTCAGCTGTGAGCAGCCAAATCCTGTACTGACCATTGAAGGCGGAAAAGTTCAGGGTGTCAAAGCCGAGTCTGGGGGAGTGTATGTTTACCGGGGAATTCCTTTTGCTGCCCCGCCCATCAGAGAGCTCAGGTGGAAAGCACCTCAGCCCGTTATTCCCTGGGAGGGAGTCAGGATTGCCGATACATTCGGACATCCCTGCTTCCAGGCCGCCCATTATCCCGGCGGTTACACAACAGAGTGGGGGTACGGGGACGAATCCGCTTACAGTGAGGACTGCCTGTACCTGAATGTGTGGACAAAAGCGCCCGGACAAACCGGAAAAAAACTTCCTGTTGCATTGTGGATCTTTGGGGGCGGATTAAGGGAAGGATGGGGATCCGAACCCGAGTTTGACGGGGAAGCCTGGGCCGGCAAAGATGTGGTGCTTGTCACGTTCAATTACCGTCTGGGAGTTTTCGGCTTTTTGACACATCCCCAACTGGCGGCAGAAAGTCCGGAACATGTATCGGGAAATTACGGGATACTTGACCAGATAGAAGCCCTCAAATGGGTGAAGAATAACATAGAACAATTTGGAGGCGACCCCCAAAATGTCACCATTTTCGGACAAAGTGCGGGTGGACGCAGTGTAAAGACTCTGTGTGCATCTCCTCTCACCAAGGGTTTGTTCAACAA
>JAAYYL010000022.1 GCA_012515395.1 Bacteroidales bacterium
GGCTTTTACGCATAATACAAAAGTAGAAAAAAAGGACAAATACTATACTACCTGTAAATATTCCTTTATATTTGCAATCCGATCCGTTTACATTGGATAATTTTAGCAAAAGTAACTCACTTACATTTCAAGAATGAAAAACAAGTACATAGATCTGATACAGCAGAGTTTTTATTTTCCGCAGGAAGAATTCAGGGTTGAAGACGGGGAACTTCTGTTCCACGACATACCGGTAATGAATTTGATCCAGCAATACGGAACACCTTTAAAGTTTTACTATCTGCCACAGATAAGCAAACAGATCCAGAAAGCAAAAAGACTGTTCAACGTGGCTATGGCCAAGGTGGATTACGATGCGGAATACCATTACTGTTACTGTACCAAATCGTCTCATTTTTCATTTGTAATGGAGGAAGCTCTTAAGAACGATATCCATATAGAAACTTCTTCCGCATTTGATCTTAACCTGATCGAATCGCTTTACGAACAAAAGATCGTGGACAAGGACCTTTACGTGATCTGCAACGGTTATAAGAAACAGCAATACGTGGAAAACATTGCCAATCTTATGAATTCGGGCTGGGAAAACACCATTTCCATATTGGACAACATGCCCGAAATTGAAGCCCTGGACAAGACAGTGGAAAAAGAATGCAAGATCGGTATCCGTATAGCTGCGGAAGAGGAACCGAAATTTGAATTTTACACCAGCCGTTTGGGGATCCGTTACAGCGATGTAGTCCCGTTTTACCATAAATACATCAAAAGGAATCCCAAGTTCAAACTTAAAATGCTCCACTTTTTCATCAATACCGGGATTCAGGACAATGCCTACTACTGGAACGAATTGGCCAAATGCGTCAACGTATATTGCGATCTAAAGAATTTCTGCGAAGACCTGGACTCTTTGAACCTGGGAGGAGGCTTTCCCGTAAGGAATTCTCTTTCTTTTGATTACGATTACGAATACATGACAGAAGAGATCATCGCGCAGATCAAAAGCATATGTGCCAGCCGTAACGTGAAAGAACCGGATATATTTACCGAGTTCGGATCGTTCACCGTTGGGGAAAGCGGAGCGAACATATACCAGATTTTGGGAGAAAAACAGCAAAACGACCGGGAACGGTGGTACATGATTGACTCTTCTTTTATGACTACCCTCCCCGACATCTGGGGCATCAAGCGACGTTTTATATTGCTTCCCATCAACAAATGGAACGAACCGTACCAACGTGTTTTCCTGGGAGGACTTACCTGTGATTCCCAGGATTACTACAACGCCGAGGCACATGCCAATGCGGTTTTCCTGCCAAAAAATGAAAACGGGGAACCGCTTTACATCGGATTCTTCAATACAGGAGCCTACCAGGAATCCATATCGGGCTTCGGAGGCGTACAACATTGCCTGATGCCCGCTCCCAAAATGGTCATCATAGGAGAAGAAGACGGCGAATACTACACCAAATTGTTTTCCAAGGAACAGACCTATAAATCCATGTTAAAGGTCCTGGGGTATTGACAACATGCTAAGCAAAGCCGATATAAAATACATCAAGGCCCTGAATCAGAAGAAATTCCGCCAGGAAAGACAGGAATTTGTCATAGAGGGGAAAAAAATGATTGCCGAGTTGATGGCAGCTCCGGGACCTTATGTCATCAAAAGACTGTTTCTGCAGGAAGGGGTTTTGGATGACCGGAACACCCCGCTTGCAGAATATGTGTCTGCGGCTGAAATGGAACGTATCTCGGCGCAAACCGCCCCCTCCGGTGCACTGGCCGTGGTTGGCATTCCTGACATCAATCCGGTTGTTCCGCAACAAGGAAATCTTTACCTTGCACTTGAAGGGGTGCAGGATCCCGGGAATTTCGGGACCATACTGCGACTGGCAGACTGGTTCAATATAGCGGCTGTATATGCATCACCGGACTGCGTGGAACTTTACAATCCCAAAACGGTTCAATCCACTATGGGCGCCATCCTCCGGGTTCCTGTATATTATACGTCTCTTGACAACCTTTTGAAAGAAACACAACTCCCGGTTTCAGGAACCGTGCTGCAGGGAGGCACAGACATAAACACGTTATCCCTGCCTTCCCAAGGCATCATTGTGATGGGGAATGAATCCAGGGGAATCAGTCCGGCCTTGCTGGAATACGTCCAGACAAGGTTATACATTCCTGCTTACAGGGAAGGCTCCGAATCCCTGAACGTGGCTATTGCCGCTGCAATAGTCTGCGCAGCTTTCCGTAGAAACCTTCCGCCACTGCCCAGATAGCCAGGTATATCAAAAGAATTCCCGTATTGATCACCAGCTTGGGCACCAGGTCCATGTGGCTGAACAATTGCGAGAACAAATACAGACCTATTCCCACAGCAATGTAAAACCCGTTTCGCAGCCAGTTATAAGGTATGGGATAGCGTTTGCGTCCCATAAGCGCGCATATTACGGTCATGGTCAGGTAGCTGGCCAGGTGGCCCCATGCGGCGGCAATATACCCGTAACGCGGTAAGAAAAGCACGTTAACCACTAATGTCACGGCCAGGCCGGCCGATGTAATGAGCACGGCATACCCGGTTTTTCCGGACAGCTTAAACCAGATGCTGATATTGAAATAAATACCCAGCATAACGTAAGCCAGAGCCATGACAGGTACGACTACGATTCCTTCCCGGTAATTTTCTCCCAGTATAAGTCCGAACAGGTCAATGTAAAGCAGTATCCCCAAATAGACAAGCATGGTAAATCCCGTAAAATAATCCAGGACCCGGGCATAGGTTCCCGGGGCATTTTTATCCTCCGATTGCCCAAAGAAAAACGGTTCGGCTGCGTAACGGAACATCTGTATAAACAGGTTGATCAGAACGGCCAGTTTGATGCCGGCCTGGTATATGCCCATCTGGGCCCTCCAGGAAACATCTTCCGGTATCAGAAAACGGAACAGCAACCGGTCGCTGAAATCGTTCAGAATACCGGGTAATCCCGCGATCATCAGCGGCAGCGAATAGATCATCAGTCGGGTCCAGAGTTTCCTGTCAAAGAGAAACGCATGTTTTCTTATCAGATCGGGAATAAATAACAAAAGGGCCACCACGCAGGAAAGGAATATGGCAAACAAAACGTAATTGTAATCCGGCACGACAGGAATAAAACGCTCCAGGAAAGAACCCGGATTGGCATGCATAAACCCGGAAGCCCACAGGAAGAAGAGCAAATTGAACCCCAATTCACAACAGATCTTAATGGTTTTAAAAACCGCAAACTTCAACGCTTTGTGTTCGTAACGAAGGCGGGCGAAAAGAATGGCCGTAATGCTGTCCAGCAGAAGAATTCCCGCCACGTACAAGATGCATTGCGGGTTGTTGCCGTAACCCAAAGCACCGGCAATGGGTTGTCTCCACAGAACAACTGCAGCAAAAAACAGCCCGGCTACCAGGGTTACCGTTGCCAGGGAGGTTGAAAATACACGGGCAGCTCCTGCCTGATCGTTCTTCTGTCCGGCCAGCGATGCGTACCGGAAACACCCGGTTTCCAGACCCATGACCAGCACCACCTGCAACACGGCAATGTAAGCCATAAACTCGGCAACCACTCCGTATGCTGCCTGATCGGTTAGCACACGGGTGTACAGGGGCACCAGCAAAAAGTTCAAAACCCTGGCCAGGATGGTACTCATCCCGTACACGGCGGTTTCCCCGGCAAGACGTTTTAAGGCATTATTCCGGAAAAGCATCATTTCATTATTTTATACGTTGCCTTACGGCTTCATACAATACTACGGCAGTAGCCGCGGAAACATTCAAAGAGCCGATTTCTCCCAATTGCGGAATGGAAACCAGCTGGTCGCACAATTGCATAACGCCGCCGGATATTCCTTTTCCTTC
The DNA here is from genome assembly GCA_012515395.1 of Bacteroidales bacterium. GTDB lineage: Bacteria > Bacteroidota > Bacteroidia > Bacteroidales > UBA932 > DMER64. The sequence goes on from JAAYYL010000022.1 coordinate 3,887, forward strand.
AGCTCCCATAACAAATGCCGTCGGACGGCAAAAATCAGCATCGTAAATGGTTTTGTTCAGACCGGCAACCGTACCGATTACCGAAAAACCCGATTCTTTGAGATAATACAGAGCTGTTCTCAGGTTGGGAACCTTGCACGCAGGAATACGCAACAAAGCTCCTGCCGAGGTTTTGATGGCGTCCTGATTGACAGCGGCCCCGCCTTTGGCAGGCAGGATCAAAGCCCCTACCCCGGCACATTCGCAAGTGCGTGCTATGGCTCCGAAATTGCGCACGTCACTGACTCCGTCCAGAAGCAGGACTGTGGGATATTTGTTGTTTGCCGAGGCTGCTTCCACGGCTTCCTCCAGAGATATGTAATCCAACTGAGCCAGGACGGCCATCACCCCCTGGTGGTTCCTGTTTCCGCTCATGTGATTGAGTTTTTCCTGCGGAACGTACTGAACGGGAACGTTCTGTTGCCTTGCCAGATCAGCAATTTCCGTTACAGAATGATTATCCATCCCTTTTTTTATCAGTATTTTTTCCATTTTTTTGTTTCCGGTCAGGGCTTCCCTGACGGGATGTATTCCGTATATGCGGTCTTCAGGCATACTTATGTGTATTAATAAAAGTATCTAATTCATCGTGAGCTTTTTCCCACGCATTCATTGCGTCTTCCAACGCTTTCTTTTCTTTTTCGTACAACTGGTAAAAAGCCGTAGTGAATCCTTCCGGAGGCGGGGACAATAACTTCTCATCCATTATTGCCAATCCCTTTTCGTGTTGTTCAATCCGGTTCTCCCATCGGATAACGTTCTGTTGCAACTTGCGCAATGTTTTATCCCGTTCTTTTTTTTGCAGGTACATTGCATAGGCATCATTTTCTTTAGTGGTCGGAGGAATTCCGCCCTTACTTTCTCCTGCCGTTTTTTCTTCCAGTTCCCGGAGTGTTTCCAGTTTTCTTTTTTCCATGAAATCCCGGATTCCTCCCAAATGTTCTTTGACTTTCCCGTCACGAAATTCGTAAATCTTATCAACCAGTCCGTCCAAAAAAGTCCTGTCGTGAGATACTACTACCAAAGTTCCGCCGTATTGCTTCAAGGCTTCCTTCATTACTTCACGCGAGCGAATATCCATGTGGTTGGTAGGTTCGTCCAGTGCCAGCACGTTATAGGGTTGTAGCATCAGTTTGGCCATGGCCAGACGGGATCGCTCGCCTCCGCTTAACACACCCGTTTTTTTGTCCACTTCTTCTCCACGAAAAAGAAACGATGCCAGAATATCGCGCAATTTCGTCCGCACATCTCCAACGGCTATTTCATCCAGTGTCTGATAAACGGTAAGGCTATCATCCAGCAGTTCGTCCTGGTTCTGCGCATAATAACCCAACAGGACGTTGTGTCCGGTTTCAAACCGCCCCTCCAGGGTTGTTTTTTGACCGTTCAACAGTTTCATCATAGTGGTCTTCCCTTCCCCGTTCCTGCCCACAAAAGCGACTTTTTCGCCCCGTTCCACGACCATATCGGCTCCTGTAAATATAGGGCCTTTATCGTACCCTACGGCTACGTTCTGGCATTTGAATACAATTTTTCCACTGCGGGGAACTTCGGGGAAAGAGATTCGGATACGGGCGTTATCTACCGGATCAATTTCTATGCGCTCCATCTTCTCCAACTGTTTGATACGGCTTTGTACCTGGTTGGACTTGGTGGGTTTGTAACGGAAGCGGGCTATGAAATCTTCTGTCTTTTCTATGGTTCGCTGTTGGTTTTCCCAGGCAGCTGTCTGCTGTTCCAGGCGCTCTTTGCGAAGTTCCAGGTATTGGGAATAGTGCGCTTTGTAATCGAATATTTTTCCAAGTGATATTTCAATGGTTCTTTGGGTGACGTTATCCAGGAAGGTACGGTCGTGGGATATGACCAACAAGGCTCCCGGAAAAGATTCCAGGTATTGTTCCAGCCAACGGAGGCTTTCAATATCCAGGTGATTGGTAGGCTCGTCCAGCAGCAGCACATCGGGACGTGAGAGCAGCAATTTAGCCAGCTCAATGCGCATGTTCCATCCTTCGGAAAAGGTGCGTGTTTGCCTGCCCAGTTCATCGGGTTTAAAGCCCAGTCCTACAAGCGTCTTCTCGGCATTTCCGCGGGGATTGTCAGAAGACAGGATCTGCAGGCGGTCGGTTGCCTCGGTCAGGTCAATTACCAGTTTTTTGTAAGTGTCTGAATCGTAATCCTCTCTGAGGGAGAGCTCCTTTGTGATCCTTTCGGTTTCCTTGCGAAGGTTCTCAACAGCAGCAAAAACAGTCAGGGCTTCCTCCAGTACCGATTTGTTTCGCGCATGGGCCATTTGTTGCGGCAGGTAGCCTATCTTCAGATCACCGGAACGTACCACGGTACCTGATGTTGGCTCCAAAATTCCGGCCATAATCTTTAATAAAGTGGATTTCCCGGCTCCGTTTTTCCCTACCAAAGCCACCCTGTCACGGCGATTCAGCACAAAAGAAACATCGGACATCAGGTCCAGGTGCGCAAACGAAACGGTTATGTTGGAAAGAGATATCATCCTACGGTCCTCCCTTGTGTGTCAATAGTATGTATTAATCCGTGATAAACGACTTTCGACCTGCCGTTTGAAAACCGGGAAACGGTATCGTAAAGAAAAGGAATGATGGTTTCACCTTGCATGTTTATAAAACCCCACGCACCGTTCAGGCGCATTCCTGCAAGGCCGTTGGAAAAAGCTTTGTGTCCGTCTTCATAGATGAAAGGGATCACCGTAATCCCGTTCTTGTCAATAAACCCGTATTGTTTGCGGATACGTGATGTCATCAGGTTCAATTGTGCAGCCAGTGCAATACCGTCATGAAAATCATACAGTTCCACTAATTTCAAAGAAAAAGGAATGGTAAAGGTTCCCGTTTTGTCAATAACTCCGAATTGCCGGTTATGGTACACTACCGCCAATCCGCTGCTGTAGTGACTTATGGAATCGTATTGAGGAGTTACAACCACGGCCCCGTCCTCAGACAATACACCATAGCCGTCCTTATCACGCACGACTGTCATACCATCGCGGCATGGACCAATCATTTCATAAAAACCGGAAGGATACGACAGCTCTTTTGTATTTCGTAAAGCATACCTGTTATGGTCACCGGTAACGATCCACTCCTGACCGTGATGGGGATAGATTGTATCGTACACCGGTTCAATAAGTGTAGCAGCTTCATTGTTTAGCAGTCCGTAATGACCATCCAGGAATACCCTGTAAGTATCAGGGTTGCAGACATCCACTTTTTCGTATTTTGCAGGGATAAGCGGTTGGAGTTCTCCCGGAAGGTGAAACCCCTGTTTGCCGTTTCGTATCACGGTATATAATTCCGGCTTGTAGACAAATATACTGTCATAAACAACGGGTATAATCTCCGTTCCCTTGTTGTCCAGAACACCCCACAGACGCTCTCTTTCAACGAATACGGTATTGTCCCTTACGGCAAGACTGTCGTACGGATCTGCAGCAGAAGGGTTTCCCCGGGGATGAATAACCGAAAAACAACCGTCTTCATGATACATCACCGGGAAGGGCAATGTTTGTGAGTAATAAGTATGGGAGATCTCTTCTTTTTGCAGGGGAATACGATAATTTCCTTTCCGGTTGGTGATTCCGTACCGGTTGTCCTGTTTTATTATCAATACCTGTTCAAGCGGTATGACGGTGTCGTATCGGGGCTTGATGATCCATTTCCCTTTGGTATTAAGCATACCGTACCCGGTTGTCGTATATACA
>JAAYYL010000002.1 GCA_012515395.1 Bacteroidales bacterium
AGGACGATTCCCACTAAAAAAGTAGCAAGGGTTTCGAATTTGCCATGCCCGTAGCGGTATTTGTCGTCAGCGGGTTTTGAAGAAATTTTAACAAAAACCAGCACTACCAGATCTGTTGCAAAATCAGATACTGAATGAATGGCATCGGCGATCATGGCACTACTTTTCCCGAGAATTCCGGCAGCCAGTTTTCCGGCAGCCAGCAGAACGTTTACAAAAAAACCTGTCCAGGTAACACGAAGGATGGTTTTTTCCCGTGTGTTGTTGTTGCTCGTTTTGAACATCATGACATTATAAACTGATGAACCATTTTGCTATGCGTTCTGCATATGTACGTGAAACAGGGATGTCGGGGACTTTGTCCGTTCCCAGGTCCAGTACTATGCCGTTTCGTGTACGTCTGGCAACCTTTACCTGATCCAGGTTAATCATAAATGATCGGTGGCAACGTACTACGGCTGTATTTGCAAAACGTTCCTCCATTTCCCTGAGGGTGTTCCGAACCAGATATTTGCTGACTCCCGATTTTGACAAATACCATACTGAAACATAATTGTCGGCGGCTTCCAGGTATAACAGGGAGTCTTTTTTTATGGAAAGCAGCAATTCGCCTTTTTCATCACGGAAGGTCAGAATGTCTGCCCCCACGGGAACATTTGCCTCTCCTTGTTCCAGCTCTCTTTCCAGCTGTTTCAGGCGTTTGGAATTCTCCTTCCAGGAGAGAAAAAGGATGGTAATGGTGTAAGGCAACAGGAGTATCAGGCTGGTATTGATTACCGATGAACGATAAACCTCCGTGAAGTCACGGGTTTCATCAAGGGTGTAGGAATACAGGGTATAAAACAGCGACATGAAAAAGATTTCTCCGATAACCCAGATGATATACTCCCAATACGTAAGGGTTCTTTTTTTTGTATAATAAAACAGGATAATCCGGCTGATCACTACCACCAGAACTCCGGTCAATATGATCAGACTGGAATACAGAAAATATTCAAATTGCGTAATGGGATACCATTGCGGGGATTCAAAGGGTTTGTAAATGTTTATGAATAGCAAAGCAAAGACGGACGTAAAGACCACCAGCAATGTGAGACTGGACCTTTTGTAGATAAAAGGCGGGATTTTTCTTCGCAAAACACTCATATTACAAAGGTAAAATTTTGCCCCAAATAAAGACGGTTCACCCCTTAAAAGAAACATCTGTCCCTTAATGCCGCACCTTGTCCCATTTATTTGTAAGGGAACAAAGAATGAAGTTCTTTTGAACCATGCAACGAACAAAACAGTTGACTACATGGTTCTCGTATGACCATCCGGTAAAGATCCCTGACCGTCCTGTGGCTACAATTCCTTTTGTGTTCACCCAGGAAACAGGCCTTGAAGAAGTCAGTAAGGTCAGGGAGCATATTCATTCAGCTCCGTTTTATGCCGGATCAGATTCTACCGTTGAGGAAAACCAAAAATTCCGCTATGTAGTATTTGCCCCCGCCGGACCACTCCGGTTTAACAAAGCTGTGATTATGTTACACGGTCTTAATGAACGGTCCTGGAGCAAATACCTGGCATGGGCAGAAGACCTGGTCATTAACTGCGGCATCCCGGTAATTTTATTTCCTATAGCTTTTCATATGAACAGAACGCCTGCTTCCTGGTATACTCCCCGCTGGCTGCAGCCATGGCTTAACCGCAGGAAACAGGAAATACACAACTTGGTAAATGCCTCTTTTGCGAATTTAGCCCTGAGCTCCCGACTTACAGTTAGTCCGTTGCGCTTTTACAGTTCCGGCCTTGAATCTGCTTATAATTTGAATCAGCTGGTAAGAGAAATAAAACAGGGAAAACATCCTTTGTTTACGGAAGAGGCCCGCGTTGATTTTTTTGCCTATTCCATTGGAGCATTGCTCGCTCAGGTTGTATTGATAGCAGATGTTGACGGGTCTCTTAAAAAATCCTGTATGTTTGCGTTCTGTGGGGGAGCGGTTTTTGAAAGAATGAACGGGAACGCCCGTGATATTATTGATCAGGAAGCTTACAATGCCATAAGATCGTATTACCTGAACGATTTTCTGACCCGTCAGTTTTATGACAGTGATCAGGGATCAAGCCACGGCGTTTTGTTGGAAAAGGCATTTAAAAGCATGATCCCGTCCTATGACGATAAAGGAGCGCGACAAACTTTTTTTGCCTCGGCCAAAAACAGGATAAAAATGATTTCTTTAAAGCAGGATATAGTGATGCCCACCATCGGTCTTCAGGAAGCTGTGGGGGCAGAACTCTCCGATTATATGTTGGAAGAACTGGATTTTTCCTATGCCTATTCCCACCAGGTACCGTTTCCCGAAAACGAAAAAGTGCCCGGGGATGAAATCAACGAATCTTTCAGAGCTGTTTTTGACCGGGCAGCAGCCTTCCTGGTCTGAAGATCAGATCTTTATGGCAAATTTCTTCAATCTTGTATCCAGCATGTCCGCAGGAATAATCTTTTTTATGATATCGGCAACGGCATTCAAAAGACGTTCGCGGATAAAATCACGCGATACAATCAGGGAGATTTCCCGGACCGGAGGCGGAGCAATGACAGGACGTACATTCTTTAGCTGTTTGTCATTGAGCATAGAAAGGTGCAACTGTGGTATCAGTGTATAGCCTCCGTTCGTGTCAATGATCCTTACCAGGTTGTCAATACTGCCGGCTTCGTAAACCTGTTTGTCTGCCGGTGTGTTTTCCGTACAAAAATTGAATATCTGATTCCTGAGGCAATGTCCTTCCTGCAGAACCCACAGATGCTGCAAGGGAAGTTCGTCGGCCGGGAGTTTTTCTTTATTGTAATTGGGGTCTGAAGGAGAAATGTAAGCTACGAATTTTTCGTAATAGACAGGAATTTCAAGCAAATCGGTATCCATAAGGGGAGTTGCCAACAGTCCCATGTCTATTTTAGCTTCTTTCAGATCACGGGTAATTTCATCTGTTCTCATTTCCAGAATACGAATTTCCGTCATCGGAAAAAATTCCTGAAAGAGACCTATAAACCGGGGAATTATATAGGGGGCTACAGTGGGAATGATGGCCAGGTTCAAATGGGTTGCCATAATTTCCTTGCGCGAAGAAACGGTTTCTTTCAGTTGCATGCTGTTTTGCAGCACAATTCTTGCCTGGCGAATGATCTCTTGTCCGACGGGGGTCGGTTCCACGGGATGTTTGGACCGGTCAAAGATCCTGACATCCAGTTCATCTTCAAGTTTTGCGATCATGGCACTTAGTGTAGGCTGGGCTACCCGGCAGGCTTCTGCGGCTTTGACAAAATGCCTGTGACGGTCAACCGCCACAATATATTCCAGTTGTTGTAACGTCATACTGCAAATATATAGAAAATATAAATAAATACATAGAAATAATCTGTTTGATAAATATTGCATAACCACTTACCTTTGTCACAGAAAACAAAAAGAAAAATTCTAAACTATTAAATAAAACATTATGAAAACATTAGATTACATTAAGTTAGACAAACAAGGGATTGTTCCTGTTGTAGATGAATTGCACAAATTACTGGCAGATATCCAGGTGTTTTACACCAACCTGAGAGGGTTTCATTGGAATGTGAAAGGCAAACAATTCTTTATGCTCCATGAAAAATTCGAGGAGATCTATGATGACATGAACGAAAAAGCCGACGAAGTAGCCGAAAGGATCCTTATGTTGGGTCATGTGCCGGCAAATAATTACAGTGACTATTTAAAAATGTCCGAAATTAAGGAAGTGAGTGGCGTGTCTGACGGGAAAGAGATTGTGAAACGAATCCTGGATTCATTCACCTCCCTTATGACACGAGAACGCAAAGTTCTTGATTTGGCAGGAAAAGCCGAGGATGAAGTTACAGTTGCCATTATGAGTGATTATCTTAAAGAGCAAGAAAAAACCGTTTGGATGCTGGTGGCCTACCTGGACGAATAAGAGAAGAATCCCCGAACCGCTGCACAAGCTTACAAATAAAGTTAAATATTGAAAAAATTAAATATCATGGAAAAGATCAACAATGTAACTGAAAACAAACCAATCCCCAGAATAGGCGAACCCGCTCCTGCTTTTAAAGCCATTACGACTCAGGGAGAAATCAATTTCCCTTCTGATTATAAAGGAAAATGGGTTATTCTTTTTAGCCATCCCGCCGATTTTACACCTGTATGTACGTCCGAGTTCATGACCTTTGCTTCTATGGAAAAAGAATTTAAAGAATTAAACACAGATCTGGTTGGCTTGTCTGTTGACGGTCTATACAGTCACATTGCCTGGCTGAGAACCATTAAGGAAAAAATTCAGTACAAGGGAATGAAAAATGTTGAAGTGAAATTCCCCCTTATTGAAGACATTACCATGGAAGTTGCCAATCTTTACGGAATGCTTCAGCCGGGAGAGAGCAACACAAAAGCCGTAAGGGCCGTGTTCTTTATTGATCCCAAGGGCATTATCAGGACCATCATTTATTATCCTTTATCCCTTGGCCGTAACTTTGACGAGATCAAACGTGTTTTAATAGGACTGCAAACTGCGGATAAATTCAATGTAGCCCTTCCCGCCGACTGGCGTCCCGGAGACGACGTTATTGTTCCTACGGCAGGTTCATGCGGACAAGCGCAAAGCCGTCTGGAAGTTCCCGAAGAAGGGGTTACCTGCTACGATTGGTTCTTTTGCACTAAAAAGCTGGAGAAAGAGAAAGTGGAGAAAGCTTTATGGAATAAAAAATAGTTTAGATTTTGTTTTTATAAGGCAAAAGAACAAACCGGCGCGCATTGGCTTGCAATGCGCGCTTTTTTATTAAATTTGATAAAATTAAATTCTTATGGAAGAAGATTACCTGATCTGTTATTGCAACGAAGTTTACAAAAGTACGATTGTTAATGCCATTAAAGAGAAAGGCCTGAAAACCGTAGAACAGGTAGGCGAAGAAACGGGTGCCGGCCAGGTATGCGGGCAATGCCAGCCGGACATCCAAAAGATTCTGGATGAATTGAACGGAAATTAAAAAAGATCCCTCTTGTCAGGAAGGCAGGAGGGATTTCATGTTTTTTGCAATCATACGGCTGGCAAATCCGGGACTCAGACGATACAATCTGTTCAACATTTTGGAATCTTTTCCAACAAAGATCCTCTCTTTGCCTTTTTCCATAGCGTCAATGATAATGTCAGCTGCTTTGCCGGGATCCATCGGGTTGAATTTCTTTTCCTGTTCGGGATCAGCTTCAGGCATTTTCAGGCCTGAATTCGACATAATATTCGTTCTGATGGCTCCGGGAAAGACAATAGACACATCTACATTCGTATCTGTCAGTTCTGAATTCAATCCTTCCGTAAGCAATTTCATGGCAGCTTTGGTAGCTCCGTAAACACTTTGGCCGGGTATGGGAATGAATCCGCCCATACTGGCTACATTCACTATATGTGCAGAGGGACGTTCCAGCAAATGCGGCAGGAAGGCTTTTATCATGTACAATGCTCCAAAGAAATTGATATGACACAGCCGTTCAATAACAGACAGGTCCAGATCGTTTATATTCACGAAAGGCTGAACGATCCCGGCATTGTTGATAATTCCGTCCACACAGCCATGGGCTTCTGTTATCTGCCCGGGCAATTTGTCAATAAGATTTTTGTTCCCGATGTCGATAAGATGCAGGGACAAACGTTCCCGATTCTTTGGGCCGGCTAATTCTTTTGTTTGATTCAAGGCATCTTCGTTAATGTCAATGGCAGCAACCCGGCTCCCTCTGCGCAACAAAGACAGGACTAGTTCCCTGCCAATACCGTTTCCGCCGCCTGTTACTACGATTACTTTGTTTTTTACTTTCATGACAGTTGTGTTAAAATGTTGTAAAATATTGAGTATCAATAATTGTTCCAAAATGTGACACCCGGTATAATCATGACAAAATTGTCATATAGAAATATAGAAAAAAAACACTCAAATGAACATAAGTTCATTTTATTTATTATATTTGCATTGTCAAACCAATAAAAAAATAGAATTATGCCAAGAGGAGATCGTACCGGACCAATAGGAAAAGGTCCTGTTACCGGAAGAGGGTTAGGATACTGTAGCAGAATGGATCGCATCCCGGTCCGTGGACGCGGCCAAGGCCGTGGTTACGGATTTGGCTTGTGGTCTTCATACAGTAAAGATGATGAAATACAGATGTTGAAAGACCAGACAGAATCCTTAAAACGTGCTCAGAAAGACATTGAAAAACGACTGAACGAGCTGGAAAAAGATTAAAGCCTGTACTGCGGATCAAACGAGTCTTTCCAGGTTTTCTTCGGTGAGATGAGATTAGGGCTTACGTTGGAATCCGTCCGGTTGTTGCAGACCGTAACAAAAAGGGTGAGAAAATCATGAAGAAAAGTTATCTTTGCCCTATGAAACGTACCTTTATTTATTTCTGTTTGTTGTGGATCCCGTGGATGGCCCAGGCTCACCCGGGAGTCCTTTTATCGGATCAGGTAAGGCACACCCCTGAAGATCAAAAAGTTTATGAAACAGTGATGGAAGTGTTGCTGCCCCTGCGCAGCGAATCCATGCCCGTACTGATCATGAAAGCTGCAGAAGCCATGCTGGAAACCCCTTATGTGGGAGGGACCCTGGAACAAACTCCGGAAATGTTGACCGTTTCACTGGCAGGGACTGACTGTATACTGCTGGTAGAAGCCTGTGTCTGTATGGCATTGACCGCACGGAAGGAAGATCACAGTTTTGAGGCTTTTTGTGACAATTTAAGGCAGTTTCGTTACAGGAAAGGTCAGGCAGAAGGATATGCTGGTAGGATCCATTACACCAGCGAGTGGATACAACAGGCAGAATCCCGGGATCTGGCCAGGGAAATAAGCAGGAGTGTATCAGGTACCCGACTGGATCAGGTGTTTTCGTATATGTCCGCTCATGCGGACAGGTACCCCATGCTTGCGGACAATCCGCAACTTACCTTACAAATTGCTGCTGTGGAGAAAGAACTCAGCGAAAGAAAATATTATTACATACCCAAAGCAAAACTGGAAGAAAACCTGGATAAAATTCAACACGGTGATATGATCTGTTTTGTGAGCGGCACAGAAGGTCTTGATATTTCCCACGTGGCTTTTGCATATGAATCCTATATCTGTGAACACGATTGTTGTCCCGACGGACGTGGTTGTCCAAACGGGCAAAGAAGACTGGGTTTCATACATGCCTCATCCAAAGAGGAGAAAGTAGTCGTGGATGATATGACCCTGGCCGGTTATGTCAACAGCACCCAGTCTTGTAAAGGAATCAGGATCGTTCGCTTTCTGTGATCCAGTCAATGATCATCTGTATGAAACGCGGAACGGGTATTTCCGGATTGCTTGCGAAAGACATGATATCTCCTTCCATTTCACCCCATTCTTTTTTCAGTTCATCTGCATAGGTGTTTGTGGAATAGAACAACTGAACACCCCGTTCTCCGTATGCCAACAGCTTTTCATTGATGGCTTCCTCATCGGCCCTTCTGCCTGCAAAATGCGTACTGTGTTTGTCAAACGCTATGGCGATCGAAATATCAAAAGCCAATGCCAATTCAACAAAATCCGGCATGCATGTTTTATTGCCTACGTCCAGAATGGTAACACCCAGCATGTCGAAATCCAGATCCAGTCTCTTTTCGTAATCCAGTAAGATTTTTTTCTGATAATCTGATTCTATCAGGATAGCTTTCTTACTAAAAAATATTTCGTTAAGATCAGTCGATACGATATTCCTGAATTTGTTCTTCAAGGATTCAACGGAGGAACAATCAGGGGCTTTTATTTTTGTTCCGCCTCCTTCATTGGTAACGATCCGGACCGAGTCAAAATCCGGCAGCGTAACAAAATTGGTGGAATGGGTGATGTAAATCACCTGGTTCTTTTCGCTCAGGTTTTTCAATACCTTGTAAAGATTGCGTTTCATCCTGGGGTAGAGATACATTTCCGGCTCTTCAATCATCAGGATGAATCCCTGGCTTTTATGCCGGTTGTAGGCATCCAGGATGGATAATATAATGGCATTCTGTACGCCTTCCCCAAGTGCCCGAAGGGGGGTTGCCCGGTCTTCTTCGTAAAGGCACATTTCCAGGGATTGGTAAAAATCCTTTGAGGTGATGGGCTTGAAAAATATATCCCACGACGTGTCGTTCAAGTCTATATCGTACCCCAGGTAATCCAGCATGGATTGCCGGAGGGTATCCTTCAAACGTGAAAAAGCTTCGGTCCGCAAAGTGATCATAGCCTCTTCTATACACTGGTCAAACCATTGTTTACGGGGTATTTGTGTTTCAGTACCGTCTGTGTTCATCATGGAGATGGTGTTGTCTTCCCTTAGAAAATCCCGGTTGATTTCGGCCAGCAGGCTGTTTAGCAAAGTTTGCCGGATATCGGAACGGGATTGTGTGGTGATCCGGTCGGTACGGATATACACAACAGGCGTTTTTTCGCGGATCTTATCCAGCGGACAGTCCAGGGTATTGAACATCCTTACTCCTGCTGTTCCCGGATTTTCTGCAATGACCTGTATTGTGCGGTTTTCTTTTGTCAGGCAATACTTTTCCAGATAACGCCGACCCTTTAACGGTCCTTCTTTATGGCGTTTATAAATACAACGGATCTTGTCTACCCGGGCAGGGTCTGCTCCGGGGAAGGGAACGTGGAGGTACGGTTCATCAAACTCGATCTCTACATCGATATCCCGGGCAGGGTCCTGCCGGTACACGTCTTTTTCGGTAAATATTTCATCTACAGGACATTCCTGGCTTAGTATCTTATTGATACACCAGAGGATGTTGCTTTTTCCCGAATTGTTGGGACCTATGAAGACAGTTAACTGTGAGAGATCAATTTCGACCGTGTCCTTGATGGAGCGGTAATTGGAAATACGGACTTTTTTAAGTTTCATACATTAAAGGTATAAAAAAACCACTAGTGGCCAAATAAATTATGGCCTATTTTAAAGTTAATAAACAAAGTCAAATTTCAGTTGGGAGCAATCTTCTATATATCTATTGTCAAGGGATTCAGAGTTCGAAAAAAGATCTCTGATAGAT
>JAAYYL010000138.1 GCA_012515395.1 Bacteroidales bacterium
CCCGACGTGATGCGCTACGCAATCGTTTGTAATAGTCCATATCCAGTGAATTGGCAATCTTGTTGCATGTAACCACGGCAATGCCTGCTTCCAGGATATCCGCATATCGTGCTGCAATGTAATGGTCCGATGTGCAATCTACAAACACACTGTTCCGGAGGTTCATTTCTATCATGGAATCCGGGAAACTGCCGTTGCTGTTAGGCTTGCCGCTTTTGGAAAGAGCTTCTGAAATGTCAATGGATCTGTTTCCTTCTTTTTGAAATACCATTTTTTTACTATTGCATATACCGGCTATGTGCAGGACCAGGTTCTCTTCCTGCATAAGGGCTTCTTTTTGATCGGAGATCATCTGTGTGAGGCTTTTTCCCACATTTCCCCAGCCGGCGATGAATAAATTGATCTGCCGTTTGGGGGATCCGAAAAATTCTTCATGTACAGCCGCAATGGCTTCTTTGACATCAGATGTCCTGACTACGGCGGAAACGTTTTTTTCAGAGGATCCCTGGGCGATGGCCCGGATGGTAATATTACGTCTACCTATGGCTTCGAACATGCGGCCACTCGCTCCCGACTGGTTTTTCATATCATCTCCTATAAGACTTATTATGGAAAAACCGCTTTCCACCTTCAGGGGTTCTACTTTATGCAAGGATATTTCGTAGGCAAAGGTTTCATCGACCGCCCGCCGTGCTTTTTCGGCATCTTTTTCATCTATGGCTACCAACATGGTATGTACGGAAGATGCCTGGGTAATGAGAATGATGTTAATTTGCTGTTGGGTAAGGGTGTTGAATAGACGGCTGGAATAACCGGGAATGCCTACCATGCCGCTTCCTTCCATGGACAACAGGGCAATCCGGTTGCTTCCCGAAATGCCCCTGATCTTATCCTGTCCTTCAGGCGGGTTCCCCTCTATAAGTGTTCCGGGTCCGTCGGGATCAAACGTGTTCTTTACCATAATAGGGATCCCTTTAGCTACAACCGGTTGAATAGTGGGAGGATATACTACACGTGCCCCGAAATGGGATATTTCAAGTGCTTCTTTGTAGGAGATATGCTCTATGGTACGGGCATCGGGCACGATGCCGGGATCGGCGGTCATCATCCCGTTTACGTCTGTCCATATCCAGAGCATCCGGGCCTTTCCTCCAACGGCCAGCAGGGAAGCGGTATAATCGGAACCGCCCCTGCCCAGTGTGGTGGTTCTTCCTTCCGGGTCCGAGGCAATAAACCCGGGCAGGATCAGGATCTTGGCCGGATTGTTTAGCAGCATCTCCCGGATATTTTTAAAGGTAACGGCCGTATTGACGTTTACCAGTGCCCGGTGGGATGCTGGTTCTGTTTGGATGATCTGCCGTGCATCTATCCACTTGCAGCTCATCCCCATGGAATTGCACTTTGCTTCCAGGATCCTGGTAGAAAACAACTCTCCGAATCCCGAAATAAGATCCGAGGTAGACCGGCTGATCTCCCTGATCAGGCAGGCTCCCCGGCAAACATCCCTGAGTTTTTCAAACAGCAGCGAAAGTGTTGTCAGCACGTCGTCCCTGAAATCTTTCGGAACAAGGTCTGTAACCAGCAACCGGTGCCTTTTTTCAAGCTCCACGATCGCCTGTAGATAAGTATCATCCCCCCGGCCGGCAAGATTCCCTGTTTCTATCAGGGCATCCGTAACACCACTCAGTGCCGAAGCCACAACTATAGTTTTATCCCGGGCGGAAGATCTTTTGACGATCTCCATTACCTGTTTGATGGAATAGGCATCGGCTACCGATGTACCTCCGAATTTAAGAACCTGCATAATGATGATGTAATTTGTTCGTGTTCAAGTAAAAATCCGTCATGGCCAAAGTCAGATGAAATAACATCTGCGACGGCTCCCGGGATGTGACTGGCCATATATTTAATCTCGGATAACGGAAAAAGGAGGTCGCTGTCTATACCAATACAAAGTGTACGTGCACGAATGCCGGATAAGGCGGTTTCCACCCCGCCGCGACCCCGTCCCACATTGTGTGAATCCAGACTCAGGGTGAGCGAATAATAGCTGTATGGGCAAAAGCGCCTGGTAAGCTTCTCCCCCTGGTGCTGCTGGTATGTACATGCTCTGGAGGCCAACAGCGCGTCTGTCGACAACTCGGCTTGTGTCTTCCCGTATCCTTCGTACGATCTGTAAGACAACAAAGCCATGGCACGGGCCGCTGCAAGTCCCCGTTTTCCCCCTTCGGGATCATGTGCATTCCCGAAAGAGGGATCTGCCTTTAGTGCCATGCGTTGTGCTTCGTTCAAGGCAGTGGCCCAGGGACTGACGCGGGCATTGCAGGCGATCAGGCACAGATTTTCCACAACCCCGGGATGGCTGATACTCCATTCCAGGGCCTGGAAGCCCCCGCTGGAACCGCCTATCAAAAGGTCAATGGTCTGTATATTAAGGTGTTTACGTAATAATTCGTGTGCGTTGACCATGTCTCTGATAGTGATCAGGGGAAATC
>JAAYYL010000023.1 GCA_012515395.1 Bacteroidales bacterium
ACTTCAGGAGTAAGGTATGCGCTGTAGGAACACACCCAGGCAAATTTGTCTACATGTGAAAAAGCCGTAAAAAGTGATTGACCGCCGCCTCTTGAAAAACCCGCAATGGCCCTGTTTTCACGTTCCTTTAAAGTTCGGAATTCCTTCTCTATAAACGGAATAATGCATTCAGTCATTTCATTTGCAAACACTTTATACATTTCGGCCGCCTGCAAGGAAGATGGCATAGGCGTTCCGTTCATCATATTACCGTAAGGCATCACAACAATCATGGGTTTCGCTTTTCCCTGCGCAATGAGGTTGTCCAGAATCGTATTTACCCTGCCCACTTTGAACCAGGTTTCCTCTGTATCGGTAGTACCACTGACCAGAAAGAAAACAGGGTAAGATTTGTCGCCGTTTTCATATTCAGCAGGAGTATAAACCAACAAAGGACGGTTCATGCCAAGCACTTCGGATTTATACATACAATATGTAACCCGTCCGTGAGGTACATCGTTGACGTGATACAATGCGTTTTGATCCGGAATGGTGAGCAAACTGGCCTTGAATCTTTCGTTAGGAAAAATGTCCGTATTGGAAGGATCAGATACTGTAACCCCGTCTACAATGAAATGGTAAGGATAAATATCCGGATCCTTAACCCTTTGTGTTACACTCCAGATACCTTCCCTGTTCATAGTAAGAGGGACATTCTCCGTAAGAAACTGTGAAGACAGAAAAACAGAGTGAGCACGGGGAGCCCTTATATTGAATGTTACTCCACCCCCGAAACGATGGATAACAGGAGATTCCAACGAAACATGATACATACGGGAAGAAGGAGCATCGTATCCCATAAGAGGAAGCATAACGGCAGCATAACGTCTGCCCATCTCACGATATCCGGCAGCATCAAAATGGATCTGGTCAAAAAACTGGGTGCATCCGCTTGATGAGACCACATGAGCTGTAGGTATGGTTTCCGGCAATTTGTCAATAATAGTGTTCATAGTTGCAGATCTTCCTCCCCGGTCAGCATTTACTACTTCTCCGGCAATCAGAGGAACATTTTCAGCTTTTAGATCCAGGTCTTTGAGCAAATTCTCATAAACACTTTTGACTTTAAGGGGCCAATCCTCTTCACCGATATTCGACTCGCCCTGATGCATAAGAATGCCGGAGATAACTCCGTCTTTCTGCGCCTTCCTTGCCAGATCCAACAGCCACCGGTAGGGATCGTTTTCATATGATTCAAGCGCAGGTATCATCCATTCCGGAGCATTTTTTGTGTATTCTGCTATTTGCTCTTTCATAAAGGCCTCGATCTTACATCCTCCTATGGAAACGTTTATTACACCTATGGTATGATCTTCAGGGAGCTGTTCCGCCAAAGTACGGCCAAAATAATCTACCGGTGTAAGGCCGGTCTTTTCTCTGCAAAGAGGCGGAACTGCCTTGTACCACTGGCCTTTAACACGTCCACGCGACGGATCGTCCACTGCAGCCATCATCTGGAAGCGATCACTGATATTTAATGTGTCCTGAGCTTCAATTCTGGCAGCCCCTTCCATATTTGATTGTCCGAAACACAGAAAAATATGGAAGTTCTTATCCTGCGCATCAGATAAAAGAGCAGATAAAATAAATAAAAGAACTAAAAACAATTTTTTCATAACATCAGATATTGATTTGAGTGCCTAAGACAAGCTTATCCCCGGAATCATCAACATTCCAGTATTGAGGCTTTCTGGGTCCGTTTTCTTCAGCATGATGAACCAGGAAAATCAGTTTTCCGTCAAATGTTCTGAACAACATGCCGTGACCTGAATTGTTGGACAGGAACGGCTCTTTTTCCTGTACCCATGGACCGGCAATGGTTCCGGATTCCGAATAAGCTATTCCCTGAACGTACCTTTCTTTTCCCCAGCTTGACCAGAGCATACCCAGTTTCCCGGTTTGTGTCCGGAACATTTGCGGTCCGTCGGTTACCCAGCCGGGCATTTTCAAACCAAAAGTAGCTTCCCCTATGGAATTCATTTCCATTGCCCAGGGAGCCTCTGTTGCACGAAACATGGTAACAGGCTTTTCAGAAAGGGTATAACTCAAATCCGGGGCAAGTTCAATGTAATCCATTGTTCCGTCAATAAGTTGGGTCCATTCGTGTACAAAGATCATATAGATTTTTCCGTTTTCTTCATAAAGAGTCCCGTCTATACAATCCCATTCACGAGGCTGGTAATCATAACCGGGTTCTATGGCAAACGAGGTATACGGACCTTCAGGATTATCCGCCCTGAGCAGATAGGTTTGGTTGTGGGGTACATTATATCTTCTGGGTACCTGCTCAATCAAATCACTGTGATCACTCCATGTACCGGCGTAATAATATTTATCTCCGATTCTGTGGATTTCGGCAGCTGCGGCAAACCCGGCCTTTTCCAACCATAATCCCTTGATATCAATTATATTAAAAGGACCGGTCCACATTTTAAGATCATTGCTCTTGTACATCCACCCGCCGGAACTAGTAAGGTAATAGGTTTGCGTTTCCGGATGTGGGTAAATGAACGGATCACTCATTACAAGATCGTTAAAATGAACTGTCCTGACTTCCGGCATTTGAAATCTCGGACGAGGAGCCGGAGCTTTGCCTGTAGTATCTCTTCTGCGAAAACCGCCGAAATTTCTTTGTCCGGGATCTGCAAACGGGGCTTGCTCTCCGGGCCGGATGACTTCGGAAACTTGCCCTTCAGATTGCGAATTGGTATGACAAGCCTCAAGCAACAAAAATGAAACGGCTATGAAAGAAAAAGTTAATAATCTCATAAAACAATATGGTTTTGTTTTTTACTGTAACGTTAATTCGGATAAAAATGGAGTGGACCCCGATTATGGGATCCACTCCCGCACAAAATCAAAATGAATCAAGACCCAAAATCTAAACCTAAACCTAAAACTAAAAGTAAAATTACCATCCTGGATTCTGTACTATGTTTTCATTGATAGACAATTCGCTGAAGGGGAACGGATAAAGTTCATGCTTTCCGGCTTTGAACCCATGCTCCTTGCCACTGTTGACATCTGCATCCGACCAGTCAACAAAACCTTCATGTTTGCCACTGAATTCAGTAGCGAATTTGTCTTTGAATGAAGGAACGCTGTCTCCGT
Source organism: Bacteroidales bacterium (assembly GCA_012515395.1). Lineage (GTDB taxonomy): Bacteria > Bacteroidota > Bacteroidia > Bacteroidales > UBA932 > DMER64. The sequence continues at coordinate 3,151 of JAAYYL010000023.1, forward strand.
TGTTTGCCAGTTTGCCTGCAGCTTCACCCCAACGTACCAGGTCAATGAAGCGGCAGCCTTCCATCCACATTTCAAACTGTTTTTCTTTTTTAACGGCATCAAGTGTCAGAGAAGAGCTGATTGTCTGGGATCCTGCCCTTTGCTGTATCATATTAAGATATTGTAAACCATCGTTATCGTTTGTATGAGCACAACATTCGGCATACATGAGAAGTACTTCGGCATACCTCATGATCAGGAAGTTCGTATCTGAGTACATCCCATCCTTTATATCAGAAGCAGAAGCTATCAGTTTCAAATGGAAATAACCTTCATGACCATACAATCCAACAGGTTCTATAATACCACGATAGGGATCTTTTTCCTTATCTTCACGTGTGGGACAATCTTTATCACTGACATAAGGCATTTCATAAAGCACCTCATCGTACGTTGCGATCCATGCCTTCCGGCGATAAGAATCAAAACCGTCGTTGGCAATAAGTGCCTCGGCAAAGGCACCGGTAGGATTCATTCCTCCCCATCCACCTCCAAAGAGATGAGTAGGAGTACCACCTAATCTGTCGGCACGCCAGTTCCATAGTTGAACCTGCATCCAGGTAGAACGCTGAATACGACCGCTCCACAATTCGATACTGGAATTGTACTCCTGGTTGAATTCAAAGATTTTCTCTTCGTTACCGTCACCGACAACGTGGAAATTTTC
>JAAYYL010000024.1 GCA_012515395.1 Bacteroidales bacterium
GTGCGCCACAGACCCACCTATAGGAGACTGCCTTGGAAACAACCACATATACAGCCCCCCCATATGTGGGTCAGAGATCCCACATTAGCTGCAGGTGTAGAGATCTTTGATGGCCGCTTTCACTTTTCTGTTGATGCTGTTGAAGTAGGGGGCAAACAAAAGCATCATAACAGACGACGCCAGGCTGATTCCCACACAGAACCCTTTGAAAAAATCTATGACAGGCGTCGGTTGGGGATGTTCCAGAATAAATATACCTACTATGCATAGCGCAATGACTATCATAAAAATCAGGCGGATGGTATTGAAAAAGTCCTGGATTTTAAGCAAGTGCGTCAATTTATATAAAGGCCGGGATCCCGGATCAAATTTGCAATCTGCAGTTTTGCAACGCAGGTAGACCCAATTGACACATTCCCCCACGACCTCTATGCCGGTTTCCTTTAAAAAGTCAAGATATGATTTGCTTTCAGGGGAATGAGTGTCTTTTTCCAGTAACTCCAAACGGTATGTATATGTGCCGGGAGTTCCTTTTTCAAATACGTATTTCCGAAAGCCGGTATGGATAAGCATCCAACCTTCTTTTGCCATTCCATTGATCCATGCTTCTTCTTTTTCATATTCCCACAAAAAGAAGATTTTTCGTACAGTTTTAGTCATTCTGGTGTTCGTTAATTATTAATGATTTTATTGCCGTTGTTTACAAGTTCCTGTAACCGGATTAGTTCAGTGCGTGCGATATTCCGTCCCTGTTCGGTAATGACATATTCCTTACGCCGACTTTCTTCTTCTTCCGGGAGCGCTTTGATCCAGCCTTTTTCCAACATGGAAGAAATAGCTCCGTATAGTGTGCCGGCCGATAACACAAGACGACCATCGGTCATCCTTTTTGTTTCCTGCATAATTCCATACCCGTGAAGGGGCGTATGTAAAGCCAGTAACGTATAAAATACAGCTTCTGTCAATACAATGTTGTCTTCAGTATTTGTCATATCATTTATTTTTACTCCGGGCACCGTTATAACGGAAGCCGATACAAAGGTAGGCGATATATTTTATATATGCAAAAAAATTACAAATAGTACTGCAAACAGGAAACTCTTTCATTAGTAGGCTGCACTTTATGTGGCAGGTTGCATTTCAAGTATTCGGCATTTCAAGTGGCAGGTTGCATTTCCAGTAGAATTCGCCATAAATTTCGGGAGGTCCCCGGGGATTCGTTTCAGGGTAAGTTGCACCTCCGGTAGAATGCGCCATAAATCAAAAATGTGCTTCAATTGGAAGGCCTTACGCGTATAACACGCTAATATAGAACATGTCACGGGTATAAACTCCTGCTATATTTTCAGGTAGCTGTACCAACAAGAACAGGGAGCTTTTTTTGAAAGCCGAGGCTCCCTGTTCTTGTTGGTACAGCTACCACTCTCGCGGGCAGACGTGGCATTTACAGAAAAAATTCTACCTATTCTTAAATGAAACAGCTTTTTGACGTCCGATCATCTTATTTACTGACATCCATCCACATATAGTGCGGTTTTTGTGGATGAACTTACAATTTTCAGACTTTTGTAGTTTCCTGATTTTGGTTGACTACCTGGGTGTCTTATCTCTGGGAAAAGTTGACTCGGTTTATAAATTATGACTCATATTTGTTGATCTCAGCGTGTTATCCCTAATTTTGTTTACTTACAAAGTCTTATCCCTGTCATGGGTAGA
>JAAYYL010000139.1 GCA_012515395.1 Bacteroidales bacterium
CCGGAGATTTGAAATACTTCTTTTCCGTAATACTTTTCCGCCATGGCCAAAGCCCGGCGGGGGGAAACATTGCCGACAATACTAAGTGACATTTGTTCGGGACGGAACCGTTCCTTGAGAAAATCTTTCAGGTGAGTGGAGCTGATCTTTTTAAGCTCCCTGGGAATTCCAAGAATAGGCCTGGACATGGGTGTTCCGGTGAACAATTTTTCTTCAAACCGGTCGTAAATCAGATCCATGGGCGAATCTTTATAAGAACGTATCTCATCCAGAATCACTTCTCTTTCCTTGACCATCTCCGATGGCGGAAAAACAGAGTGCAGAACCATGTCTGAGATCAGTTCCAGTGCTTTATTCAGATCTTCCCGCAAAACAGTGGCATGAAGCACCAGTTCTTCTTTTGTTGTAAAGGCATTGATCTCCCCGCCCAGTCTTTCCAGTCGGTTGTTTATATGGTAGCCTTTCCTTCTGACTGTGCCTTTGAAGAGCATATGTTCGCAATAATGGGCCAATCCTGCATATCCCGATGGTTCAAACCGGGTGCCTGCCAAGGTAGTTAAAGCGCAATAACTCACAGGAGATGCAGTTGTCATTACAGCACATTTCATACCGGATGAAAGTGTAGTAAGAAAGATGGATTTCATAGTTTTTGTCATAGTCACCGGAGGCCGCAAAAATAGGGATTATTTCTTATCTTTGCACCTTATGGATCAATTTGTGGTATCAGCAAGAAAATACCGTCCTCAACAATTTAATGACGTTGTTGATCAGGACAATATCGTAACCACCCTGAAAAATGCCATTGCCAGAAAGCAACTGGCTCATGCGTATCTGTTTTGCGGTCCCAGGGGAGTTGGCAAAACTACTTGTGCCCGTATCTTTGCCAAAACGATCAATTGTCTGCATCCGACAGAAAACATGGAAGCATGCGGAGAATGTGAATCCTGTAAGTCTTTTGCCGAAGGCCGTTCTTATTCCATTCATGAACTGGATGCCGCTTCCAATAATTCCGTGGACGATATCAGGGAATTGATTGACAAGGTTCGGATCCCGCCACAAGTGGGAAAATACAGTGTATACATTATTGATGAAGTACACATGCTCTCCCAGTCAGCTTTCAACGCTTTTCTCAAAACACTGGAAGAACCGCCTTCCTATGCCTTGTTCATTCTGGCTACGACCGAAAAACACAAGGTCCTCCCCACCATTCTTTCCAGATGTCAGGTCTTTGACTTCAACCGCATCTCCGTTAAGGCAATGACGCTTCACCTGGAAGAGGTGGCCAAAAAAGAAGGGGTAACTATCGGTCGGGATTCGCTTGGCGTTATTGCCCAAAAGGCAGACGGAGCCATGAGGGATGCCCTTACATTGCTGGATCAGTGTATTGCCGTGAGCGGTAAAGAAGTGACATACAAACAGGTTATTTCCAATTTGAATGTATTGGACAGGGAATATTATTTCCGCCTGACACAAATGGCTCTTGACGGCAGTTTTGAGAAAATGCTTCTCCTGTTTGACGAAATCCTGTCCCGAGGGTTCAATGCCTTGCATTTTATTGGCGGTTTGAGTTCCCATTTCAGGGACCTGCTGGTGTGCAAACAGCCAGAAAGTCTCCCTTTACTGGAATACGGAGAAGAGACTGCCTTGAAATTCAGGGAACAAGCCCGGGAGTGTTCCCTTCCGTTTCTTTTTAAGGCATTAAGTATCAGTACGCAGGCAGAGGCGGGTTACAAACAAAGCAACCAACCACGGCTTCACATAGAAATGGCCCTGGTACGGTTGAGCCAGTTGGAAAATCCGGCAAACACGACCGAACAGAAAAGCCCTCCGACAGAACAGAAAAGCCCTCCGGCCGAACCAAAACCCGAATTCCGTGAGCCTGAACGCCCGACTTCCGTAAAAAATCCTGAACCCGCAGATCTTCCCATTACCGAAGAACTTCCCATTACCGAAGAACCCTCAAAAACGCAGGAACCCTCAAAAACGCAGGAACCCTCAAAAACGCAG
>JAAYYL010000140.1 GCA_012515395.1 Bacteroidales bacterium
GTATCCGATAGAAAGCCTGGATCTTACTTTCCAAACGCTCCCAGGAAGCATCGGTATCCAATACTTCCGGTAGTCCGTTTACTTTATCCCGGACAATCTCGGTCCATTTATTGATGCTTTCTTTCATATTCTTTTATTTGCGAGGCAAGCAAACATTTAGCCCTATATAATTGGGATGAGGATGTTTTTTCTTTAATGTTCAATTTTTCGGCAATTTCTTTATGACTCATCCCTTCAAATACATAAAGATTGAATACGGCCCTGTAGCCGGGAGGCAGCTCTTGTATGAAACCGCGTAATACAGGAGCCGGTATCCTCTCCGCGGCAGCTTCCAGTGAATCATCATCTGCCGGTTCTTTTTCAACTTCTACCAATGAACTGTTTCTTAACAGGTCTTTTTTTCTCAGTTGCTGTAAACATGTATTTATCATTACACGCTCCATCCAGGCCCTCATGGATCCTTCTCCCCTGTCCGTAAATTTATCCAGAGACCTGAAGACCTGTATAAACCCGTCGTGCATCATATCCTCTGCCTGTTCCCTGCCCGGTGCATACCGCATACACACAGTTAACATGCGCTTTGCGTACTTCCTGTATATCTCTTTCCAAAGCTCTCTGTCTTTCATTTGTGTTTACGGTCATCATTTAAATGCAGCAGGTAAGGTAATACTGCATTGACAAATATTTTTTCTTTCTTTGATGCAGTAATTGATAAATTGCTGCAATTAGTAAACAGAAACAACAACGAAAATACTAAAATAATGAAAAGAATAAGCAACTTCATTTTTATGATCTCTGCGGCCACCCTGCTCCTTACACTGAATTCCTGTTCAAAATGGCTGGATCCGGGTGATAATACAAAAGTCACCTGGGGAACCATAACCACAGACACACACCAACAGGAAGTTGAGGGAAATTACCCGTTTTATGTCATTACCGACGATACCCTGCTGTTCTGTCCCGTGAACCACACCTCTATCGATGAAGAATTCGAACCTATAGACGGAGACCGGCTGATATTGTATTATACGATCCACGGTGATGATCAGGAAGGGGAAGAAGCCCAAACGGATGTATCTCCCGTACAATATATTGACATTGTGCAGATGCACCTTGTGGATACGGAAGATTTCATTTATACGGGCGAACCCGACACACTGGGTACGGACAGGGTTGAACCGCAGTATTTATGGTTTGCCGGAGGCGGCTTCGGCTCCAAAAGGTATCTGAACCTGCAGGTGTCCATACAGGCTATGGATCCCACCAAGCATTCCTTTGCCCTGATCTATGACCTGAACAGGGAAACACCGCTTGAAGACGGTTATTACTGCCTGGAATTACGCCATAAATCCAACAACGATCCGCTTTACACAAACTTTTCCACCATGATGGCTTATCCCCTGGAAGGAGAATGTGTTGAGGAAGGAGTAAAAGGACTTAAAATTAAAGTCAATACCATTAACCAGGGCGAAAAAGTTTTCACTCTGGATTATTAATTTGTTTACGGTTAAATGAATTAATGCGCCACCCCGTTTTTCAACGGGGTTTTTTTATTTTTGTAAAAAATTGATCATGAGAAACCTAATCTTTCTGATTTTTACAATGGGCTCATTATACGCATGCTCTTCCGGCCATAAGAACCTGACTTTGCTGGCCGGTACCTATACCACGGGCAACAGTCACGGCATCTATGCTTACCGCTTTGATGTCTCTTCGGGCGATTTTAAATTGCTGGACAGCATCTCTTCTTTGAATCCATCTTTCCTGGCCTTTTCTGCTTTTGACAACTTGCTTTATGCGGTTAATGAAAGCGGTCCGGCATCCGGAATATCCGTTTTTGATCCGAACGGGCACAAAGGGAACATCAAACCGCTCGGATTTCTGAAAAACCCGGGAGCGGATCCCTGTCACGTGGTTGTGGAACCTTCCGGAAATTATGTAGTAACGGCCGACTATTCTTCCGGTACCGTAACGGTCTTTTCTCCCGGTGCAAAATCCATCAGACACCGTTGGGAATTTTCGGGATCAGGACCGGACAGCCTCAGGCAAAAAGCCCCTCACATACATTGTGTGGTTTTTTCACCGGATGCCCGCCATTTGTTTGCCACTGACCTGGGCACAGACCGTATTTATGTGTTCAGCAACAACGGGCCGGACATACCGGAACTTAAAGACACCGTTGCCCTGGAACCGGGTAGTGGTCCAAGACATCTGGTATTCAACAAGAAAGGAGACAAAGCCTACCTGATCAACGAATTGTCGGGAAGGGTTACCGTTTTTACTCACCAAAACGGGAAACTGGAGCAAATCCAGTCAATAATCGCAGATACACTCGGGGCACGCGGAAGTGCCCATATTGCTTTGTCCGGGGACGGTGATTTCCTGTATGCTTCCACACGCCTGAAAGGAGACGGCCTGGTAATCTATCGTGTAAATGATGAGAGAGGCATGCTGACACGGGTGGGATTTCAACCAACGGGAAGTCATCCAAGGCATTTTTTAATAACCCCGGATGATCGTTGGATCCTGGTCGCATGCAAAAACGAAAACCATATAGAAATATACAAGCGGAATATTAAAACCGGTCTGCCTGAGGATACCGGTAAACGCATCCCCGTGGACCAGCCGGTTTGCATCCTTGCTCTATAGGATCAGGAACGTGGGATCTTTATGCCTGATGAATGTTCCTTCTTCCAACTCCCTGAAAGCCAGTTCCAGTTCTTCTTTTGTATTCATTACTATAGGACCTCCCCAGGAAAAAGGTTCATGTAGGGGTTTGGCTGCAATGAGCAGAAAACGAGCTCCTTTGGATCCGGAACGGACTGAAACTGTGTCATTCCCTTCACCGGGCTTCCCGGTTGCTGCCATCAGCATGGCAGATCGCTTTTCTTCAAAACTATCGTTTCCTTCCGGCTTCAGGCTCCCATCCAACAGGTACAGGAATAAGGTATGGTCGTTGGGCGTCTGGTCGTAAAGCCACTCCCTGTCCGGTTCCAGGGTAATGTCCAGGTACTGAACATCCTGATATCCCCCGTCCATGGGTCCATTATTTCCATTGTACGCACCGGACAACACACGTACAACGGCTCCTTCCTCCCGGATGAGGGGTACATCTTCCTGTAAAATATCCCTGTATGTGGGAATGGTCATTTTTTCTTTTGCGGGGAGGTTTACCCATAGCTGACAACCCAGCATACGCGGCGATTCCTTAGGCATTTCCTGGTGAATGATCCCGGACCCGGCGGTCATCCACTGGCATTGAAGATTGCCTATGGTGCCTTTGTTCCCAAGGCTGTCCATATGCTCTATCAGGCCTTCAACAAGGTAAGTTACCGTTTCGATCCCGCGATGGGGATGAAAGGGAAAACCCCTGATGTAATCGTCAGGATCTGTGGAATCAAATCCATCCAACATTAAAAAAGGATCATAAGCCTGTACGGTTTTCAATCCCAATACCCTGCGAAGCCTTACTCCGGCTCCGTCTACTGCGTCTTTACCACGGTCTATGCGGATACACACTCTATTTCCCATTTCTTGTAATTTTATGCATTCAATTCGTTTAATTCTTCTTTAGAAAAACCTCCGGCATAAGCCGCTTTCAGGTTTTCCTCCAGCTGTTCTACGGTCCGGGCCCCGATCAGTACTGAAGTAACGCGGGGATCTTTCAGGAGCCAGGAAATGGCCATTTGGGCCAAGGTCTGCCCGCGTTCCAGGGCTACCCGGTTCCAACGGTTGATTTTTTCCAGTATTTCAGGAGTGATGCTTTCTGCCTGCAGGGCACCGTCAGCCCTCTGGGCTCTGGATCCTTCGGGTATGCCTTTCAAATATTTACCGGTAAGCATGCCCTGGGCCAACGGGGAAAATGCGATGCACCCTACCCCTTCTTTTTCCAATTCTTCCAGAAGTTCGGCTTCTACCCAACGTTCCAGCAGGGAATATTTGGGCTGGTGGATCAGGCAGGGGGTTCCCAGTTCCCGCAGAATACGGAATGCACGACGTGCCAGAGGGGCCGGATAATTGGATATGCCGGCGTAAAGCGCTTTACCGCTGCGAACGGCATAATCCAGAGCCCCCATGGTTTCTTCCAGGGGAGTATCGGGATCCGGACGGTGGGAATAAAAGATGTCCACGTAAGGAAGGCCCATGCGCTCCAGGCTTTGGTCCAGGCTGGCAAGCAAATACTTGCGTGACCCCCAGTTTCCGTAAGGACCCGGCCACATATCATAACCGGCTTTTGTTGATATGACCAACTGATCCCGGTAAGCCGACAGGTCTTCCCGCAAAAGTTTGCCGAAATTGAGCTCGGCCGAACCGTACGGAGGTCCGTAATTATTAGCAAAATCAAAATGCGTGATCCCATGGTCAAACGCTTTTAATATAACTTTCCGGCCGTTGGCGTAATCATCCACTCCGCCGAAATTGTGCCACAAACCAAGTGATATGGAGGGCAACTGCAAACCGCTCCGGCCGCAGCGACGGTATATCATATTACCGTATCTGTTTTCATTGGGTATATAACTCATAATATGCAAATATAATCGTATTTTTGCATACAAAACAGACATCATGAAACATATAAAATCCTTCACATTTTTTGTTTTTTTTACTTTTTGTCTTGCCTTTTCAATTGAAAGTCAGGGACAAAACCATCCTTTCCACAACAGGGACCTTTCCGCCGACCAACGCATTGACATCCTGTTGGACATGCTTACCATAGAAGAAAAAATCAACCTGTTATCTACCGATCTGGGCGTACCCCGCCTGGGTATCCGCAGTACGGGAC
>JAAYYL010000141.1 GCA_012515395.1 Bacteroidales bacterium
AGAGATCCGGGAGGCACTTGACTCGGGCTGTATCCCCGTAGATTTGGGAGAGTCTGTGCTCCGAACGGAAACGGCTGCTTTGAGTGCTGTATTCCTGGCTTCTTTCAAATAATGTATATTTGTAAAAACTATCTGATAAATGGCTTCAGTTACATCAAAAAACAGGTATGTCGCACTGGATGTTTTGCGGGGAATGACCATTGCAGGTATGATCCTGGTAAATAACCCGGGAACCTGGAGCAAGATCTATCCCCCGCTGCGTCATGCTGCATGGTTTGGCTGTACCCCTACCGACCTTGTATTTCCTTTCTTTTTATTTATTGTGGGAACCGCCATGGCCTTTTCCTTTTCAAAATACCTGGACGGGACCCTCTCCATGGGAAGCGGGTATGTGAAATTGTACAAAAGGGCCTTGCTCATCTTTTTAGTGGGCCTGTTGTTGAACGCCTTTCCCTTTTTCCTTACAAAACCGGATCCCGGTTTAACGTTCTGGGAAAACCTGGGCAGCTATTATTCCCATTTACGCATATTCGGAGTGCTTCAGCGCATTGCCATGGCTTATGCCCTGGGAGGGACCCTGGCCCTATGGCTGAAAAAGCCGCGTCGCATCATTTGGGTTTTCGGCCTGGTTTTGTTGCTTCACTGGGGCCTGTTATACTTTTTTGGAGGAGACGATCCGTATTCCAGGGAAACGAACTTTGCCCGGGTCATGGACTTGTTCCTGGTTGGTCCGGACCATCTCTACAGGGGATACGGCCTGCCTTTTGATCCCGAAGGCGTGTTAGGAATGCTCTCCGGGGCCGGGACTGTGCTGATGGGATACCTGGCCGGAATCTGTATCCGTAGAAACACCCAAAAAATTGAAGCCGTAAGCAGTCTTTACACCTGGGGACTGGTAAGCCTGGGTGCTGCCATGATCTGGAGTATCTGGCTTCCCATAAGCAAACCGCTATGGACCGCTTCCTATGTGTTGTACGCCGGAGGCTGGACCTTGCTGTTGTTGGCTTTCTTTGTTTATTTGATAGACATAAAACAAAAAGAAAAATGGTTTATGCCATTCAAAGCACTCGGTCTTAACCCATTATTTGCATTCGTAATGTCCGGACTTTTTGCCAAAGTATTTGGTCGCCTCATTCACTGGCAAACGGCTTCCGGCGGAACGGCCACCCCTCTTGGCTGGTTGTATCATAACGTTTGTGTTCCGGTTTTCGGGGACAATCCCGCCGGATCCCTGGCTTATGCAATCCTTTATGTGGCAGTGTTTACATTCATGGCCATAGCCTTGTATAAAAGAAAGATCATCATAAAAATATAAACCTTAAAACCTGATTCTATGATAATGAAAAGGATTTTACTCACAGGCCTGATTATTATTGCCGGTATTGCTCTGCAGGCACAACCGCTTAGAGGTCCTGTGCGTGAAAAAGCCAATTACGAACTGGCCTCACGTTTTTCCGCGAAAAAAATCAATAAAATGGTGTTTTCCACCGGTGTACGTCCCAATTGGTTCAAAACCTCCGACCTCTTCTGGTACGTATACAAAACACCCGAAGGAAACAATTGGTATGTCACCGACCCCGGCAAGGGAACCCGCACCGAACTTTTTGACAGGGACAAACTTGCCGCTGAACTTACCCGCATTGTCAAAGATCCCTTTGACGCTCAGAACCTGCCTTTAAAAGATCTGAAAATCAAAGATGACAATACGTTTACTTTCTATATCCAGAGCACGGAAATGGTGGACAAGAAAGAAGACAAAAAAGAGGGTGATGAAAACAAAGAAGGAGACATCAAAAAGAAAGGCGGCAAAGAACCCCGTCTTTTCTTCTTTGAATATGCCTGGAAAACCAAAACCCTCACCTGGCTGGAAGATGAAGAAAAGGAAGAATCTGTTCCCCGTTGGGCCAACATTTCTCCCAACAAAGAATATGTGGTCTTTTCGCGTAACTTCAACCTATACTGGATGGATTGGGAGAATTTTGAAAAAGCCCGCAAAGACGAAAAAGACTCCACCATTGTGGAACATCAGCTGACCACGGAAGGAACCCGCGATTTCGCATTCGGCTCCGGATCCCAGGATTTTTATGCCGATTCTACCGAGTTGAACAAACGCACCGGAGTGCGCGGTTTGATCTGGAGCCCCGATTCAAAGCATTTTGCCATGATCCGCTCCGATGAGACAAAAGTACAGGACCTTTTTGTTGTAAATGTCCTTGCCCAACCGCGTCCCAAACTGGAACGCTACAAATACGAAATGCCGGGAGAAAAAAACATGCCCCAGTATTCCCTGGTCGTTTTCAACATGGAAGCCAAAACATGGAAAACCATAGAAACGGCAGCCTTTAAGGACCAGACACTGGAGTTGAACTACAAGCCCATGGAAAAACGGAAAATGTCCGATGAATTCCAGAGCTGGGAATGGCTGGGAGATGATTCCGGTTTCTACTTTTACCGAACCAGCCGGGACTTGAAACGCATAGACCTTTGCCGAGCTGAAATTCAGCAGGACACGGCTCTGACCGTCATTGAGGAACGCCTGAACACATACGTGGAAACACGTCCGTTATTTTTGGTAAACAACGGGAAAGAACTGATCCACTGGTCTGAAAAAACAGGCTGGGGACACTTGTACTTGTATGACAATAAGGGAAATGAAATCAACGCCATCACATCCGGTCCCTGGCACGTGGAACAGATTCTGGGTGTTGATGAAGATTCACGTACCGTATATTTCACTGCCTGCGGAAAAGATGATGGCATAGATCCTTATTATGAGCATTTGTACGCAGCCCGCCTGGACGGCAGCCAGGTTCGTTTGCTTACCCCTGGAGAATTTCATTACACGGCCGACATGAGCGATACCAAAAAATATTTTGTAATGAACCGTTCCCGCGTGGATGTTGCTCCCGTTTCCGAATTGTACGACAATACCGGGAAAAAGATCCTGACTCTTGAAGAAACAGATCTGAGTCTGCTTTTGGCAGCCGGATACAAATTCCCGGAACGTTTTAAAGTAAAAGCCGCCGATGGTGTAACCGACTTACACGGTATCATGTACAAACCGTTTGACTTTGATCCCGAACGCAAGTATCCCATCATTACTTACGTTTATCCCGGACCACAAGTGGAAGGACCCGGACAAGCCTGGAGCCAGCGCATGGACCGTCTGGACCGTCTTGCACAAATGGGATTTATTGTAATCACCGTAGGTAACCGGGGAGGTCACCCCAACCGGTCCAAGTGGTATCACAATTTCGGCTACGGAAATTTACGCGATTACGGACTGGAAGACCAAAAATACGCCATTGAACAACTGGCTTCCAGACATTCCTTTATTGACGCTTCCCGCGTAGGGATCCATGGTCATTCAGGAGGCGGCTTCATGTCTACGGCAGCCATCCTCCAATACCCGCATTTCTTCAAAGTGGCTGTTTCATGTGCCGGAAATCACGAAAACAACATTTACAACCGCTGGTGGAGTGAAAAACACCACGGGGTTCTGGAAGAGATTACCGCCAAAGGGGACACCACTTTCAAATACGATATTGACACGAATTCAGAGCTGGCCAGGAATTTATTGGGCAGGTTGCTGTTGATCCATGGTGACATTGACAACAACGTCCATCCGGGGAATACCCTGAGGGTAGCCAATGCATTGATCCGTGCCAACAAGCGCTTTGATATGCTCATCCTGCCGGGACAAAGACACGGTTTCGGTGATATGACAGAATACTTTTTCTGGAGAATGGCTGATTATTTTTCACGCTATCTTTTAGGCGATTGTGAAAACTCAGTAGACATTCCCCAGATGTATAACGATTAAACGGGTTTGCGGTGGCGCACCAGAAAGTCCACTCCCAGGAGCAGGGCAACTCCGGCCGCCAGAAAAACCACATACCATACCTGAACGGGCCACGCGGAGATTTCCGTTGTGGCCTTTTCTATAAATCCGGTTTCAGCTGTTTTAGTAACACCCGTCCCCCAGGATAAAAGAGCAAACTTTGTGTTTTCGTAAATTTCAACCAGTTTTCCTGTGACCAATCCTGCGATTTCCGATACCCGGTGAAAAAATACGGCAAGATTCTCCCGGAAATAAAAACCGGCTCCCACGGCTGCGGCAACAAACGCCACACATCCCGAAGACCACCAATACCAACGCGTTTTACGCCGGACAACTTGTTGTTTTTCAATAATATGAACAACATGCATTCCCAGAGGCACGATCTCTTCGGCTTCTTGCATGCGCCGTCTGTGTTCTTCGTTAAAGAAATCTTTCAACGTATCCATAGTGTTTCTTTTTAAGCTGCTGTCATGGCTTCCTGCAATTTCTGACGTATCCTGAAAATGCGCACTTTGGCATTTGAAAGGGTCATTCCGCATATGTAAGCCACTTCTTCCATTTTCAATTCCTTATAATAATACAACTCTATAAGCATTCGTTCTGCCGGAGGCAGATCCTCAACCAGTTGCCTGATCTTATCGTATTGCGCTTCACGTTCCGTATCGTGCTCTTCCTCTACGGAACTTGCGGTGTGCATTACCTCGTGCATGTAAGCCTCTCCGGCTTTACCACGGCTTTTTGTCTTTCTTATATGGCTTATAGCCGTGTTATATGCAATCCGGTAAAGCCAGGTGCGAAAAGAAGCCGTTCCTTTAAACGTATGCAATTGCTCATAAGCTTTCAAAAACACATCCTGTGTTACTTCCTGTGCATCGGCGGTTGTCTTGCAGATTCCCCTCACCAAAACAAACACCAGGCTTTGGTATTTATCCACCAAAGCGCCGTAGGCACGAGCATCTCCGCTCAGGGTTTTTTGTATGTTTTCTATATCCTGTGTCAAACCTCCGGCCTGCTTTGTCTTTTTGACGCAAACAGGGACAAAGCGTTACAGTTTTTGTAACCAAAAAG
>JAAYYL010000025.1 GCA_012515395.1 Bacteroidales bacterium
GTGCCGCAACCCAGATCCAAAACGTGTTGGTTTTTGATCCATCCGCTTTCTTCCAATTCCAGCAATGTTTCCAACATCATGTATGTAGTCGCGTGATGCCCCGTTCCAAAAGAGGATTCAGGCTGTATAACCAATCTCCATTTTGTTTCGGGCCATACGACAATCATCGAATCCCTGCCAGGTGCCCTGATGTTGCACCCTTTTCCTGCATTGACGGTTACGGGATCAAAGCGGGATTCCCAATCTGTGTTCCAGTTTTTTTCCGGAATAAATTCTTTGGAATAATCTGAAATTCCATATGTTCTCAGCAGAAGCCTCAGGTGGGACTCGTTGAATGTTTCTGCGGGAATATATGCCTTCAGGACAGGAATTTCTGTCAGAAACCCGTTGTACCCGATCTCCGCAAGTTCCGCAGTAAGGACGTTTTCCGTTTCTTCCTTGTACGGCTCGATGTTTATGCTGACGGCAATGTGATCCATTGGTTAAGCAAACGATCCGGCTATGGCCAGGAAATCGTCTGCTTTCAGGGAGGCACCGCCTATCAGGCCGCCGTCTACATCCGGCCGGGCAAAAAGTTCTGCCGCATTCGAAGGTTTACAGCTGCCCCCGTAAAGGATTGGGGTAGAGTTGGCGAGGTCTTCGAATGACTCGGCAAGAAATGAACGGATAAAGGCGTGCATTTCCTGTGCCTGTTCAGAAGTGGCTGTTTTTCCGGTGCCAATGGCCCAGACAGGTTCGTAAGCCACAATAACTTTCTTGAAATCATCGGGATCCAGTTTGAAGAGCACTTCGCGAATCTGGGAAGATACAACCTGGAAGTGCATATTGGATTCACGTTCCTCCAGCACTTCACCTACACAGAATATGGGTCTGATCCCGTTAGCCAGTGCCCGTTGTATTTTTTCCAGCAGGATCTCGTTGGTTTCTCCATAATACTCCCGTCTTTCAGAATGTCCCAGTATTACGTATTGACAAGGAACGGAAGCAAGCATTGCGGCAGAGACTTCTCCTGTAAAGGCTCCTTTTTCACCGGCGGCGCAGTTTTGTGCCGACAATCCCGGATTCTTTGTATTACCGATAATCCCTGAAATAGTGCTCAGATGGGTAAAAGGAGGTGCCACAATGAGCGTTACACCGGCAGGAACACTTGATATACCGCGAAGAATATTTTCTGTAAGTTCCTTACCTTCCCGGATGGTGGTGTTCATTTTCCAATTGCCGGCTACAATTTTTTCTCTCATATGTTTGATGTTTTAGATGATCTATCTATCCTGCAAAGGTAAGAAAATGATTGGTTATTTGACGATTAATACCTACTTTTGCAGCCCCTTATAAGATTAATACTATGAATATCACTAAGAAACAAATTGATGACCTTTCCTTGCAGGTAACCGTTTCAATTGAAGAAAATGACTATAAAGAAAAGGTAAAGAAAGCGCTGAACGATGTCCGCAGAAAATTGGATATCAAAGGATTCAGAAAAGGAATGGTGCCCATGGGCATGGTAGAGAAAATGTACGGACGTTCTACCTTGCTGGAACAGGTCAATACGATCATCTCCCAGGCCCTTAACGATTATATGGAAAAGGAAGAAATTCGCATTATCGGAGAACCGCTGGCTTCTGAAGAACAGGCCAAAACAGATTGGGACAACGATGTTGACTTTTCATTTTCTTTTGACTTGATGCTGGCTCCCAAAGTGGATATTCCCATTGACAAAGACCTGCATATTCCCCTTGTTAAGAAGGCTGTTACCGACAAAGAAACAGACGAGTACATAACGGGGCTTCTGAATCAACACGGAACGATGGATGTTGCGGATAAGGTGGAAAAGGAAGATTTTCTGAAGGTGGATCTCAGGCAGGGAGAAAACATGATCACCGATTCCTATCTGAACCTAAAGTCAGTGGCAAAACTAAAAGATAAGAAAATTTTTATTGGAAAAACCGCCGGAGAAGAGATTACGGCAGATATCACGACTCTTTTTGCCAAGGAGGAAGAACGTGCCATGTTGTTGCAGGTGAAGCCGGAAGAACTTGAAAAATATCCCGATCCTGTATTCGTATTTACGATAAAAGAGATCAAGCGTTTCAAGACAGCGGAAGAAAACCAGGAATTGTACGACAAGCTTTACGGTGAAGGAACTGTTACTACCCATGAAGCATTTGTGGAAAAGATCAAAGTACAAATAGAAAAAAATCACGAAGGGGAGAGCAATTACCAATTCGCTCAGGATGTTCGCAAAATACTTCTGGACAAGGCTGACATCAAATTGCCCGAAAATCTGCTCAAACGTTGGTTGTACGAAGGCAATGACGGCAAGTTTACTATGGAGCAGATAGAAAAAGACTTCCCGGCATTCCTGGAAGATTTCCGCTGGCAGCTTGTAAGGGAATCCATAATGAAAGCGGCGGGAATCAAAGTGGAAAAAGACGATATGATCCAGAGTGCAGTGGCAATGGCTCGTTA
>JAAYYL010000142.1 GCA_012515395.1 Bacteroidales bacterium
ATAGATAAAGAAGGATTCGATCTGCGTTCCGTGATCCACAAACCCCTCTTTTTACCGGAAAACCTGAGCGTATATGCCGCTGTGGAACAAATACGGATCGCCTACAGCAAATACGCCCTGGTGACCGATGAATTCGGAAGCATCCAGGGAATGGTAACCCATTCTGACATTATGGAAGCCATTATTGGAGAATTGCCCGAAAACAAAGAGGATCATGATATCATAGCCCGGGCTGACGGCTCGTTCCTGATTGACGGACAATGTGATTTTTATGCCTTCCTGGAAAATTTTGATATGGAAGACCTTGCGACAGATCACGATTACAACACCCTGAGCGGGCTCATACTGGATAAACTGGAACACGTTCCTGTTACCGGAGAAACGTTTCTTTGGGAAGGGTTATCCATAGAGATCGTGGATATGGATATTGCACGTATAGACAAAGTGCTGGTCAAACCCGTCAAAAGTATTTCCCCAGATTGATGTAGAAGCCGAATTTCGCACCTGGGTGCAATCCGTATTCCACCAACACATCTATGGGACCCAGAGGGCTGTCAAAAGAATATCCCGCAGCCGCTCCCAGCATATACATACCTTTGCTCCATTCTATAAGTTCCAGCGTTGAATGGCTTATTCGGGCCACATTTCCCTTGACCCACAAGTAATGACTTTGTCCCAGGCGGTAGCGTGCTTCCACACACGTTGCCAGGAATTTGTTATCTACCACTTCTGTGGGTTGGAATCCGTAAAACGGGAGCTGGTGTTCCAGGTAATGACCGCTGTAAGTACCCCCGGTAAAATTCTGTGTGAAAAAGGCAAATTCCTCACCGTATAGAAATCTCCCGTAAAGGGCCGGAACAATGGTCAGACGGTCTGTTGCAGGAACGGCAATGTATAGCGAAGCTGAAAATGCCGAGAAAGGCATTCCTTCCCGGAATTGTGCAAAGTCATCTGTATACAACGCATATTCAGCGTTGAATTGCACTCCTTTGGATGGATAATAGGCGTTGTCATAACTATCGTAACGAACACCGGCTCTGTAACTTATGAGATTTTCTTTAACTCTTGTGCGGTTTGCGGCAGATTCCTGAATAGTGATCATACGCGGTGATCTGAAATTTTCATACCTGGCTCCAAGGTAGATATTGAAATTCCGGTAATAAAAGTTGGCTACATCAACATTCAGGCGATTCTGGTGGAAACGGATGTTGTAGGAGGTGGTGTCACTATTGGTGTACATATCAACGTTCCCGTAACGGTAGGTATATGAAAGGCCAAACCTCCCCAGCCAGGCATCCTGGTAGAAAATACCTGCGTTTATATAGGGATTGGTGGAAAGCCTACCGGTAACCTCCAGCATCCCTCCTTTTAGATCACGAGGTGCAAATATACCGTTAAGATACCCCGAGGCAATGTCACGGGTGTCAAAACGGATGCCCACGCTGACGGCACTACGCGACCGTTCCCGGCAATCAAAGACCAGGTTGAAATGATCTTCTTCTTCCAGCAGTGAATAGGTCAGGGAAGAGAAGCTCCCGGTTCCTTTCATTCGGTCCAGTGCCTCGGTAAGTGTTTCCATACTAATAGTGGAAAATTCCTTGAAACGTAACATTCGCCTGAGGTTGTTCTCATTTAAAGAGGTGATGCCGTTAAAAAAGATGTAGCCTACCTCCAGGCTGTCCAAGGTTGGATCATCCGTGTTTTCAGGTCTGTTGGGCGGCATTTTTACATCATCCAGCGGGGTAATGCCTATGAGTTCTTTGACGGCCATGATGGCATCCCAATTTTCGCGGGCTATGCGCTCACCGCGAATCAACAGGGAATCTACGGCGGTTTTGCTAAAACTGGCCGTGGTGTAAGGATGCGTATCGGGATGGATGTACAGATCGGTTAACTTTTTGTTTTTGTCAAATGTTTCGCGACCTATGCGTTCCATCATATGATCTACAATAAATAACAGGCTGTTGCGGTCTTCTTCCGTAATATCTCCACGCTTAAGATCTTCCCGGTTTTGCGTCATCATGCTCACATCTACGCCAATGATGATTTCGGCTCCCATTTCTTTGACAATATCTGCAGGAAAATTGTTGATCACCCCGCCGTCAATCAAGACCCGGTTATCCCGTTCCACAGTGGTGAATGCCCCCGGAATGGACATACTGGCACGGATGGCTAGCGGAAGGCTGCCCTCACGCATTACCACTTCTTCTCCGGTAAGCAGATCGTACGCCACACAAGCAAAGGGGATGGGCAGGTCGTCAAAGGTTTCCATATTGTGGTATCCCACGGTATATTCGCTCAGCATATCCAT
>JAAYYL010000143.1 GCA_012515395.1 Bacteroidales bacterium
ACCTGATCCTGATCTTCCCGATCGCAAGAAGTGAAAAGGATCAACGAAAGAATGACTGCTCCGGGTAATAATAAGAATTTTTTCATAAACGGTAATTGATGGGGTTAGTTTTGAATATCAAAAATAAGAATAATATTATCCAATATGCTAATCAGACGTAAAAACTACAAGCTTTGTTGCACAGGATAAAAAGAAAGCCGCCTGTCACAGGCGGCTTTCCGGGAATAGGATTTTTTGAACTAAAAACGATAAGTGGCACCTATTGAACCATATGTGGCTCCGTACCCGAGTTCTACAAAAGCCCCCAGGGAAGGAGTAAACATATACCTTGTTCCGGCAAATAATTGCCATCCGAACTTCACATGAGTATGAGATGCCGTGGATTCTGTTCCGGCAGTAAATCTTTCTGACTCCAATTTGATACCAAGAACGGCTCCCCCGTAAACTTCCCATTTGTCTATAATGGTGAAATGGTAAGCTCCTCGAACACCAAACAGCGTATTGAAATATTTGTAATTCAGCTGATTAAGCTCTGTTTTGATCTTGTATCCCCATAACCCTACATGTGCACCGACTGCAACAGATCCCGGTCTGCCTAAGTCAATTATGCCCACTTCGTAGAAAGCATTAATGGGGGGAATGGTCATTCTGTAACCAGGAGCGATCACTGGGATACCAACACCCAAACTTCCCATATTCGTTCCTATAGTCATAACATTAGGAACATAATTATCCTGTGCCGATAATAGTGCAAATGAAGACAGGATAAACAAAGCAGAAATAATGGTTTTTTTCATACAATCAGGTACTAAAAATTCACCACTAATATAAGTTATTTTTTTAGAAATCAAAAAAACTGTACCTTGTTTTCACAACAATTAATACAATAAAGCATGAAAAACATTGTCCTGCTTATTATTTTCACTATGATGAGTTTGTCGTTTTCCGGCTGCCGGCAAACAGAACCCCGGGAAGAATGGGCCATCGTATTACACGGTGGAGCCGGATCTGCCCGTTCCATGGCGCCCGAAGTCCGTGACAACTACCTGAACCTGCTGGATCAGGCCCTGGAAGTAGGAACCCGAATGCTTCAAAACGGGGAGAAAGCCCTGGACGTGGCTACCCGGGTGGTTGTGTGGCTGGAAGACTGTCCCTCCTTTAACGCAGGCAAAGGGGCCGTCGTCACCTCGGACGGAATCCACGAACTGGACGCTGCCGTGATGGATGGCAGTAACCTGATGGCAGGAGCGGTCGCGGGGGTAAGGGATATCAAAAATCCGATTCTGGCTGCCCGCCACGTTATGGAAGATTCTCCGCATGTGCTGCTTATTGGGGAGGGGGCTTCGTCTTTTGCCCAATCAATGGGTTTGCCGCCGGTAGATAATTCCTATTTCTCCACGCCCGAACGCCTGGAGCAGATCCGCCGGATAAAGATGAAGAAGGAAGATCCGGATCCCAAAGGGACCGTAGGTTGCGTAGTTTTGGACAGCAAAGGAAACCTGGCCGCAGCCACATCCACCGGAGGGATGAGCGGAAAACGATGGGGCAGGGTGGGTGACGTTCCGGTAATCGGGGCAGGAACCTACGCCAACAACGCCACGGTGGCCGTCTCGGGAACGGGTCACGGGGAGTTATGGATTCGTAGGTGCGTGGCATTTGATATCAGCGCGCTGATGGACTACAAGGGGATGACGGTCAAAGAGGCGGCGCGCGAAGTCATACTCGGCAAGATTGATAAAATGGAAGGTTCCGGAGGTGGAGTCATTTGCGTGGACAAAAACGGGAATATTGCCATGGAATTCAACACCGGCATGATGTTTCGCGCATGGGCCACCGCCTCGGGACAAAAAGGAACGGCCATAGAATAGGAAAAGGTCTACCGCCCGCTTTCCGCAATCATATCTTTCACAAATTCGTTGAATTCCTTTTCTTTCAGCAGATCTTCAATGGTCATGTGCATCCTGTATTTCCAATAGTGCGGGACTATGGCCGGTATGTTAATGCGCTCGTCATGAGGATTTTCACGCCTGAGAGCACCTGAAACAGACATCCAGTCCTGCCAGGGAAGTATACACAACATGGCAGGGCTTTTCAGATGATCCATCACCACTTGCCTGCAAATCCACGGCTCGCAATAAACAGGGGCTTCTCCCTGAATTCCCATGACCGTGTTGAAGAACCGGTTGGTGACGTTCCGGTCTTCTTCCCACCAGCCCCTCAACGTGCTGGTATCATGGGATCCGGTAGTGCATACACATAAAAACGGGTAAGAGGACGGGTCTCCGAAATCCCGGTACTTGTCCTTGGGCATCCGCTGTACTTCCAGGCTCAGCATGGCAAGCTCCTTCATCACGGGGGGCACGCAATCCGGGATCATCCCCAGGTCTTCCGCACAGCAAAGCATTCCCGTTGCCGAGATTAGGGGCGGCAGTTTTTTCATGGCCTGATGGTACCAGAATTCGTTGTGCCTTTTGTAAAAGAAATGGTCGTAAAGCCGGTTGAAGGCAAATTTGGTGTCTTCGTCCAGCGCCTTGTACGAATAGTTGAATTGTGCCGAAATCCTTGGATGGTAGGCATCTTCTGTGCCGGGGTGCGGGATGAACAGCACGTTGGCCACCAGGTCCATCAGGCTGTTGCGGATAAAATTGTTTTCTTCGGTATCGGGAAGCGTCTCAAAATGGTCCGAGATCTTTCTTTGGGTGTTGAAAGATTCCTTTAACTCCAGCAGTTGTGCCCCGTTTCTCTTTTGGAGGTATTTTTCAATGATTGCCGAGGCGTTTTCGTTGAAAACCCATTTGATGATCTCCGGGGTAATGTATGGCTTAACCATCCGTTCGTAGTCAAAAGCCAGGCCCCACCGACGCATTTCGTCTGCCGTAAAAGGCATGGCCGGATCGAAATACCCCATAAGACCCTGCGTTTGTTCCCGGGGGATGGTCCATATGCGGAAGAATCCCAGGATGTGGTCAATGCGGTAGGCGTCAAAATACCGGGCCATATTGGCAAAACGGTTTTTCCACCACGTATACCCGTCTTTTTCCATGACTTCCCAGTTATAAGTGGGGAAACCCCAATTTTGTCCCTGTACGGAAAACTCATCGGGAGGAGCCCCTGCCTGGGAATCCATTTTGAACAAATGGGGTTCTGTCCAGGCTTCAACACTCATGGGTGTAATGCCTATGGGAATGTCGCCTTTTAGGATAACTCCTTTGCTGTTCAGGTATTTGTGAGTCTCCCGTAGTTGTTTGTCCAGGTAATATTGCACGAATATGTACAAATCCAGGTTGTCAAAATCCACCGCGAATACCGGGTCGTATTTCTCATATTTTCCCCACAGAGTATAGTCTGCTGTTCCGAATTTGTCTCTCAGCACGCAAAACAATGCATAAGGCCGGAGCCACTTTTTGTTTTTCCTGATAAAAGATTTGTAAGAAGCGGAGTTCATTACCTCTTTGCCCGTATGCTTGAAAAGCAGTTTGAGAACAGTCCACTTGAGTTCGGACACTTTGTCGTAATCCAGTTCGGGCAATTCATTCAAGGTTTTTCTTTCATTTTCGAAAGCAGACAAATCAACGGAAATATCAGAATCGGACAAAATGGCATTTATATTGGCATACAAAGGATGCAATGCCATAATGGATATGCCTCCGTACGGATAAGAATCTATCCAGTTGTGGAACATGGTCGTATCGTTTACAGGCAGTATCTGAAGTACACGCTGCCCGGTAGCGGCTGCCCAATCGGCCATTTTCCTAAGGTCTCCGAAATCTCCTATGCCCCAGCTGTCTTTGCTGCGAAGGGAAAATACCGGAATGGCTGTACCGGCATGACGCAGTCCTTCACTACGGCTTCTCAGCGGAGTGTCCCGGATTACCAGGTGATCCCGGCCCGGGATCAACCCTTCCGGCAGTGAAAATATCCGGTTTTCTCCCTCTTCCCATTCTAAAAGCGAGAGGTCCTTGTTGTTCCTGATAATGTATTTGTATTCAATTTTTTCATCTTTGATCCGGGCAAAGGATAATGCGGCTTCCCACAAACCGCCCCCGGCATATTGCAAGGCAATTGCCTTAGCGGGATCCCACATGCCCAATTCGTGTGTGTTCCCGGTAACTGCCACATGGCAAGCGGAGGGAACGGCACCGGATTGAGTAACCAGGGCAACGTCGTCCTTTTTAAGCGTCTTGGTCTTGTGGGTAAGAAAAACATAGGAATAGACAGGCTCGGTCCATTTGTCAAGAAAGAATATCCTTTCCGCGGAAGGCAGTTCTTTATGTGCATGCCTGAGCGGTTCGGTCATAACAACGCCTTCGGGTGACTGAATATAGTATTGGTAATTCAACTCCCTGGGAAGGGCTTCGGCAGATACGCTCAGCTCCCACCATCCTTCTTTCCCGGGATGCATGGCAACGGCCTTGTTTACGTTCTCGTTGCCCAGTTCCGGGATGTTGCCGCATACAGACAAAAAACTGTCCTGATGCGTTTTATAATGTATACGAAATGTCAGATCCATAATCTTGCTGATTAATATTACCTAACAAATATACTTAAAAAAAACTTCATTTTTTTTTTGTAACTTTACCCATTATGACAAAGACCGGGGTAACACATCTGATCATTCATGGCTTTGCACTGGC